>WFVT01000331.1 GCA_015491485.1 Candidatus Zhuqueibacterota bacterium
AACAGGGGGAACCAAGGGTGAATTCAAAACGGGACGCTATCTGGCTATGATCCCACTGTGGCCAGCGGAAAACCAGTCGAAACGAAGAAGGTAGCCACACCCCAGCAACTCCTCACGAGTTGACCCTGGAAAAAATGGTTTGTTTTTTAATGGATACAATTTTCAAATTTCGTATTGGAGGATGCAGGATGTTGATGCCAGGAATTCGTAAATTTAGGATTCATTCCCGCTCTTTCGTTATGTATGCCGTGTTGTTGGTATCCCTGCTATTTCTGGCATGCGGCGGCGGCAAAAACAAAAATGTATCAGACGAGGGCGACGTAAGCATTGATCAACTGCTTGGCATCGAATCCGAGCAGCAGCAGCCCCAGGAAGAGTCAGACAAAAATCCCGAAGAAGATGAAGTGCTGCGACTTCTGGGAATCACTCCGGAAGAAGAAAAGAGTGAGTCGGCGGCGACACCGCAAGAAGGTGCTGATATCGAATCACTGCGCGCCGAGGTACAGAAGCTGGAACAGGAGCTGAAAGAGAAAGAACAGCTCATTCAAGATTTACGCCGTGATCTCGAAGAAAAAGACCGCCGGCTGGAAGAGCTGCAGCAGCAGGCTACCACACTCCGGACCGCCAAATTATCGGCGCCCACCGCGGGAACGACTGCTTCAACCGTTTCCGGTACATTCCGCGAGCGCTATCAAGCAGCGCTTCAGCTTTACAATGCCCGCAAATATCGCGAAGCGATTGAAGCTTTTTCCGCCCTTTTGGCCGAGGATCCCAATAACTCGTTATCGGATAACTGTCAGTACTGGATCGGGGAGAGCTATTACGGACTGGGAAATTATGAGCAGGCCATCGCTGAATTCGAGAAAGTCTTTGCCTATCCGAACAGCAATAAGGCCGATGCAGCGCTGCTGAAGTTGGGCGTGACGTATTTGAAGCTGGGCGATCGTGAATCGGCGCGTGCGCAGTTTGAACAGCTAATTAATTCTTATCCAAAAAGTGAGTATGTGAGCAAGGCGCAGGCCTATCTGCGTAATTTGCAATAAGGGCTTTCGCAGGTCATCGAATGCCAGAGCTGCGTAAGGATCCGATTGTCGGGCGATGGGTGATTATTTCCACAGAACGGGGCAAACGGCCTTCAGACTGGGCTTTTGAGTCTCGAATTCGCAAAGGAGGCTTTTGTCCGTTTTGTCCAGGAAATGAAGACAAGACCCCTCCGGAGATTTTAGCGGTGCGGGATGGCGGCCCGGCACAGGCCAATTCACCGGGCTGGCGAGTGCGCGTGGTTCCCAACAAATTTCCGGCGCTTCAGATTGAAGGTGAATTGAATCGCCGCGGCGAAGGGCTGTATGATTTGATGAACGGCATCGGCGCCCACGAAGTGATCATTGAAACACCGGATCATGAAAAAGAACTGGCGGATTTGGATGTTTCGCACATTGCCAGTATTCTGAAAGTTTTTCGGGATCGCATAACCGATCTCCGCAATGATCTGCGTTTTCAGTATATTCTGGTGTTCAAAAATCACGGCGGGAGCGCCGGAGCATCCCTGGAGCATTCGCATTCCCAACTTATTGCGACGCCGATTTTGCCCAAACGGGTGGCGGAAGAACTGGATGGCGCAAACAAACATTACCGGCTCAAAGAGCGTTGCATTTATTGTGACATCATCCATCAGGAAATGGACTCGAAAAGGCGCATTATCCAGGAAACCGATGCCTATCTGGCAATTGCGCCGTTCGCGTCGCGTTTTCCTTACGAAACCTGGATATTGCCCAAAGAGCATGCCTCACATTATGAACGTATGGAAGAAGTGTTTTATCATCAGTTCGCCGAAATTTTGAAGGATGTGCTACAGCGTATCCAACGCACTCTGGATGCTCCCCCATATAACTTTATTATCCATTCGTCGCCCATTCAGCGAGCCGACGTGCCCGAATATCATTGGCACATGGAGATCATCCCCAAATTAAGCCGCATTGCCGGCTTTGAATGGGGATCCGGATTTTATATCAACCCGATTCCTCCGGAGGATGCTGCAGCTCACCTGGCAGAAGGATAAGGTGCCGTCCTGCTGCAGCAGATAGCGGAACCCGGGCAGACCTGCGGGTCGTGAATGTATTGATTGGCTTAATATGATGTTGTGTCTTCGTAAACGATGAGTTGAACGCAAGGGTCAGGATGTAAACCATGAAAAATCCTCTGTCGATCTGTTTTGTGTCTCCCCAAATCGCTCCATTCGTCCAGAAATCCGAGCTTGCCGAAGTCGCAGCCCAGCTCCCCATTGCATTAAAAGAAATGGGCCACGATGTGCGCGTGATGATGCCGAATTATAAAAGCGTCAATGAGCGCAAATATGTCCTTCGTGACGTGATTCGGCTGCGGGATATGAGTGTTCAGCTCGGAGAACAGGAAATCAAAGTAAGCGCCAAATCGTCCTTCCTCCCGGACTCCAAAGTGCAGGTGTATTTTTTAGACAATAAAGATTATTTTGGGCGCCCGGATATTTATGTGGATCCGGCAACGGGAAAGCCGTTCCCCGATAATGACGAACGCTTCGCGGCGTTTTGTCTGGGCTGTTTGCAAACCCTGCGCGTTTTACACTGGCAGCCGGACATCATCCACTGTTTTGATTGGCCTGCGGGTTTGTTACCCATTTACTTGAAAACGGTATTCGCCGACGAGGCTTTTTTCGCCAAAACCAAATTCGTTTTTACTTTTAGCCGCTATTCGTCCTACGCCGAATTCTCTGCAGAATCCCCTGCCAAAATCGGATTGCCGCAAAATCTGGCGGAAACAGCCCCTGAATTGTTTGCCAACGGGAAATTCAATGTATTTAATGCAGGGATTTCCTCCAGTGACCTTGTGGTGTTGGGGAGTGAGAGCCTGGTTCAGGAAATGCTCGAGGAGGACCTCCTTCCTGAGCATGTGAGAAACCTGCTCCGGCTGCAGAAAACGAAATTGGTGGGAATGGTCAACGGCATCAATTATAAAAATTGGGATCCGGAAACCGACAAATATCTTGCCATGAATTACAGCGGCCGGTCGATAAGCCGCAAAGTGGAAAACAAAAAGATTCTTCTGGATAAAATCGGATTACACTATTCGGCGGAAATTCCTTTGATTGCTTATCTGTCCGGTTACAGCGAAGAAAAAGGCGCAGGCCTGGTGCTGAAAGCCATCGACGAATTGCTGAAGCTTCCGAG
Organism: Candidatus Zhuqueibacterota bacterium; assembly: GCA_015491485.1. Classification (GTDB taxonomy): domain Bacteria; phylum Zhuqueibacterota; class Zhuqueibacteria; order Zhuqueibacterales; family Geothermadaptataceae; genus Hydrothermovivens. Next base: position 3,204 of record WFVT01000331.1, read on the forward strand.
TCAAATCGTGGTGCTGGATGCCGGTGATGGCACATTGAAAAAAGAATTTGAGAAAAAAGCCAAAAAGGCTCCGCGGCAGGTGGCGTTTGCACCAAAGTCAACGGAAATTCAGCACCTTTTGCTGGCCGGTGCCGATATGGCCGTATTCCCTGCCAAACATGAAAGTCTGGGGACCGACGCCTTTCGGTGCTTGCGGTACGGCACCATCCCTGTGGCACACGCTTCCGGCGTGTATAAGGACAGCATCGTTCCATTCGACGCCAAAGCCGAACAGGGGGCTGGATTTTTATTCGAGGAGGAAACGCCCGCTGCCCTGGTTCAGGCGGTGAAGCAAGCGGTGGCGGTTTACAAGGACGCTAAGAAATGGCAAAAATTGGTGCGCAATGCATTGAAGGAAAATCACTCCTGGGAATCCGTTGCCACGCGGTTTTCCAAGCTCTATCAGAAAATCGCCAATCAGAAGAAGTAAATCCGGCTTTTCACAACATCGGCGAAAACGCATGGTTTCGATTCAAGAAAAGCCATGCGTTTCTTTTTTTAACACAACGGCACGGGCTGTCCGGAAAAAGAACACATGGCCGAAACATGCCCTGCAAAATCAGAAATTCCTCAAAATCCACGCAATCCATTTTGGGGAATTGCCCGGAAAAACATTTCCGGATCGCCCCGATAGCAAAAACGGCATAACGATCCGCTCAGTCCGGGATGGGCCAGAGCCCGGATAACCAGTGAGTGGTATCCCGAGGGTGTCGTGTATGTTAAACGCATCGCCTGTGAAACGGAATGGTTTGCAGAATGCGGAGCCTGGCGCCGCCTGATGGTGCCTGGATGGTCTTTAATTGTTGCCCATCGGTCGGTCAAAGCGTTAAAAATCGAGCTTGCGCCATGCCTGACGTGGCATCGGGGAAGGAATGAAATGTTCACATCTGTTTCAGAAAGCAACAATGTTTCCCGATTACACAATTGTATTAACAGAGGACGAGTTCGTTATTCGGAATGCAAGTCTTAAGTGCTTAATAAACAATTTGCAAGAATAAACGATATTTCGTTTCAAATTGGCACAAATTTTGAGACATTCACTTATCTGAGCCATCTAACGAAAAGAGAGGCCCATGGAAGGAATACAGGTTAGCAAGAGCCGGGTCGGGGCGAGACGCGATATTGCACTTATTCGTGTGAAAGGCTACATCGATACGCAGACCTGCGGCTACATGCTGCACGAGATTACCGAAGTGATGAACGAAGGAGTTTATCATATTATTGTAGATATGAGTCAGGTGCACTATGTCAGCTCCGCGGGATGGGGCGTGTTTGTGGGGGAGATCAAAGGCATTCGCGAGAACGGCGGCGACCTGAAGATTGTGCAGATGTTGCCGGAGGTTTACGAGATCTTTGAAATGTTGGAATTTAACCGGATTCTCGATTGCTACGACAGCATCGAAGAAGCTATCGATGATTTTGATATCTCCATCGGGCTGGATATCACCAAAAGTGAGAGCCGGTCGTACCGGCCGGAAAATGGGAACAGTCAGCTCGAAGCGGTGGCGCCGCCAAAACCAACCACCCGGCCGCGGGATGGGCAGGCAGGCAAATTCCGCCGGGCGGCGTTTTCGAAGCCCAAAGTCGATGAAAAATTATTGCCGCTTAGCGAGAAAATTAAAACCATTATTATCGACGATCCACGTCAGGGCGCATGGAAAATTAAAAAAGCCCTGAATACGGAACGATTCGGCAATACACGGGTTAGTGTCTTTAAAATTTATCGATTACTCCGAAAACTCAATTTAGATACCAAGGAAAAACGCTTTCGCTTTTACCGATCCCGGTAAGGGGTACCAATTGAAAGATCGTGGTTGCCTTTGCGCCCACTTCCCCGGGGTTATACGGAAACGCAATGCGGAACAGGAGTAGATGACGAAAGGAACGACTCATGGTTGCGATTCGCAAAAAGGCTCAACTGGCGCTTGCAATGATTGCGGTATTGCTTTTTCAAAACGGTCCGATGTGGTTTGCCGAAGCTTCTGCTCAATCGCGCATCCGCGGCGATTTTTATCCCGGTGATGCGGTACAGGTGATTGTATGGCAGGACCCCAATAGCATTACGGCGGCCAATCTTGATATTAATCGCTTAGGAATCAGTGATGACTATATCATCGATCGGCGGGGCTACATCCTTCTACCTCTCATCGGTGAGGTTCGCGCTGTGGGATTGACCAAAGAAGCTCTGGCGGATACGCTGAGCGAACGGTACCGACGGTTTATCTCCGGTCTCTATTTTGTCTGCAAACCCCTCATGCGGCTAACCATCCTGGGCGCGGTGAATCAACCCGGCGCCTATCTGGTCGAAACGACCGCCTCTCTCTGGCAGGCCATTAGCAAAGCTGGTGGGCCGAAACCGGATGCGGATCTGAAGCGGATTTATCTTTCGCGTTCCGGAGAAAAAGTGGCTGAGAATCTGCTCGAAGTTTACGAAAAGGCATACACGCTCCAGGAAGTCGGCGTGAAATCGGGCGACCAGCTTGTCATTCCGACGGTGCGTGGCTTCACGCTTCGCGATATTCTGGATTACGGCGGCTTTATTATTTCACTGGCGGTGCTGTATTTGCAAATTCAACGTGCGCAGCGGTAATTCCAGAAATCGGGGCCACAGTCGATGGTTTAGTAGGGCCTTGAGGCGGCTCTGCACAACAGGATTCCACCCATTTTATTGATGGAGTACAAATCGCCATGGAAGATTTCTATTTTGAAGAGGAACCCCAACAAACCGACAGTTCCATCGATATAAAACGGTATGTCAATGCCATCATCAAAAAATGGTGGCTGTGGATGGGGATTACCGTTCTGATCGCCGGGCCGTGGCTGATGTACGTGAAAAATGAAAAGCCGATTTATGAGGCGCAGGCGGTTATTCAATTCAAAAGTTACGAAGGTGTGGATTGGGGCCTTCTGGAATCGCGGATTCAAAAATTGACCAGCCGTACCTTTGCCGAACAGGTGGTGCAAGAGCTGGGGCTGGTCATGGAAATGGAGCCGCTGGAAGACGACGTTCCTCTCAGCCGGAAAGAAATTTTTCGGCATTTTTCCTCCACCCGGCGCCCGGTAACCGGCGAATATGTCATTCAATTTACACAGGATAGCTTTACGCTGTACCGGCTCCTCGATGAAGACGGCGAAAAACGGGAAAAAGTGTATGCCGCGAAAATTGCTGAAGCCCAGCAGGATACCGTCCGTGTGAACGGTTTTGAATTTGTATTGGCGGCTGATGATGATGCTTTTCCCGAGGAAGTGCGTTTTCGCATCAAAGATTTCCGAAAAACGGTCAAAGACTTTCAGCAGCGCATCCGGGTGGACTACCAGCCGCCGGGTACGCTGATGACCCTGAAGCTGCAGGATACAGACCCGTTCCTCGCAGCGCTGATGACCAACCGTCTGGCGGAAATTTATGTCCGGGAAAGTGTTTCACTGAAGAGCGAAAAAACGCGGGCGCAGTTGCAGATTTTGAAAGCCCAGCTCGATCGGGCGGAAAAAGAGCTGGCGATCTCCAATCAAGAGCTGGCCGATTTCCGGCGCCGGAATGCCGTGGATCTGGACGCGGCGGCCACACGTCAAAACACGGAACTGATTAACATTGAGCAAAAGAAAGAGAACCTGCAGGAAGAAAAGAAAACGATTCAATTGCTGTTGAAGGAAGCGGAAAATTTGCTTTCCGCGAGTTCCGTGGAAGACGAGCAGCAACTTTCGTTGGAGAAGCGCCTGTTCTTCAAGGATTTCGTGCGGCTGGAGCTGTTCAAAGACAATCCCAAAATGCTGGTGCTGAAATCGCGGCTGGAAGACCTGGATGCGCGGTACGAAAGAGCGGCAAGCCTGTCCACGGTGAATCCGGAGGCGCTGAAGCTGGCGGCCGAACTGGATGCATTGCATCAGGAAATTTTTCAGACCGCGAAAGGCGAAATCCGCAAAATTGATCAGCAGATTCGGGAAATCGATAAAAAAATCCGCTCGTTGGAAGCCAAGCTCGCTCGGCTGCCGGCCAAGCAGATGGAATACGCGGAGCTGACCCGTAAAAATGAAAAACTGGCGGCGATCTATCAGGAAACCCTGGCCAAGTACCAGCAGGCGCAGCTTTCAGCGGTGGCGGAAACGGAAGAGATCAAAATTTTGGATCCGGCCATTGAGCCCGACCGGCCGGTGAACAGCAATAAAAAACTGAAGGCGATTGCAGGCGTAATCGGTGCTTTGATGTTTGGTCTGGGGGTGGTGTTGCTGACGGAAGCCCTGAATAAATCCATTAAAACCCCGCACGATATCAAAAAACA
>WFVT01000332.1 GCA_015491485.1 Candidatus Zhuqueibacterota bacterium
CTTCTGACGTGGCCAGAGCCGATTCGCGCATCTGGAAAAAGTTGGTTAAGTCGATAAGCTCAATGATATTGCCAACATGTTTCCCTTGCTGTAAGAGAGGACTGCTAATGAGTTTGAATTGTACTTTGCCAATGGTGATCAGAACGGACACCGGCTTGGAATTGGAATGATACAGCCGGTGGATTTCTTGGCCAAAGGAGTCGAACAGGCTGTCCAGTTTGTGGTTTACCAGTCGGTCCGGCTGAAAACCGGGAATGTGCTTGCGCAGTTCATCGATGTGCTTTTGCAAGACCTGCTCACAAGCCGGATTCGCAAACCGGATGGTGAAATCCGAATCGATTTGCATCACCGGCGTGGTCATGGCCGAAAGCGCAGCAGAAAAATCGTCCGCTTTTGGTGCGTTGACCACATTGGTCGCATTAATGACATGAAAATTCTGAGTAGAAGCGGCTTCGTGCAAGTCTTCTTGAATGGCTTCTGTCTCTGCTTCCATCACGATATCTACCGTGTCATCCGCTGTTTGTTCAGACATGATTGTTCCTCCATGCTCATCGGTGTTTAAAGCTTTCTCGAATTCAATTGTAGGATGTGTATCGGGATTGGCATCCTTTTTTTTGAAAAAATGTTGAAATACGTTCATCGATCGGCGGCTCCATGAGTTAAAAGTTCACATTCTTTGCCGGAAAACCGTGGTCCATTCAGCGACGGCTCATGCCGCTAAAACACGGGGAACGTTCAAAATAATTAGGAGTCTATCTTCCAATTGACACACGCTGTTCAAGAAATCCACCTTCATTGAGTCCAGCGTCGGCGGCACGGGGTGCATCCATTGGTCGTCTAAAGTCAACACATCCCCCACATCATCCACCAGCAGGCTAACCACGTCTTCATCCGACCTCACGATTAAGTTCATGCTGTCGCTCGACAGCGGAGCTTCTTTGCCGTACAGCCTGTGTTTTAGATTGACGGCGGTCACAATTTGTCCGCGCAGGTTGATCAAACCGCTGATATAATCCGGGGACAGGGGGACCGGGGTCATTTCCTGGAATTTGAGAATTTCCTGCACCCATTCCACTTCAATGCCGAAGTAGTGTTCGTCCAAATAAAAGGTTGCATACTGCTTGCGGTTGTCGTTTGCTGTTGACGTCCTGGAATGCGTCAAGGTATCTTTCCCTACCATCATTTTTACTCCATCATTTGAGTATATTGGGGTCCGCAATTAAGCCGCAGCGTCTAAAAGGGTTTCTCCTTTCAACAAATGCCCAAGAGTTTCAATAAGCTCGTCCCGATTCAGCTTCTTTAAATAGGCAGAAACGCCTGCCTTCCTGCCGCATTCAATATGTTCGGGTTCGGCAAGGCTCGAAACCGCGACCACCGGCAGATTCATAAACCGGGAATCGCTTCGGATCGTACGTGTCAGCTCGAGGCCGTTCATCTCTGGCATATCAATATCGGTGATGACGAAATCAAAATCATGAGTGTTGAGAAGCTCCCAGGCCTCCTTGCCGTTCTGGGCTTCCACCACCTGGTACCCTTCGGATTCCAGATAGGAACGTTCGATGGAGCGAATAAAAGAAGAATCATCCACCAACAAAACCCGTTGCTCTTGCGGCTCTTCGAGGCCGTACAGCACTTCCTTCTTTTGAAACCATTCGGGGAATTCTTTGGAAATCAGTTTATACGCATCGATAATCTGAGTGATTTTGCCATTGATGATGCAAGTCCCCAAAACCCCTTCGTACTCGATCCCCGACGATTCAATCTTGTGGTCGATATCCACGATATCCAGAATTTCGGTGACAATGAAACCGACCTGGTGGTTTTCAATTTGAAAGACCACGACAGAGAGTTCCTCCACTTCGGGCGGAGGCGGAATGGTGAGATATTTTTCAATCCGGATGAGAGGTAAAATCTGATCCCGGTATTGGATCACTTCATGTTTTCCGGTATGCTGCAGCATGGAAGCCGGAAAAGTCTCCAACCGTGAAACCAGAGACGCCGGCAGTGCAAATTGATTTTCCGGGTGAATGGTGAAAAGCAACAGCGAATGGGATGTGTCTTCAACAACACTGACGGACTCGTCCTGGTCTTCAGCGGCGATGTTTTCTTCCATCATCAGACGCGCTGCATTAGACAGGCCGACTACATCGAGAATCAGAGCCACCCGTCCGTCGCCCATAATGGTGGCGCCGGCAAAGCAGTCGATGTCTTTCAAGTGCTTGCTCAGCGGTTTCACCACGATTTCTTCGGTGTCGTGAATGGTATCGATGACCAGACCAAATTGCGTGTTGCCCGTGGAAAGGACCACTATGTTGATCGAATCCCCGGCCGGGTTTTCCGGCTCCGGCAAATGGAGCACCCGGTTAAGCCGAAGGATGGGCAAAATATCGCCGCGCAACCGAAAAACCTCGGCATTACCGACCTTTTCAAGCCTGCCGGCGTCCTCCGGTTCCAGACACACCAGTTCCAACAAATTGATCTGTGGAATGGCAAAGCGCTGCTGTCCAGACGAAACCACCAGCGCCGGAATGATGGCCAGAGTGAGGGGGATTTTGATTTTGATCGTGGTACCTTTCCCGGGCTCGCTTTGAATCTCCACCGTGCCACCGATTTTCTCGATATCGGTGCGCACCACATCCATGCCGACGCCCCGGCCGGATATATTGGTCACTTTCTCGGCGGTGGAAAAGCCGGGTTTGAAAATCAATTGGATGGCGTCGCGGTCGCTCATCGAGTTCAACTGCTGTTCTGTGACAAGCCCTTTTTCCAGTGCCTTTTGGCGTATCCGGTTCACATCGATTCCGGCGCCGTCGTCGATGATTTCCAGATTCACCTGTCCGCCTTCGTGGTAGGCGCGCAGGAAGATGAGCCCCTTCGGGTCCTTGCCTTTTTGGATACGCGTCTCGGGGTCTTCGATGCCATGGTCGATGGCGTTGCGAATCAGATGAATGAGCGGATCGCGAATGCCTTCGATAATCGTTTTGTCCAACTCCGTGTCTTCGCCTTCGGTCTTGAAGATCACCTGCTTGTTCAAAGCCCGTGAAACATCTCGCACCACTCTCGGGAACCGGCTGAAAATGTTGCCGATGGGCTGCATCCGGGTTTTCATGATGCCTTCTTGCAATTCACTGGTCACCAGGTTCAGGCGCTGTGCGGATGCCAGAAAAGCGGCATTTTCTTCCTGAGCGGCAAACTGAATGATTTGATTGCGCGCCAGCACAAGCTCCCCGACCATGTTCATCAGGTTGTCGAGCAGATGAACATCGACCCGGATGGCCGATTCGGATTTGGATTTTGTTCCTGTCGCCTGTCCGTTGGAATCGGCTTTTGAATTCTGCGCGCCGGCTGCGCCGTGCGGTTGGGCGGTCGGAGTGGTTTCCGGCTTTTTTCCGCTTTCAGGGGGTGTATGCTTCACTGGCGA
>WFVT01000333.1 GCA_015491485.1 Candidatus Zhuqueibacterota bacterium
CTTGACTTCCCCTATCATCACCGCCCAGGTGAACTCGCTGGCTTCGTCGCTGGAGAGTGAATCGCCGGCCGCGCTGATCGAATCGCTGCAGAACAAGTTCGCCAAAAGCATCCCGATTCTGGACACACCGCAAATCCGCGAGGCCATCACCGAAAAAATGCAAAACCTGCTCATCGGCTTCATGGAAAAGAGCTTCTCCATCGCGGTGAGCCTGCTGTCTTCGTTTCCCAATCTGGTCATCATCGGCTTTTGCGTGTTCTTTTTTCTCAAAGACGGCTGGAAAATCAAGCGGGCGATCATCGAGGCCATGCCCAACCGCTATTTCGAAATTTCCCTGATCGTGGTGCACAAGACGGTCGAGCAGCTCAGCCGGTATATCCGCGGACAGCTCATCGTGGCGGCGGCGGTCGGCGCCATGTCCATTTTCGCGCTGACCCTGCTGGACATCCGCTACTCGGTGTTCATCGGCGCCATGGCCGGCCTGGCGAATCTCATCCCTTATTTCGGCCCCATCGCTGGTGCGGTCCCGGCCATCATCATCGGCCTGATCGATACCGGCAGCTTTGGCGTGGTGCTGGCCGTGGCGGGCGCCTTTGCCACCGTCCAGTTGATCGAAAACGTGTTCATCTCGCCTTATGTGGTCGCCAAGAGCGTAGAACTGCACCCGCTGGCCATCATTATCGTCATTCTGATCGGGGGGGCTTTGCTGGGCCTCTGGGGGTTGCTCCTCGCCGTCCCCACCGCTGGCATCCTGAAAGTCATCTTCTCCGAAATCCGCTGGGGGTTACAAAACTACCGGGTCGAGGAGCGGAAACAGTTTGAAAAGTCGTTGCTGATATAATGGCGGTGCTTTTTTCTGGCTGATTTCTGAGACCTTGCCTCTTTTGATATTCCTTCTGGGTATCATTACGATTTGGGATTTACCCAAGATCTACGCGGACCTGAGGGAGACACAAATGGGCAGCACGTTCAATCAGCGTAGCTGAGTTCCACCGTTAACCAGGCCTTGTTAACAGAAATGGAGGATAATGAAAGACCGTCAAAAAGAATGGATCCGCGATGCGCCGGCAAAAGAGCTGGGCCTTCCTGAACTCATTTCAATAGGCGTTGGAGGGATGATCGGTGGTGGGATATTTTCTATCCTCGGACTCGCCGTCGATATCAGCGGTCATGCCGCCCCCTTCGCATTTCTTATTGGAACCGCAATCGCATCGATAGCGGGTTATAGCTATGTTCGCCTTGCCCTGGCCTTTCACAGTGATGGAGCGAGCTTTACCTATCTGGAAAGAGCATTTCCTGAAACGCCTTCCGTCGCGGGAATTGCCGGCTGGACTGTGGTTCTGGGCTATATTGGGACCCTGGCCCTATATGCCTTCACCTTCGGGGCATACTCCTCCCATCTCTTTGGTTTAGGCTCATCGCATGTCGCAAGATGGGTCCTGTCGGTCGGCAGTCTGCTGATCTTTTTGTTTATTAATATGGCGGGAGCCGGCAAGATGGGCAAAGCCGAAGATATCGCCGTTTATACAAAAATCGTCCTACTCGCTCTATTGGCCGCGGTTGGCCTGTTCATGGTCGATTCGTCACGATTACAGCCGCTTTTTGATCGTGGCTACAGTGGTGTCCTCCTTGGCGGGGCGGTCATTTTCGTGGCGTTCGAAGGATTTCAGTTGATCACGAACGCGGTTTGCGAAACTCGAAGACCGGAGCGTGATATTCCAAGAGGATTGTACGGCTCCATTGCCATAACTTCTTTGATTTATGTGAGCATCGCCTTTGTGGCCGTTGGCAATCTCGATGCATCGGCCATTCATGCAGCGCAAGAATATGCCCTTGCAGCCGTCGCCAGGCCGATCGTCGGAAAAATCGGTGTTGTTTTTGTTGACATTGCTGCAATGCTGGCAACGTCATCCGCAATCAACGCAACCATTTTTGGTGCCAGTCACATGGCGTACGAAATGGCTCATGATAACCTGGCTCCTCGAGCCTTTTCCTTTCGCAACCGCACGGGAGTGCCGTCAACCGCCGCCGTGGTGATCACCACCCTGGCTATCCTTCTATCGGCCTTCGGCGGTTTAGAACTGATTGCTTCGTTTTCGAGCCTGACATTTCTGCTGGTATCCATCGCGGTCTGCGTCGCCAACTTAAAACTCCGGGATGTGACCCGTTCAGCCCTAACACCCGTTGTGACGGGGATCGTCCTGATGTTAACGACCGTAGCGTTGCTCATTGTGTACCTGGGAAAAAATAATCCTCCGGCGCTTTACTTTGCTTTCTCCGCTTACACCCTCATCGCGGTCAACTTCGCGGTGTTTCGGTGGATAGCAAAACGAAGGAGGCATCCGAAGAAGTCCGCTTAACCCCCGGGCGTTTGTCTCTATCGTTGCCCGAAAATCGGTTTTGCGGCTGGGTGAGGTAATTTGCTTCTTCCATTCTCTGGGTTGCCCGTGAGAAAGTTGACGCGAAAAATATAGCACAGAATGCTTTCATGAGGTCAAAGGAAAGATGGGCAAAGACAATGTTTTTCTATGGGGCATGGTTCTTCATTATGCTTATTTGGGCATCGTGATATGGTCTGCGGTCTTCCCTTCAAGGCGAATCTGGCCGCCGCTTCAGAAGTGGACATGGAAGTACCTTGTGAGCTGGGGCTTGTTTTTCGCAGCGGTCGGAGCCGACATATTCATGATGTGGAACGATAAAAGCCGTTTGTTGCCCATTGGAGATGAAAAATATTATCTGGGAGCACCGTTCATCATTGTTGGACTTTTATTTCTCGGGTGGGGAATGCATGCGCTGGGGCTCAAGAGAACATCAGGGATTGCAGGAGAATTTATCTCAACCGGCCCCTACAAGTTTACCCGCAATCCCCAGTACATTGGTGATATTTCGCTGTTTTTGGGGATGATGGTAATCGCCAATTCGTTTCGAGCTGTAGCGGGTTTTTCATTGCTCATTTTAGCATTTTTGATTATGCCCTTCGCCGAAGAGCTGTGGTTGGAAGAAATGTACGGGGAACGTTATAAAAAATATAAAACAACCACACCACGATTTTTTTGAAGCTCGGTTCTGCTGCAAAACGCCCCTGCACAAGACCGCCGGTTCCATATAGGGGGATCCCGGCGAAAGAGAATCAGGTCATCGAGATGATTACCCGGAATTTCGGTGTCCCCTGCGTTTCCGCAACGGCAATGCATCTCCACCAACGCCATGGGGATGGTTCCGCACACTCACTCCTCTTTTCGACCAATTCACCATCCCGTATGGGATAAACTCCGCAACGGTGACAATCCCACAGAAAGCGTGGACGCGAATGAATTTGTCAACAAATTCCTTCAAAATTGTCCAATTATACTTGACAAATTTCTTATAAATTTGTAAGCTACTACCATGCAATTTCGCAGAAAAATATTGGAACACATCGAGCCGTGGCTCGAGGCCAGGGAAATCATTGTCATCACCGGGATGCGGCGGGTGGGAAAGACCACCCTGTTGCAGATGATTTATGATCAAATTCCCAGTGCCAACAAAGTCTTTCTCGATCTGGAAAACATCCTCGAGCAAAAAGTCTTCGAAGAAACCGATTACAACAATATTTGGAGCAATTTACGGGCGTATGGCATCACCCAAAAGGAAAAGGCTTACATTTTTCTGGATGAAATTCAGGCGATGCCCCAGGTGGTGAAAGCTGTCAAATATTTGTATGATCATTATAATATCAAATTTTTCCTGACCGGTTCCAGCAGCTTTTATTTGAAAAATTTATTCCCGGAAAGCCTGGCCGGGCGCAAAGTGATCTTTGAAATGTTTCCTTTGACGTTCGAAGAATTTCTGATTTTCAAGCAAGTAAAAACGGAACGACAGACGACCTTTAAAGACAAAGCACGCCAAAAGAACCGCATTGCGTATGAAAAGACCAAAAAATATTTCGAAGAATATTTAACGTTCGGCGGTTTTCCGCAGGTGGTTTTGGCCGATGACGAATCGCAAAAGAAATTGTATCTGAAAGACATTTTCACTTCTTACTTCGAAATGGATATACGCCGATTGGCCGATTTTCGTCAGATGAGCGCCTTTCGCGATCTGTTACTCCTGCTGATGCAGCGCGTTGGCTCAAAGCTGGAAATTTCAAAACTCGCTTCGGAAATCGGTATCTCCAGGGAAACCGTTTACTCCTACCTTGCATTTTTAGAAGGATCGTATTTTATTTCGCGCATTGCTCCATTTAGCCGCAATGTTGACCGGGAAGTCAGCGGTGCGCGGAAGGTCTATTTCTGTGACAACGGGATGATCAATCTGTTTGGCAAGGTTTCGAACGGCGCTTTGCTCGAAAACGCGGTCTTCATGAATCTCCGCCATCTCGGCAAAGTGAATTATTACCAGAAACGCAGCGGTGCAGAAATCGACTTCATTCTGCCGGACCACCGCATCGCCCTGGAAGTCAAAAAACGAGCGGATGAAAAGGATTTCAAAAAGTTGAAACGACTGTGCGATGCGCTGAATTTGAACGAATGCTATATCATCTCCCAGGACTATTCAGACCTTCCCGAGTGCATTCTTGCGTCGGATTTATGAGCCGAATTGGGTGATTGAACGTTGGAGAAAGGCGTCTATCGAACCATCGCCATATCCATAATTCCGACCCCCACCAGCACCATCACCCCAAAATACGCCAACAATAGCCAGTACAATTTCGCCGAATCCGACCAGGCCGCTTTCAACCGCCGGCCCGTTAACAGATAATCGCGGTTCACGGGGGCGGTTTGGGGCCAGAAAAAGCTGGCAAGGTAGGCGGCGGCGAGGCTCATAACACAGCCGAACAGGTTCCACCACATCCAGTGAATGGGGGCGTTGCTGAGCCAGAGCGTCAGGTTCAGGCCGACGCCGGCGAGGATGCCGATAATGACGCCGCGCAGGCTGATGCGCGCGATGAGGATTCCGGCAAGAAAAGCCGCCAGAATGGGACCGTAAAACGCAGAACCGATTTTGTTGATGGCCTCGATCACCGTCTCGGAAATCTGACCTACATAAAACGCAAAAAAGGTGATCAACCCGCCCCAGGCAACGGTGGTGAGTTTGCCAAGCCGCAGCAATTGCTTCTCGCTGAGGTGCCACTTTTTCTCAATGAAGTCCCGCAGCGTGACCGCCGACAGGGAGTTCAGCGCCGAGTCCAGACTGGACATGGCCGCGGCCAAAAGCGCCGCAATCAAAATGCCTTTCACGCCCACCGGCAGCCGATAGAGGATGAATTCGGGAATCAGGTAATCGGGATGGTCGGCCGGAACCTCGGCACGAAACTCGGGGAAATGCAAATACACCGCACCGACGGCGATTCCCAATCCCAGATACAGCAGGGTCAGCGGGAACCGGGCCATGCCATTGAACAGCAGACTGCGTTTGCATTCTTCAACTGACGGCGCCGACAGCTCGCGCTGCGCCTGACTCTGATCCACCCCGTAGTACGAAGCGTACAGAAAAATGCCGCCCAGCAGGAACGCCCAGAATGGTGTGGTGGCGCTGTCGCCGATGCCCGACGCCCATTCGATGGTGCGCAGCCGCTCTGCCGGGAAGGTCGTCAGCACGGAACTCACCCCGCCCAGATCCTGCACGGCAAACACGATGCACAGCATGAGCCCGGTGACCAGCACCAGCATCTGGATGACGTCGGAATACACCACGGCTTTCATGCCGCCCAGGGTGTCGTAAATGACGGTGGCGACGCCCATGAGCAAAATGGTGAAGCCGATGGGTTTGTCCAGGCAGACGGAAAGCACCAGCGCGGCGGCGTACACCGCCACGCCCGTACTCAGGCCGCGGCTCAGCAGAAACACGGCGCTGAGCAGGGTGCGCACGGGCGGACCGAAGCGCAGCTCGAGATATTCATACACGGTCACCAGCCTGAGGCGGCGGAAAAACGGGATCAGCACGGCGATGACGAGGATCATGGCCAGAGGCACGCCAAATTCGTACTGCAGCCAGGTGAGGCCGCCGCCGGGTTTCAGCGCGACGTAGGCGGGGATGGAAATGAAGCTGATGGCCGACGTCTGCGTGGCCATGGTGGAGATGGCCACCGCCAGCCAGGGCAGTTGCCGCCCGCCGACGTAGTAA
>WFVT01000334.1 GCA_015491485.1 Candidatus Zhuqueibacterota bacterium
GATTATAGATACATGTCTAAAACATTTGCACCAAAGATGCAAGCGGGAAATGACGGAAGAAAGGCGGTGTGCATGATGAGCAAAACACAGCTCCTCCCCGAATAAACACGGGGCTATCCAAAAACAGAAGAATTGCCCCCAAATCGTCATGCCCGCGGAAGCAGGCATCCAGGAGAAACAATCACTTATGGATTCCCGCTTTCGTGGGAATGACGCTGAACGGAGGTTTTGGGACGGCCCCTGTTTCGCGGCGAATCCTCACCGGATCAACTGAATGCGCTGTACGGCATGAACCCCTCTGGCCTCGAGGCGAATGAAATACGAGCCTGCAGGCAAGCGACGGCCGCCGGCCGTTCGGCCATCCCAGGTGATTTCATGCAGGCCCGCCCGGAGGGGGCGCTCCGCAAGGCGCGCCACCTGTCGCCCGCGAATGTCATACACCGTCACGCGGACGGGCATGGTTTCGGGCAGCTCCAGCCGGATGCGGGTGCCGCTGCCGCCAGTCGCCCGGAACGGATTCGGATAGGCCGGCAGCAGGGCGATGGTGCTCGGCGGAGCAATAGTGACCTGCACCACGCGACTGTATTCAAAACCCCCGTCGGTGTCCACCTGCCGCAGACGGTATTCGTGCATGCCGGGCTGCCGTGCCACATGGGTAAATGAATATTCATGCGGGGTTGTGGTGGTGCCGTTGCCGGGGACAAACCCGATCTCTTCAAAGTCGCCGTCTCCGAAACGGTGCTCCACGGCGAAACCAAGATTGTTGGTTTCGCTGGCCGTGCTCCAGAACAGGTGCACCCGGTTGCCCTCCACCTGCGCGCGAAACGCCACCAGTTCCACCGGCGTCACCGGGGACAGGTATGGAATGATGGCGCTGTAAAACGTTTCGGCCATGAGCTGATAGCCGGTGTCGTTAGGGTGTATCTCGTCCGCCATCAGGCTGGTTTGCCAGCCCGGCACATTGACAAAGGCATTGTACTGATCCACAAAATGGATGCGGAAGGAACCGGCACGCGCGGCCACCAGGTTCTGAATTTCCTGGTTCAGGGCTTGAGTTTCATCATCCAAATCATCCGTGCGCGGTACGATGCTGCACAAAAATACCCGCGCTTGCGGATTGAAGGTGTAAATCTCGGTTAAAATGGCATCGATATCGGCGATGATGTCGGCGGTGGCGCGCCTGTCGGAAACGTCATTGGTGCCGATGTGCAGCAGCACGAAATCGGGCTGTGTCTGCTGCAGCCAACCGGCGACACTCTGGCGCACCTCGGAGGCTTTCCATCCCGGATGCCCTTCGTGATCTTCGTCGAACGTGCCGTCACCATCCTGCAGCGTGCCGACGAAATCCACGCTGAAGCTGGCCGACAGCATATTCCACAAATCTTTCCGGTAGCTCAGGGCATTGCCGGTACTGCCGACGCCGGACGTGATCGAGTTGCCCAGCGGCATGATGCGGGTGGGTTGTGAAAGCAGCGGGGAAGCATTCATCAGCAAAATGGCTGCAAATCCCGTCAGAAACGCAAATTTCGATTTCATGGCAGTCCCTCTCCGGAAAATAGCTGGCGATCCTGCACTTGCTGTAGGCCCGGGGCCGAGGTCAAATGACGAACGGAAAAACGGATCCGCAGAGAACAGAAACCGGTGAATGGGGAACACATGCTCTGGCGCAGAACTGAGCGTTAAGTGCCTGCGCCGGCGTTCATCTGTTCATTGCAAGGAGCTACGCACCTGGCGCGGAAGATTGTCACGCGGACTCCGGATGTGTTTTAAAATAAACAATGACTCCGAAAAATCAAAATACAAGCTTTCGAACACGAATGCGCATCATTCCGTCCGTTCTTGCTTGATTTTTTTTAGGATCGCAACCATTTTGATGGAGCATCCAACCAAAATCACTCCCGGTCAGTGCGTCCCGTACTTTTGACGAGAAACATGGTCTATTGATAACGAATGCAACCTGCACGGGCTGAGCGGTCATCAGAAGGTGGCATTCCTCCAGGGGATGGCAATGTCCGTGCGGTTCATAGATCAAAATCTTCGTTCCAATCCTGAACCCAAAACCGGAGACCGCCTTATGAAACGAAGCGTACGTGCATGCCTTTTTATCCTGATGATGCCCTTGCTGGCGCTGGCCGGGGTAAAAGACACACCGTTTTTGCAGGATTATTCCGTTCAGTATGAAATTGCCGACAACACCCGCGGCGCGGCGCTGCAGAAGCTGGTGGTGGACCGCAATGGCGTGGCCTATGTACTCACCGATCGCGGTGTGGCGCGGCTGTTTGAAAAGAAAGTGGCGCTGGATCAGAGCTTCCGGCCGCTGTTCGGCCTGCCCGTTCTGGATATCACGCTGTACCGCGGCGATGTGTTTTATCTTTACCACGACCGGATGCTGTCGAACAGCAATGCCGGGAAATATCTGTTTCATCTGCCGCGGTCGAAGTACAATGCCTTCGCCATCAATGAAAACGGTCAGGCGCTTTTGTTCGGTGAAGAGGGCTTATTGCTGCTGACGCTGGACACGGGCGAGCGGAAGGAACTGGCGCGCCCGGCCGGGACGCGCCGAAGCCGCATCGTGCCGGACGGCAATCGGTTTTTGATGGTGCTGGATTCCACGCTGTATGCGGTATCGGCGGCCGGAGCAGAGGCGGTGTACACACATTCGCAGGACAACCTGACGGCGCTTGCTCTGGATGGGGACCGGCTGTACGTGGGCACCACTGGAGGCTATTTTGCGCTGGACAAAAACAGCGGCGAGGTTGTGCTGCCGCTGCAAACCCGGCTGCCGTGGACGGAGATCACCTGTTTTGTGCCGTCGAGCGATGGTCTTTGGGTGGGCACGCGTCGCGGTGCGTTTCGCAAAAATCCGGATGGTTCGGTGAATTACTATGCCTCGCGGCGGTGGTTGCGCAGCGATTACGTACTCGACATGGCCCCGGATGGCGAGGGCGGGATGTTCATTCTGTCCTCAGCCGGTTTGAACCGCATTGCGTTTCGTGAGATGACGCTGGCGGACAAGGCGAAGCATTACCAGCGCATTCTGCGGCAGCGGCACATCCGCATGGGCTTTTGCGGACAATTGCGCCTCAGGGTACAGGGCGATGTGTCCACCGGCGAAATCTGGGACAGCGACAATGACGGCCTGTGGAGCGCCATGTACATGGCCGCCGAGGCATTTCGGTACGGCGCCACCGGTTCGGAAGATGCCCGGCGGAATGCCTGGGAGACGTTTGCGGCGCTGGAGCGGCTGGAGACCATCAATCCGCTGGACGGTTTTTTTGCGCGCTCGTTCGAGCGTATTGGGTTGAAATTTCATGAGCGGCGCATCTGGCATCCCACCGAGGATCGCGAGTGGGTGTGGAAGGGCACCACCAGCAGCGATGAATTTGTCGGCCACATCTTCGGCTATGCGGTGATGTATGAAATCGTGGCCAAAACCAAAGCGGAAAAGCAGCGCATCGCCCGGCTCACCGCGCGTATTCTGGATCACATTATCCGCAACGGATTTTATTTGATTGACATCGACGGCAAGCCAACGCAATGGGGCCGGTGGAGCCCGGAGTACCTGAATGTGATCCCCTGGACGGTGATGGATCGCCGGCTCAACAGCGTGGAAATCATCGGGGCGCTGCAGTTCGGCTATAAAATCACCGGCGATGAAAAATACAAAAAGGCGGCGTACAAATTGCTGTACGATTACGACTACTTGAAAAACATCATGAACAGCATGCGCAATTACAAATACACCGATCATCCGCTCGGCGACGGCTGGAACCACTCCGACGATGAGCTGGCGTTTTTATCGTACTGGACGCTGTATCATTATGCGTTTACCGATGAACTGCGGCAAAAATTTGCCGCGACGATTAAGGATCACTGGGACATCGAAAAAATCGAGAAAAATCCGCTGTGGAATTTCATTTATGCATCGACCGGAGCAAAGGAGTTTGACCTGGAAGGCGCGCTGTGGAATCTGCGCGAATGGCCGCTGGATCTCATCAACTGGCGGGTGGTGAATTCACACCGGAAAGACCTGACCTATCTCGAGCCCAACTTCCGCAATCAGCAGTCCAAAGAGCTTTTGCCGCCCGATGAGCGCCGGCTGATGCGCTGGAACGGCAATCCGTTCGAGCTCGACGGCGGCGCCAACGGCTACTGGGAGGCGGCCGGCGAGGCGTGGTTGTTGCCCTACTGGATGGGACGGTATTTGAACATCATTCAGTAATCGAGCAAATCCCCATCTGAAGCATTGATGTGTTGAAAAGGCCGGGCCACGGAAGCGGAACCGGCCTTTTTTATCGCCGTTGCCAGCGGGTGATGGCGCGGCAGATTTCGCGGCCGCTGGCTTCGTGAATCAGATGGTGCACCACCTCGGTGCGGTCGCCGTCGTCGTGCAGGGCCGCCCGTGAACGCAGTCGGTCGCCGCGCCGCGATTCGTTGCGAAATTCGATCTCCAGCTCCGTCGGCGAGTGCTTGTGCAGGAACGGCTCGGGCAGCGACTCGAGGCAGTAACTCACATAACTTACGTTGTTGGTATGCCGGTTCAAATCCAGATCCCGATAGTACACCTGTACGACGGCTTCGTGATCCGCGTGCTCCGGCACGGGCAACCGGGCAAACGGATCGGCCAGTGCGCGTACCGGCGGATCGGGATGAAACGCGGCGATGTCGTCCGGCAGGCGAATGGGGCGCTTGCGCTCCAGATCGATGAACAGCCAGGCCGTTGTGGCCGTGGCCACCTTTTCATCTTCTATATATAATTCAAAATCGCGCACGGCATAGCGGCGATCCACCTGCGCCGGCCAGGTGAGAATGCGCAAATGCTGCCGCCACCCGGGGACGCGCTCAATCTGGACGTGCAGCCGCGACAGCACCCAGGTGTAGTTACGGCGCAGCAGTTGCTCCACAGCCACGCCCAGTTCGCGTGCATGGCCGCCCGCGCTTTCCTGCAGAAAATTGCACAGGGCATCCAGGCGCAGCAGACCGTTGGAACCGATGTCGTACGATTGAATGCGGAACGTTTCCTGCCACCGGGGAAATTCAGACACGGGGAATTCTCCTTTGGATTGGGATGCATCATTCAGGGCGTTTCAAGATGCAAAGATATGGGTCGGATGGCAACCCAAATCGGCCGGGCGGCGGCTTTTGTTGATGCTTTCGCCGGGGCGCAGAGCTTTGCCCGGAACAGAACAGAGTAAAACGCAAGGGCGCAGAGGGCTTTGGCAGAAAAGCGGCTGAATGGTATGAATCTGGGTATCCGTCCGGTAA
>WFVT01000335.1 GCA_015491485.1 Candidatus Zhuqueibacterota bacterium
CGTGTTCGCATTTCAAACATCCGCGTTTGATCCGTGCCCATCCGTGGCTGAAGCGTTTTTATTTGAATCAGCCACGGATTGACGCGGATTGAACACGGATGAATTGTAGCACAAGCTTCCAGCTTGCAATAATGTAGCACAAGCTTCCAGCTTGTGACTGCGGTGGGAAGGCCCCGATTGGTCAACGTGCCACAGTTTCCTGCAGATGGAACGCGGATGATGCTCGGCGAGGGATCAACTTCCGGGACAAACCGCTGAGTTCGCCGAGGACGCAGAGAATTTTTTCTATTTGATTGATGGCCTACGTCATCAGTGTCCTTTACGATGGTTGTTTTTTGCCGTTCGCATCCGTGGTCTTCGGCGTCATCCATATGATCCGTGTTCGCATTTCAAACATCCGCGTTTGATCCGTGCCCATCCGTGGCTGAAGCGTTTTTATTTGAATCAACCATGGATTCACGCGGATGGAACACGGATTTTTTGATTCTTTTCATTTGAAATCATTTGGGAAGGCAGCCGCACGGAAGGGAACACCGCAGTTCACGGCATCATCTTACCGCTTTGGGCCTGCGGAACCATAAATCTTCGACTTTTCCGATCCTCACTTCATCCCTGGATGGAGGCCATAACCCGGGAATGGAGGCGTCGCATTTGGGGCACGTTCCCGACGCGGTGATGCGGTAATCGAGAATGACATAGCCAAACCGTTCGATGAGCAGTTCGCCGCATGCAGGGCAATAGGTATTTTCAAAACGGCCGACCTGTCCCGGCATGTTTCCTGCGTACACAAAATTTAGCCCCTCTTCATAGCCGATTTCTGCGGCGCGGATGAGAGTATGCACGTCGGTATTGTCCGGCGTGGTCATTTTGTAATCTTTATGAAAAGCGGTGACATGCCATGGGATATCGGCCGATACCGAGCGGATGTAACGGGCGGCTTCGCGCAATTCGGCTTCGGAATCGTTGAATCCCGGCACTACCAACGTCACCACCTCCACCCAGAAGCCCATCTCATGCGCCAGGGCAATGGCGTCGAGCACAGTTTGAAGCGGCATGCCGAGTTTACGGTAATGGCGGTCGTTCATGGTTTTTAAATCAATCTTGTAGCCTTGCATATACGGCTTCAGGTATTCCAATACCTCGCGGGTGGCATTTCCATTGGAGACATAAAGACAGGTTAAACCCTGTTTCCGGGCTTCTTTGAAAATCGCCTGTGCCCATTCCGAGGTAATAAGCGGCTCATTATAAGAACTTGCCACACAGCGCGCCCGGTATTTCAGCGCCATATCGATCATTTGCTCCGGGGTGATCCTGGCGATGGGCCGACCGGCGTTGATATCCCGAAGCGCCTGCGAGGTATCCCAATTCTGACAATAGGAGCAGTGCAAATCGCAGCCCAGCATGCCGAAAGTCAGGGTATCGGAACCGGGATAGACATGATAATACGGTTTCTTTTCGGTCGGATCGCATTGCAGGGCAGCAACATAGCCCCACGGCACCATCAATTTGCCGCCAAGGTTGTAACGGACCTGGCAAATGCCGCGGGCGCCTGGAGGAATTTTGCACCGGTGTCCGCAGGCATAACAATAAACCCAGTCTTTACCCAACCGATCATATAGCTCGCCTTCGCGTACCAGAGGATCAATCACCCGCGCCACCGGCACGTCGCCGGCTTTGGGTTTGCGAAGATGCGGAAGCTGCTTCAAAAGATCGGCATCATCCCCGGTCGGGGACGTTGCGGGCGAAGTCTCCTTATTCATGAGACCACCTCAATACATGGTTACGACCGATTCGCCATTGGAGTCAACCGGTCTCAATGCGTCAAATATCGGGAGCAATGGAATCCTGTCCTGGCGCGGCAAGGTTTTATGCTCCGCATTGCGAAACGCCTTCCGGACGGCCCCAGTTCCGTAGAGGCCGATGCGGTGTGCCCGGACTGCTTTTTGAACCGCTCTTATTGAATACTTAATAACGCTCTTCTTAAAAATCAAGCAAAACCTTTTTCAAAATCTTTGTTTGATTTTGAACGCTTTTTCCTGTAATCATTCTATCCGGTTGATCGCTCATTACAACTTGGAAATCTGGGGGCATTCGCTTTGAGGCGACAGATCAAAGCCAGGTGCAGCAGGACTGGATAAACAAAAGTGCTGATAATGGAGAAAACGATGCGATGGATTGCCTTGTTTTTACTGATGTTGATGTTACCGTTCGATAGCCCGGCGCAGGAACAGGAAACGGGCGAACTGGTCGTGGCGTATGGCCTGTTTGATTTGCGAAAGCATACCATCCCGGATATCCGGATGGAATACCGTTCTGGCAGAAAAATGGGCGCGGTCCGGCCCATTGCTGGAGCGATGCTGACCACGCAACGATCCAACTATGTGTACCTGGGGGTCAACTACGATCTGGCTCTCACCCAAATTCTGACAATATCTTTGAATGTGGCCGCCGGCGCCTATCACCGCGGTGCCGGCAAAGAATTGGGAGGCTTGCTTGAATTTCGCTCTGGAATCGATGTCTGGATTCAATGGAATCCCAGAATCTGGATGGGATGGTCGTTCCATCATCTGTCAAACGCCAGTATTTACAGCTATAATCCGGGTGTGGAAACCCTGATGTACAGTTTATCGATTCGTGATCTGTTTTGAATATCACAAGTCGAGGCTGCCGGCCCATCCGGAGGTAATAAAAATGGGCTGTAACCGAGGAGGAAGTTACAGCCCAACCATCTGAAACGCTGTGGAGAAGAGAGAGGGAGGAGATATGTCGTTTTTTATAAACGTCATTCCGGCGAAAAAGTTTTGCAAAATTTTCAAATTATGTTAGATTTATGTTTAAACATTCCCAAAGACGGTTTGTCTAACATAGAGGTATGGGTCTGGAAAAAGCAAAAATTCTCCCATTATCGCCTTCGTCGCCGGACGGAAGGGAAAGCGAGGCTACCGAAACGTCATCGTATGAGCACATCATCAAGATGGCTCAGGAAGGTGACGAAAAAGCCTACAAAGAGATCTATGACCGCTATTGCCGCGTGGTTTACACGCTGGCTTTTCAGATGGTCGGTAATCACACCGATGCGGATGAAATCGTTCAGGAAACGTTTATCCGGGTGTTCCGGAATCTGCACCGGTTGCGGAACAACCGGTCATTCGTTTCCTGGTTATATCAGATCACGATCAATTTGAGTATCGACCATCGGAAGCTGCGGATGCGGCGACGAACCGTCCCAATTGATGACAGCCCGGAGATGTTCGCGTTTTTCGAGTTGGCAACCAGCCGGAGCGTCAAAGACCCCGGGCAAGTGCTGGAAAATCAGGAGCTGTTGGAACAAATCAACACGGCGATCGAACAGCTGCCAGCCCAGCAACGCGCCGTGATTCTGTTGCATGAAGTGGAAGGGTTATCCAAAAAAATGATATCCGAAATTTTGCAGTGTTCTTTGGTGACGGTGAGAACCAATTTGCACCACGCACGCAAAAAGCTGAGGAAAACGTTGAGTCGATATTTAAAAGGCTAAGGTGAGGACGATGTACTGCCGCGAAATTCAAGATCATCTGCAAGACTACATAGACAATGATTTGCCTTATAGCATAAAACAAGCCATTGACGAGCATTTGTTGGAATGCCTCGATTGCCATGAGGAAGTGGAACGGTACCGTAAGTTGAACGCTTTGTTGCAATTGAGGAGTGTCCCGGATCCGGGGGCAACGTACTGGCGGAAAACATGGCAAAAAATTCGGCAGCAGTTGCCCGCCTCACTGCTGAAAATGCCCGTCACCGAGCCTGTCGCTCCTCGGACGGAAAAAGGCGGATTCCGGCAGTACTTGAATGAGCTGTTCCGTCCTGCAGCCGCCATGGTGGCTGCAGCGGTGCTTTTGTTGGTGGCGGTTTTATTGGGATCGTATCATTTTTATTTCAGCCACCATGCTCAGTTTGTCGCTGAACGCACCATTGATTATAAATTGTACATGGATGATCAAAACGCACAAACCGTTTTGGCCAACAATCCAGTTCCTTCCGATTGGCAGCCGGATATTACCTTTGCCGCCATCTCGAAGGCCGCGGTTGGGGGAATTGATCCTGTATCGAAAGGAGTCGGCCTCTCGCAGGTGGAGGCGGTAGGCAAATGAGACGTACTCGGCTGCATATGCTGTTGCCGCTACTGTTTTTTGCCTGCCACAATTCCGATCAGCGGGCGGTCGAATTTTCGTTTCGATACCAGCCCGGAGAAACTTACACCTACCGCATTTATGACCGTGTGGAAATCCAATCGGCTTCCAG
Organism: Candidatus Zhuqueibacterota bacterium; assembly: GCA_015491485.1. Classification (GTDB taxonomy): domain Bacteria; phylum Zhuqueibacterota; class Zhuqueibacteria; order Zhuqueibacterales; family Geothermadaptataceae; genus Hydrothermovivens. The sequence continues at coordinate 4,282 of WFVT01000335.1, forward strand.
TTATGAAGAGCCGAAGCAGTTTGAGCAGTATCATGTGCAAAAATCCCAAATCATCGTTTTGGATCAGGATAGTTCCGGCATTTATGATCTGAAAATTACGTTTTCTGTGGAAGCGGACAGCCTGTGGCGTATCGAAAACAATCGGCGTGTTTTGAAGCCGAGGCCGGAAATTTTGGGCCGAAAATCAGAATATCGCTTACGCATGCGCAGCGACGGCGAAATTGTTGACATCAAGGGAAAATCCGAACAGGCCACTTTTTTTTACGAGCGTGCTTATAAAACCAGCCAGCCAGTCTTTCCCCGCGGTAAAATCGCCCCCGGATATAGCTGGAAACAGACGGTTTCGATCAACATGCCGAGAAATAAATCTTTCACGGCAACCACTCACTATACCTTTACCGGATTTGCGCGACTGGATGAAACCGAGTGCGCGGTGATTGAATTTGTCAGTGATCTGGTTATTGAAACGGACCTGAGTGATACTCCCTGGAACCGCAAAGGCCACCGGCGTTGGGATTATCATAATGTCACGAAAACCACGGGCAAGATTTATTTCGACTATCAAAACGGCCGCATGGTTCGTAAACAGACCACCTTCCACGTCGATCGCCGTTCGAGCATTATTGACCGGGAAGGCAACAAGAAAGAAGAACACCGGGAAATGGTGGATTATGAAACCATCAAGCTCGTCTGCGTCCACCAGGATTCAGTCACCCTGTCCGCTGCCAGCCCTCAAAAGTAATTCTTCCCAGCAATCCAAGCCGCTTTTTGAATAGTGCGTCCGCCAACAGCATTGAACCGATCAGCCGGATGCCTGTTTCATTCGGTGGTCTTTTTGCAGATGAATCTGGACCGGGATGGTGTTTGAAAAAGACCTTTGAGCATTTCGGGCCACCGTTTAGGGGCTGTCTCCGAACGGTGGCAGCGTAGAGGGACCGAAGAGCGGTGGAATCGGGCACGAGAAATGTACCAATTGCCGATTTGATTTCGTGCGAATGACGATAAAGAGACTTACTGAAGCCGCTTAAATATCCGCAGTGGTAACGATCTTGCCGTTGAGTCGGAACTTTTGGGAACCTGTCACTGTTTTTAATAACAGCTTCAGTTATATATCGGCGAACGGCTGATATGGATGCCATGCAGGCTGAGGATTGCCGACCGGTATCCAATGCGGTGGTTCAATGCTTCGCAGGGTGCTGATACTTTACCAACGTTGCATCTGCATTTTGGATTTTTGCAATAAATTCATCAATCGCTGCTGAATTTTTATTGCATCGTAACATCAACCGTGGTAAATTTTTCCTACAAGACTGAAACTTGCTGCAGTGGCGTAAATCCCTGACCGTGGATCGGGGTGAACCTTGACCTTTGTTTTTCGGTGAATTAGATAATGTTCTTTTTGTCGCCTTACTCGCGCCCAAAACCATCTGTTGTCTGGCAACCGAAACTGATTTGGATTGTCCTGCTCTGGCCGTTCATCGGGCTTCCCTCTTTTCTCGCTGCGCAATCCCTGCAAAAAGGCAAAGAGGCATTTTTTCAGGGCGATTATGCTGCCGCCATCGAGGCGTTTCAACGCCTCAGGGCCGGTGAAACTTCCATTTACTGGCTGAGTCTCGCCCTGGAAGAGGCCGAAAATCCGGAAAAAGCGGCTCGCGCCGTTCTCGATTATCCCCACTATGCACGATCGGCCATCCTACTCACCCGGCTTGGCGAGCTGGCCTTCGTGCAGGGCCGTTACCAGGATGCACACCATTGGTTCAAACAAGCTTTTGAAGTGGATTCCACTCAGTTGGAAGCCCGGCTGAACTGGGGACGTTTTCTTGCCTGGCAGGGGAAAAGGCAGCAAGCCCGGCAGGTTTTGCAATACTTTGTGGATGTGTACCGGGTGACTCCCCGCCCGGATGCCCGCCTGAATTTCCTGACCGCTTCTGCGTGCATCCCACTCAACCGTTTTCAGGATGCCAATGATTTGTTTCAGGAGGCAAGCAACCAGGCGCCGCGGGATTGGCGAATCCTGGTGCAGTGGGGCAATTTGTTTCTCGACAAATACAACTACGCCGATGCCGCCGGAGTGTTTGAAGACGCCCTGAATCTCAATCCGCGCCTGGTGGCGGCTCACATCGGGCTGGCGCGGGCGAAAGAGGCCAAAAATCCAAAGCAGGCGCTTAAGATTGCCGAAGAATTGCTGGGGGAAAACCCGGAGCGGATCGAGGTTTTAACGTATGCCGCCCATCTCTATCTGCAATTGGGACGCTTTGAAAAGGCCGAAACACTCATCAAACGGCTGCTTAAGCGATATCCGTCGCATCTGGATGCCCTGACGTTGCAGGGAAAGCTGGCTTTGTACCGCAAACGTTTCGATGCCTTTGAAAAGGTGGCAAAACAGGTTTTGAATATCCACCCGAGATACGCCACATTTTATACGCAGGCGGGGGATGCCCTGGCGCAGCGGTATCTTTTCGAAGAGGCCGTGCAAATGTACCGGCGCGCCATCGAACTCGATCCGGAAAACGCCGCAGCCCATGCCGGGCTGGGAACCACGCTTTCGCGGCTGGCAAACCTGCATGAAGCACGCAAAGCCCTGGAG
>WFVT01000336.1 GCA_015491485.1 Candidatus Zhuqueibacterota bacterium
CAAAGGAGCATTTGGGCTGAAGCCTGGTTCCAGAGATTGGCTCCATCCATCCTCAAGCTGATCCTCGGGGCTATATTTTTTATAGGCTCAATTTAACCGGTTATCTTTTTAGACAGCTTCCCAGGCACGTTCAAAGCGGCTGGTGTTACGGGTCGCGATTCACCAGAAATAGCCCCCCATACTTCCCCCATTCCTCACTTGCAATCAATAGCAAAAATTTAGTATGTTTTGCACCGAAACCAATCCCTTGTGCGGAGGCTCTATGGATCTGCCCTATTTAGTCGTCAGCGACGGCAACGGCCGCGTGTTTGAAATCCCGGAATTGCGCATGGCGGCTGCGCATTTCATCGATCCGGTGCTGCCGGAGCCCGGGGATTTGATCGAACTGCCCACCGGCAGCGATTTGTTCGAGCTGCCCGACCGGGTGCCCGTGGGCTACGATCCCGAGCGCGGCGAGTTCGTGCAGGTGTTCACCTACGAAGGGCAGCCGGTTCAGGCCGTAGCGGCATTTATGGCGCCGGCGTACCTGCAAATTTACCGGACGGCCTACACCACCCTGCCCGAGGCCATCCGCCTGCCGCTGTACTGTTACACCGCGGTGGGCTGGTGCGACGGCAAATTCTACGTGCCGGCCCTGCGCATCGATCCCGACCGGCGGCAGGACCTGGATTTGTTCGATCCCGAGGCGGTGCAGCAACGCGCCGAGGCCATGCTGCGTCGTTACAAAGGCAACCGTTTGGTATATCATTTAGTGGAGAATTGCACCCTCACCTATGGCTGTCCCGCGGCGCGCAATTTTGTACTCGGCCGCTGGGAATGTCCCCTGCCCACCAGTTCGGGATGCAACGCGGCTTGTGTCGGCTGCATTTCCGAACAGCCGCAAGAAGCGGGCATCGTGGCCTCGCATGAGCGCATCCAGTTCGCGCCCACCGTGGATGAAATCGTGGAATTTGCTGTCCCGCATCTTGAGACCGCCGAACGCGCCGTGGTGAGTTTCGGCCAGGGCTGCGAAGGCGAGCCGCTGCTGGTGGGCGACCTTCTCGAAGAGGCCATCCGCGCCATTCGCAAGCGCACCGATCGCGGCATCATCAACCTCAACACCAACGCCAGCCGCCCGGATGTGGTGGAGCGGCTGTGCCGGGCCGGCCTGGATAGCATCCGGGTCAGCATGAATTCGGCGCAGGCGCGCTATTACCATGCCTACTACAAACCCATTACGTACCGTTTCGAGGATGTGCTCGAAAGTTTGCGCATCGTGCGCCGGTACGATCGCTGGGCGTCGATCAACTATCTGGCGTTCCCGGGGTTCACTGATCATCCGCAGGAAATTGCCGCACTGGAGGCGCTGATCGCGGACGTGCCGATCAACATGATCCAGACGCGCAATTTGAACATCGATCCGGAGTGGTACATCGAGGAATTAAGGCTGGCCGACCTTCCTGATGAGGCCATCGGCATGCGGCCATGGGTGGACCGCCTGCGCGAGCGCTTCCCGTACATCAAGCTGGGCTACTTTAATCCGCCCCGCGAGGAAATGCAGGCGCATCTGGCGACGATATAATGGATCCCGCGGCTGGCAACGATCAGTTTTCCCGGCCGGGCAAGTACGAAATGGCAAAACCGCCTCTGCGTTTCTATGAATGGCCGCCGGATGCATGCGGGCATGCCCCAAACATTCAGCCCACGCATTGATTGGTCATACCGGCTTTCAGGCAATACATTTCCTGTCCACAAGGGGCGGGGGGACGTGAATTGTGAATGATGCACCACGCTTATCATCCACGTTTCATTCCGTGCCCATCCGTGGATCGTAAAAAAGCGTTGGATTTTGACGATTATTTTAAACCAAATTCGAGGAAAGGCCCATGAGCGATTTAACGATTCCGATTCCCGAAGACCTGCGCGACTATCCGGCCATCATCCAGATTAACGTCCAGTGGGGCGAGATGGATGCGTATCAGCATGTCAATAACACGGTGTTTTTCCGCTATTTCGAAAGCGCCCGAATTGTTTATCTGGAAAAAATCCAATTTGTGGATCTGAACCAGAACGGCGGGCTCGGGCCGATTC
>WFVT01000337.1 GCA_015491485.1 Candidatus Zhuqueibacterota bacterium
GCCGTAGCCGCCCATCACCTGCATGGCCGCATTCGCGGCATCGCAGAGCAGTGGGTGGGCAATGGCTTTGCAGGCGAGGCTGGCCCGCAGTTCGCGAATGCGTTTTGCCGGCGCTGCGGCGGCCAGCATGGCAGCCACGGATTCGATCGCTGCGGTGACTCTCCCGAGCAGAAGCTGCACCGCGGCATGCTCGCGTATGGCGCGCCCGCCCTGAGTACGCCCGGCGGCATATTCGAACACGATGGCAGCCGCTCTTCGGGTGGTCCCCAGGGCGATGGCAACGTTGCCCAGCGCGGCCGCGCCAATCATTTGGAAAAAAAGCGTTTCGCTTTCGGTTGTGGGAGCGGCATCCTCATCGCTTGCTTCGGGAAGATGATCAATGCGCCACAGAGGCAGTTCATCCAGCCCGTGCGCATTCGGGACGCGCTGCGCCTCGACGGATTTGCGCGGCAGGATGCGCCAGTGCAACCGGTCATCGTCGCGCAGGCCGGAAAAGACCACCGATTCCCACCCCACCGGCGCATGAAACAGCAGCGGCCGCTCGCATAGCCCGGCCCACGGAAACGCCGCCCGCAGCCGTTGCCGTTCGGCTTCCGAAAGCGGACGTGAAGCAAGCCGTTTGGCCAGCGCGGTTCCGGCAAAACCGGCGGATCCCGGCGGCAGGAGGACGACCGATTCGGCCCGGTGCCCGAGCTGACGGGCCGCCACGGCTCCCAGCGCCGTGACGTGCAACGCCATTGCCAGCGCGGCATTGCATTCGGCGATGGTCTGTAAAATAGAAAGGCTCAATTGCATGCCGTCGGCGGTATCCAGATCGGCCCACAATTCCAGGCCGGTGGGCTCTGCCTCCGGCAGCAGGCCGAGCTCACCGGCAAGTTTCTGGAAAAGCGCCGAGAACGTGTCGTCGGGCATCGCCTTTTCCGGATGCCGGAATTCGGGCTCGAGCACGTCCCGGGTGAATTCCGCGACCGTTCTCAGCAATAGCTGGTGGTCTTCGCGGTCGAAAGTCGCCTGGACTGATGCAGGTTGAGACATGAAGAAAATCCGTTTTTTTTCTTTGTATGGCTGTTGGAAAAAAGATAAGAAAAATCACTGTGAACGCAAGAGAAATGACCCTTTGCTGCTGAAAACAAAGAATGTTGTTGGGTATCCGTCCGGTGAAGCACAGGTTGATTTTCAGGGCGCGAAGACATGTTTGCCTATCGTCTAACGCGAAGCGTCTTCACCGAGCGTTTCGCCCTCGGCCGGAAGGTTCAGGTCGGCTGGGAAAATTGGGGAATATTTGGTCTGCCGGTATGGATAAAATTTGGGGCAGAGTGGAAACCTTTTGACGGCTTCAAAGCCATTGCAAGCTGCAGAATCATGAGTTGCCATTGCCGCGATGCCCTTCACCGGGCGGATACGGTGTTCATATCATGACAACGGCAAGCCCTTCGCAGCAAAGCACCTTTGGATACAGAAAAAGAAGCCCATGATCCTGATTTACAATTTAAAAAACCACAAGGCACCGCGAGAGGTGCCTTGTGGTTTCAGTGCGTCTCCGTCATCAATCCGAAGTTGTTTTTTTCTTTTTCGGCTTTAAAATCACCGCCGGTATGTTCTGCTGTCGGACCAGGTCGTTGAATTTCGGAACCTCTTCCTGGATGACCGTGTTCAGGGCGGTGAGCTGTTTGTCGAGTTGCGCCGACAGCTCGTTGAAGACGTCGTAGGACTGTTTCGTCGGACGGGCATCGGCGCTGCCGACCACCCGCGCCAGTGAGGCCAGCTTGTTGTTGAGCTTAATCGGGAAATTCAGCGGATCCTGCCGGCTTTTGGATTTCACCTGCAAAATTTCCTCTTCAATGGCGGAGAGTTTTTTCACCAGCGCTTTCGCCGCCTTAGCCACCGCCTCGCCGTTGTCCGTTGCCTGAACGCGTTTGGCCAGATCATTGACCTGTTTCTTGATATCCCGAATCTGGTTCACCGCGTCGTGCGCATCGGTAATACGGTCGCGGATTTTCATGAGCAGATCAAACTGCGCCTGCAAGTCTTCCTGAGTCACGTCTTTGAGGTTCGGATTTTTGACGATCTCGAATTCCTGTTCCATGGACTGATCGCCGACGGTGAGGCGCACTTTGTATTTGCCCGGTACCGCCACCGGTCCGCGCAACTCCGCCGCCCACAACACCGCGCCTTTCACGCGGCTCGCGCCCGGATAGCGCATGTCCCAGACGAACCGGTTCATGCCCTTTTCTTTGGACACATTCGGTTCCCGGCCTCTGCCGAAAAAGCGCGCAAAAACGTCTTCGGGCTGGCCTTCTTTTTTCTTCTTGCTTTTAAAAGTCCGGATCACATTGCCGTCCGCGTCCAGAAACTCGAGCTTGATTTCGCCTTCCGGTTTTTCTTTCAAATAATAGAATACCATCACGCCGTTGGGCGGGTTTTCGCCGACATTGGTCGGAATGCGAAAACCGCCGAATCCGCGCATGCGCACGGTTTTTCGCGGCTTGAACAGATACATATCGGCTTTGGCCACTTCATCGGTGAGCTGATGCAACGGCGTAAGGTCATCGAGAATCCAGAAGGCGCGTCCTTGCGTGGAAATGACCAGATCATCATTCTTGACCTGCATGTCGGTAATGGGCACATGCGGCAGGTTAAGCTGCAGGGTTTGCCAGTGCTTGCCGTCATCAAATGAGACATACACCCCGGTCTCGGTCCCGGCGTACAGCAGCCCCTTGCGTTTGGGATCTTCACGCACCACGCGCACGAAATCATCCGCCGGGATGCCGTTTTTGCCGTCGGTGAGCAGCTTCCAGGATTTGCCGTAGTTGTCGGTTTTGTAAATATACGGTCTGAAATCGTCCAGTTTGTAGCGGGTTACGGCGAGATAAGCCGTTGCCGGGTCGTGCGGCGATACCTCGATGCTGTTGATCAGACTCCATTTGGGCATGTTTTTCGGCGTGATTTCCGTCCAGGTCTTGCCGCCGTCTTTGGTGATGTGCACCAGACCGTCATCGGTGCCGACCCAGATCACGCCTTTTTCATGGGGAGATTCCACCACGGCGAAAATGGTGCAGTAATACTCGACGCTGGTGTTGTCATGCGTGATCGGTCCGCCGGACGGGCCCTGCTTGCTCTTGTCGTTGGTGGTCAAATCCGGACTGATGGGCGTCCAGCTCATGCCCTCATCGGTGGACTTGAACAGCACGTTGGCGGCGGCATACAGCACGTTGGGATCGTGCGGCGAGATCAGAATGGGGAAGTTCCACTGGAACCGGTATTTCAGATCCGCCGCGCCCCAGCCCATGGGGTTGTCCGGCCACACCGAAATGTTGATGGTCTGTTTGGTGCGATGATCGTAGCGGGTCATGGTGCCGCCGTAGCATCCTGCGAACACAATATTGGGATCATCGGGCCGCGGCGCGATGTAGCCGCTCTCACAGCCGCCCACGGCATACCAGTCTTTCCAGCCGATGCCCCAGCCGGTGGTACGGCTGGCAATGGAGACCGTGGAGTTGTCCTGCTGGGCGCCGTAAACGCGATAGGGGAACTGGTTGTCGGTGATCACGCGGTAAAACTGTCCGGTGGGCTGATTGTCCTGCTCGGTCCAGGTTTTGCCGCCGTTGAAGGTGACATTTGCGCCGCCGTCATTGCCTTCAACCATGTGGTTCGGATCATCAGGATCGATCCACAGATCATGATTATCGCCGTGCGGCGTGCGGATGGTTTTAAAAGTTCGGCCGCCATCCATGGATTTATGGAACTGCACATTCAGCACGTACACCGTTTCCGGATTTTTGGGATCTGCATAAATGTGGGTGTAGTACCAGGCGCGCTGCCGCAGGCTTCGGTCTTTGTTGACGCGCCGCCAGGTTTCGCCGCCGTCATTGGAGCGGAACACGCCGCCCTCTTTGGCTTCGATGATGGCATAAACGATGTTGGGATCCGCCGGCGAAACGGAGACACCGATCTTGCCCAGTGGGCCTTCCGGCATGCCTTTGGTGATTTTCTTCCAGGTGTCGCCGCCGTCGGTGGTTTTGTACAGGCCGCTGCCGGGACCGCCGCTGTAGAGGCCCCACGGCGTACGGCTCACCTGCCAGAAGGCCGCAAAGATCACGCGCGGATTGTTCGGATCCATGCTCAGATCCACGGCGCCGGTTTTGTTATCCACATAGAGAATTTTTTCCCAGGTCTTGCCGCCGTCTTTGGAGCGGTACACGCCCCGTTCCTCGTTCGGACCGAAAACATGCCCGAGCACCGCGACATACACCAGGTTCGGATCTTTGGGATGCACCAAGATTTTGCCGATTTGCCGGCTATCGCTCAAGCCGATGTGCTTCCAGGTCTTGCCGGCATCTTCCGATTTGTACACACCATCGCCATGGGAAAAATTGCCGCGCACGCAGCGTTCGCCCATGCCCACATAAATCACGTTGGGATCGGACGGCGCCACCGCAATCGCTCCCACCGATCCGGTTTTAAACCAGCCGTCGGAAATGTTTTTCCAGGTCAGGCCGCCGTCAATGGTTTTCCACACACCGCCGCCGGTTGCGCCCATGTAGGCCACCAGCGGCTGCCCGGGCACGCCTGCCACGGCTGTCACCCGTCCGCCGCGGTACGGCCCGATGTTGCGCCATTTGAGGGCGCGGTAGAAGCTGGTATCAAACTGAGCCACCGCCTTTTTAGCCGGGGCTGCCTGCGGGGATTCTGTCGCCGGCATCATAAGCAAGCCGGTCAGCAGAACCGCCACTGAAAAAGCCAAGACACGCTTCATGTTCCTGCCTCCCGATTCATTTTAGAACCCGTAAAAATTGAGGTTAGATATAAATGGATGCAACGGATTTCAACCCAACGCGCGGGGAAATGAGAGATGCACCTTTTGTACGGATAAAATCGTTGGCGGATGTTCACCATAATTCAGACGCCGGGCAGGGAAAGACGTTTAAAGCAGAATGACGAGTGGAACGGGATCAATGAAAAACAATACGTATCGGTCCGGTGAAGTACAGGTTGATTTTCAGGGCACGAAGACATCCTCACCGTTCGTATATTGCGGTGGCATTCTCGCCAAACGCACCATCAAAAGCGAAGGCGGTTTCACCGAAATGCCAAACTAACGCAAGGCGTCCCCGCCGAGCGCCCCTTCGGCCAGAGGTCTCGGGCTGGCATAAAAAGATGCTGTTTACCGGATGGATACGACAATATAACTCCAGGAAACCGCACACAGGTTGCGACAGGCAGGGATCAAATCAATAGTTGGGCGGGGTAACAATCGACAGCACTTCAACATCTCCACCGGAAATATTTTTGATGGTGTGCCGTAATTCGCCGTGAAAGTGGATGCAATCGCCTTCATTGAGGATGTAGGATTCCCCTTCAATATTGATTTCTATGGCGCCTTTGATGACATAAATCAGCTCTTCACCGGCGTGCTTATAGCCACCGGGGATGTTCACCACACCGGGCTGGGGATGGGCGATAATGGCTTTGATCGTCGAACCAGTGATGCCGGTCGTCAGTGATTCAATGAACACATTGTTTTTGCGATCAATGATCTGGGTGCGTTCGGATTTGCGGACCAGTGAAATCCGGGCCGGTGTCTCATCCTGAAAAAAGATACTGGTATTGGCGCCGAGAGCCGCAATAATTTTCATCAGGGTGGGGACCGTCGGTGCGGTGAGATTCCGTTCAATCTCAGAAATTTGTGTGGCCGAAACGCCGGACCGTCGGGAGAGCTCACGCAGCGAAAGGTTCTTCTGTTGCCGGAGCCGCCGCAGGCGTTCGCCGATGTTAAACTCCGCCATGTCTTTACAGTGTTGGGATTTGATCGCTGTATTCCACAATGTTAATTCGTGAAAGGGGGGATGAAATGGATTGATAATAATAAAGACTTTTCATTCTAAAAAGCAAGAAGAATCCGGTGAAAGCAGATGGAGACGGTATTTTGCATCACATCCCACACGATGAAAAAAAGACCGAAAGGCGTCCGGTGCGATGATGAAACCAGCAGGCCATCGGCTTTTGGTGGGAAGCGGATTGGCTCTGGATCAGGAGAAAGACAGGTGGATTACTCAGAACCGCGGCTTTTGACCCGGAATTCGAAGACATCGCTTCGGGCATAATGGCCGGTGACATCAAAATCAAACCGGCTTTCGGTGATCAAGTTGAGATCGAGATCGGCATACAGGATGCCTTCTTCGTCGTAAAGCGGACCGGCCAGATAGTTGCCGTACGGATCAAGAATGGCGCTGCCACCGCGGCACAGCACTTCGCCGCGCCGTTGCAACTCGGGATGTTGCTGCAGGTCGGCGGGATAATGGTTCCGGGTCACAAATTGATTGCAGGTGATGACGAAGCAGCGTCCCTCGCAGGCGATATGACGCATGCTGGCCTGCCACGAATCGCGTGCGTCCGCCGTCGGCGCGAGGTAGATATCGAGACCGCTCTGGTAAAGGGCCATCCGCGCCAGCGGCATGTAGTTTTCCCAGCAAATGAGTCCGCCGATCCGGCCGAACGGCGCGGCGTGCGTGTCAAGCGAACGGCCGTCCCCTTCGCCCCAGATGAGCCGTTCGCTGGCGGTCGGCTTCAATTTTCGGTGCCGGTGAACGATATTGCCCTGGGGGTCTATCACCAGCAAGGTGCAATACAGCGTACCGCGGAGATTGTTGCCATCCTTTTCGATGATTCCGATCGCCAAATAAACGGAATGCTGTTTTGCGGCTTTCCGCAGCCGGATCACCTCCGGGCTGTCCATATGAAGCGCTGCAGCCTGATACCGGGCGAACAGCTCCCGTCCTTCCTGGGAGCGGTGGCCCACCACGGCACCGAAAGAGAGACCCCGCGGATATCCCGGCAGGTAGGCTTCCGGAAAGAGAATGAGTTGGGCGCCATTGCCGGCAGCGGTTTTTATGTGCTCCAGTGCGTTTTGCAGGGTCCGTGCATTATCCATCAAATAAGCGCCGGCCTGCACCGCGGCCACGCGCAGGGCGGAGGTATCAGATAGGTTTTTCATAGCGGTTTTGCGTGCATGATGTTCAATGTCAATGGGTTCTCGTAATCAGGCTGCTCCGAATGATTTCTTGAAAGGCTTTTCCGCCACGGATGGACGCGGATGAAATACGGAGTAGCAAATGTCCAACATGCAATGTTTTGAATCAATGTTTACGAGTTACATGCATCAGGTAATTGAGTTTTTGAATTTTTCGTTCGCACAAAGCCGCAAAGCTCATGGAGATAGTTACA
>WFVT01000338.1 GCA_015491485.1 Candidatus Zhuqueibacterota bacterium
ACGGGTCGTTGTCGTAGCATACCACGCCAAAATACAGGGTATCGGCCGTGTAAACGATGCGGACTTCCGTCCGCTGGGTGGCCGGTTGGCCTTCATCCGGCGCGGTTTGCCAGAAGCCGGTGGTAGCCGGCGCAGCGGCATAAGCAGGATCATTCAGCACCTCGCCGTCCAGCACCGGCGGGGTTTCCGCCCGAACGGCGCGAACCACCCGTCCGTTCGTTCGCCAATCGCCGTTTCCCGAGTGCGACGTTTGCGCCGAGCCAGCCGCAATCCACACGGCGGTTGTCAGCCACAAAACCGTCAATCCGGCTGCGGATTTGCTGCAGCCGGCGTGGAAAACATTCATCTCTCTCTCTCCTCCATCCGTTCATGATTCAAGCCGTAGTCAATCCGCCCATGCAAGCCCCGGGCAATCCTGAATCCAGCGCTTCTCACCGTATCAATACATCCCAAGATGCCCGGGGGACATTCAATCAAATCTCCGGATCCGGGCCTGCCGGCTTATTCCGCCGAAGCCGCTTCCGCCGCCTGCAGCCGTTCGGCCACGGCCTGCACTTCCCGGAACACGCGCATCAGATTGCCGCCCCAGATTTTGCGGATGTCCTCTTCCGAGTAACCACGCTTTACCAGCTCACGGGTGAGATTCGGCATGTCCAGCACATCGTCGATGCCCTTCAATCCGCCGCCGCCGTCAAAATCCGAGCCGATACCGATGTGATCGATGCCCATCACCTGCACCATATGATCGATGTGATCCACGGCATCCTGCAGCGTCGCCCGTGGGGCAAGTTCACGCAGCTTTTTGTATTCGGCTTCGAAAGCGGCTCGTTCCTCGGGCGTCATGGTTCCCTGAAAGAACGCCATGAATTTCGGGCGCAGTTTGCGCCGGGCCGCCAAATAGGCGCTGTCCTGCGGCATTTTCTTGATGTAGCGGCTCAGAAGACAAAGCTGCACCACGCCGCCATTTTCTTTCACGGCACGCAGCATGTCGTCGTTCATATTGCGCGGATGATCGCACAGCGCCCGCGCACTCGAATGCGAGGCGATGACCGGCGCCTTCGTGATTTTGATGACATCCCAGAAAGTTTCATCGTGAACGTGCGAGATATCCACCATGATGCCCAGCCGGTTCATCTCGCGCACCACCTGTTCGCCCAGCGGACTCAGCCCGCCCCATTCCTGCTTTTTATCGGTGGACGAATCGCCAAGCTCGTTGTTGCTGGAATGGGTCAGCGTGATGTAGCGGATGCCTTGATCGTAAAAATACTGCACATTGCGAATATCCGTACCGATGGGATAGCCGTTCTCCATGCCCATGAAAATGGCCCGCTTGCCGGCTTTCTCGATGCGGTAGGCATCGTCCGGAGAAAGCGCCAGTTCGGCCAGATCGGGATAGCGCTGCACCATGGTTTTCGTGATCTCGATGAGCTTTTCCGCATGGGCTTTCGCGCGGCGGTGGCCTTCCTCAGTCCGCGGGCCCTGGCGCGTAAAAATCGACATGAACACGGCGTCCAGACCGCCTTCCTTCATGCGAACCAGGTCCCACTGCCCGCTGGCAATTTGCCCCGGTTCATGCCGTTTGCCCGGATCGAATTTGGGATTGCGAAACTGATGCGACGGCCAGTCGATGTGCGTATCGACCGTCAGAACGGCCTCATGGATACGACGGGCGCGGTCTTCAAGCGAGCGCTGGCCGTCCTGGCATGCACTGATCAGCATGCCGGTCAGCAATAGCCAAAGGAATCGATTCATGGCTTCGAACCTTTCTCAATGTTTGTGTTGTTGTTTCCGATTCCGTCCGGGAACCGTATGGATGGTGGGATGATCCTGTTGGCAGGATAGTGTTATAATAGACCGCGAAGGGTTGAATTTGTTTAATTGCAGTTTGGGGGTTCAGAATAGATGGCGAAGCAGCCCCCGGCACCTTTGAGGTGCCGGGGGGATCTGATAGTCAATCGCCCGGTTTCACTTCGTTTTCCGCAGCTTCGCCGAAGCAAAACCGCGCAACGCTTTCAGCCATTCCGCGGTTAAAATCGCCAGCGCTTTTTTGCCCTTTTCGGCGGTGGCCAGCGTGGGATCGCCAAACAGGCCGGTTTCGGAATAGGCGGGATCGTCGGGATTGCGGGAGAAAAGACCGGGCTTATAGCCGGGATAGGATTTTCGACCGCCGGCCACATCGCGTACCGCCCGTTCCATTTTTACCCGCTCCGGCTGCAAATACAGATGAATCGAAGTTTCGATCTCATCCGCGTGGCCGCCGGCAGGCTGCTCCTGAAGCTCGTCCATGGCATCCGTCTCCAGATCATCCCACGACACCACCAGCGTCGGTACGCCATATTGCACGCGGATTTCCCGCGCCACGATCGACAGCGGCAGACCGGTCGCCCGGGTGATGCCGGTATTCAGAAACACCAGCCGCTTTGCGCCCTGCCGCACCAGCGAGCGCGCCACTTCGAACACGTAATTCTGAAACACCTCCGGATCGGCTACCTCCGTACCGGGATAATCACGAAACGCCGGAAACCAGCCGTGCAAAATCGGCGGGGCCACCAGCACCGGCAACGTCTCCACCGCCTTGCGGCATAAATAGTCCATCACCACCGCATCGGCGTTCATGGGCAGATGCGGGCCGTGTTCTTTTGCTCCCGCCCCAAAGGGAATGATCACCAGCGGCGCTTGCTGAATTCGCTGCTCGGCTTCGGGCCAGGTCAACTCTCCCAAAAACGCGCCCGGCTGTTGCTGCGCCTGCATCGGCCCCGCCAGCAGCAACCCCCCGACCATCCAGTGCCACCGTTTCATCACATTCATGCCTCCCTCCCATCGATTATGAGGCTATTTTAAGATTGCAAATGCAATGACTTCTCAACCACGCAGATTGGATGCCGCTTCTCAGAAAGTTATTCTTTCGTCGGTTCCTGCCGCTGAATGCCGAGCTTTTTCATCTTGCTTTGCAGGGTGGTGGGTTTCAATCCCAGCAATGCCGCAGCGCCATGGGGGCCATATATTTTACCCCCGGCCGCCTCCAGCGCTTTAAGGATGTGCCGGCGCATGGCTTCATCCAGTGTTTCAATGCCTTGCGGCGATTCCGCGGCGGTTTTACTGCGCACCGGCCGCCCCCGCCGGTTGCGCCGGGAAAAACGCAAATGTTCCACATCGATGGTGCTTCCCTGACAGAGAATGGCGGCGCGTTCCAGCGTATTTTGCAATTCACGCACGTTGCCGGGCCAGGAATAGGATTTCAAATACTGCAACGCCGCATCGGTGAGATAAAACCGCTCGTGCCCCAGACGGGCCGCCAACTTTTGCAAAAAGTAATCGGCCAGCAGAAACACGTCGTCGCCGCGCTCGCGCAACGGCGGCAGGTGGATGGGAAACACATTGAGGCGGTAGTACAAATCTTCCCGGAAGCGTCCTTCCTGAACCAGCCCTTCGAGGTCTTTGTGGGTGGCGCAAATGATCCGCACATCGGCATGGATGGTGACTTCTCCGCCGACGCGCTCGAAGCTCTTTTCCTGAATGGCGCGCAGCAGCTTCGGCTGGATATCGATGGGCATGTCGCCGATTTCATCCAGAAACAGGCTGCCGTTGTTGGCCAGCTCGAACCGGCCCCGCCGCCGTGAAACCGCGCCGGTGAACGCGCCGCGCTCGTGGCCGAACAGCTCGCTTTCCGCGAGCGCCGTCACCAGCGCCGAGCAGTTGAGCGCCACGAACGGCCGGTGCGCCCGACCGGACAGCGCATGGATCGCGCGCGCCACCTGTTCCTTGCCGGTGCCGGTCTCGCCTTCGATGAGCACCGGCGCATCGGCCGGCGCCACCATGCGGATTTTTTCCACCACTTCTTTCCATGCCGGCGACTGCCCGATGAGGCCGTCTTTCTCGCTCGGGAAATCGGACAGCAGGGTGTTGCGCTCGTACACCAGCGCCTCGCGCTCGCTCAACAGCGTGTCGGTGGCCATGGACTGCGCCAGCGCCAGGGCGATGATGCGCGACAACCCTTCCGTGAGCCGCACCACCTGCGGCGTAAACATGTTGCATGTGCGGTGGTCCAGCGTGAGCAGCCCAATGGTTTTGCCTTCCACATGCAGCGGCGCCACCATACAGGAATGACCGTCCGGCAGTTCCAGCAATTCCTCATAGGTGTCTTTTTCCAGAAGATTATCCGGATCGTCGTCGGAAAACAGTTGCACTTTGCCGATATCCAGTACTTTTTGCAAATCGGGCCGTTCGTCCAGGCGGATGGTAAAATCACGCAGCTTGGGCGTGTACAGGGGGCCCTGCGCCCAGCGCACCTTGAGCACATTGCCTTCTTCCAGACTGAGCACCACGGCCAGCTCGAACGGCACGATGGTCTTGATGGCATCCAATACGATTTCCAGGGTGCGCTCCGAGGTCAGGATCGGGGTGTTTAAAATATCTTCTTTATACATGGTTTGCATTCACCGGAATCATCACCGATTTATCGTTGCACCGATATTTCGTCATCTAAAACATCGCCATTTCGTTGTTCTTTGACTTCCAATCGGCTTCAATATATTGATAAGATTTTGAAATGTCAAGATTTATATTAGCCTTTAGTTTCATGGCATCATTCTTGCAATTAGTATGGGCACATGACAAATTGGCGGTGCCATATGATCGTATTTCATCCAATTGAAACCTTTTCATGAAAGGAAATTGAACCATGAGCAATGAAAAACGGTGCCCGTACTCGGGCGCAATTAACCCCACGACCACCATTGGCGGTCCCTCCATTCGGGATTGGTGGCCCAATCAATTAAATCTGAAACTGTTGTCTCAAAATCCACCGACGATCCGGCCGGTTGACGAAGATTTCAATTATGCAGAAGAGTTCAAAAAACTGGATTACGAGGCGCTGAAAAAAGACCTCTATGAATTAATGACCCAGTCGCAGGAATGGTGGCCCGCGGATTACGGCCATTACGGTCCCCTGTTCATCCGCATGGCATGGCACAGTGCCGGTACGTACCGCATCGCCGATGGCCGCGGCGGCGCGTCCACCGGGAATCAGCGTTTCGCACCGGTCAATAGCTGGCCGGACAACGTCAATCTGGACAAAGCGCGCCGGCTGCTCTGGCCGATCAAGAAAAAGTACGGCAACAAAATCTCCTGGGCCGATTTGATGATTCTGGCCGGCAACTGCGCCCTGGAATCCATGGGCTTCAAAACCTTTGGATTCGCCGCCGGCCGCGTGGACGCCTGGGAACCGGAAGAAGATATTTACTGGGGACCGGAGTCGGAATGGCTGGGCGACAAACGGCGCAGCAACGAAAATGACCTCGACAATCCTTTCGCCGCCACCCAGATGGGCCTCATTTATGTGAACCCCGAAGGGCCGAACGGGGAGCCCAATGTTCTGGCTGCCGCGCGGGATATTCGTATCACCTTCACGCGCATGGGCATGACGGACGAAGAGACCGTCGCTTTGATTGCCGGCGGCCACACTTTCGGAAAAACCCACGGTGCCGCTGACGGCAGCAAATACCTGGGCCCCGAACCGGAAGCCGCGCCCATCGAGGAACAGGGACTCGGCTGGAAGAACAGCTTCGGCACGGGCAAAGGCCCAGATACCATCACCAGCGGTCTGGAAGGCGCCTGGACGCCCACGCCGACGCAGTGGGACAATTCGTATCTTGAAATTCTGTTCAAATACGACTGGACCCTCGAAAAGAGTCCGGCCGGCGCCTGGCAGTGGGTTCCTACCGATCCGGAAACCGAAAACATGGTGCCCGATGCGCATGATCCGAACAAGCGTCACAAGCCGATTATGCTGACCACGGACCTGGCGCTCCGCATGGATCCGATCTACGGGCCGATTGCGCGCCGCTTCAAGGATAATCCGGACGAATTTGCCGAAGCATTCGCCCGGGCCTGGTTCAAACTAACGCACCGGGATTTGGGACCGCGTTCCCGTTACCTCGGGCCGGAAGTGCCGGAAGAAGAATTGATCTGGCAGGATCCGCTGCCGCCGGTAGATCATCAACTCATCGATGAAAAAGACATCGCCGCACTGAAAGCGAAAATCCTGGACAGCGGCCTGTCGATTTCGGAGCTGGTTTACACCGCCTGGTCGGCAGCAGCCACCTTCCGCGGCTCGGATAAACGCGGCGGTGCCAACGGCGCCCGTATCCGCCTGGAACCGCAAAAGAACTGGGAAGTGAATCAGCCGGAACGGTTGCAAAAGGTATTGTCCCAACTGGAAGCCATCCAGAAAGAGTTCAATCAGTCCGCAACCGACGGCAAAAAAGTATCCCTGGCCGATCTCATCGTGCTGGGCGGCTGCGCCGCTGTCGAAAAAGCCGCAAAAGATGCGGGCTTTGAAGTCCAGGTTCCGTTCACGCCGGGCCGCACCGACGCTTCGCAAGAACAAACGGATGTGGAGTCGTTCTCGGTGCTCGAGCCGGTCGCCGATGGTTTCCGCAACTATGCCAAAGCCGGCTGTGAGGAATACACGGAGAAAATGCTCATCGACCGGGCGCAACTGCTGACCCTGACCCCGCCTGAAATGACAGTGCTTGTGGGCGGCATGCGTGTCCTGGGCGCCAATTTCGGCGACTCCAAACACGGCGTGTTCACGGAGCAGCCTGGCAAATTGACCAACGATTTCTTCGTGAACCTGCTCGATATGGATATCGAATGGCGGGCCGCTTCCGATAAAAAGGATGTATTCCAGGGCTTCGACCGGAAAACCGGGCAGTTAAAATGGACCGGAACGCGTGTGGATCTCGTTTTCGGCTCCAATTCGCAGCTTCGTGCTCTGGCGGAGTTTTACGCACAGGACGATAACCGTGAAAAATTTGTGCAGGATTTCGTGGCAGCCTGGAACAAAGTGATGAATCTGGATCGTTTTGATATTGCCTGGCGGTAACTTGAATGTTCAAGGATGGATTTTGCATAACGCCGAATCTGAATCTTTGACGCCACGAAACGTGATAACGCATGAAAGGAGGTGTGTCACCATGAGCAACAAACAAGACATCATCAACAAACTGATTGACGCCTACTGGAAAGAGATCGAAACGGTGCAAAACTACATTGCCCTGTCGGTCAATCTGGATGGCATTCAAGCCAAAGAGATCAAAGAATCGCTTGCAGCGGATGTGGACGAGGAGCTGGGCCACGCCAAGGAATTGGCCAAACGCATCAAAGAACTTGGCGGCACGGTTCCGGGGTCCAAATCGTTTCAAGCGGAACAAAGCTATCTGCAGACCCCGCAGGATACCACCAATGTACTGGCGGTGATCAACGGGGTGCTGGAAGCGGAAGAAGATGCCATCAAAACCTACTCCGAGATCATCAAACTGGCGGACGGTCAGGATTACGTGACGCAAGACCTGGCCATTCGCCTCCTGGCGGATGAAGAGAGCCATCGCGAGGAATTCACCAGTTTCCTGCGTGAATTCAGAAAATAGGCGTCGTTTCACCCTCAGGCGACCCCTTTTCTCCTCCTGAGGAACATCTCCCCTGACAAAGCCCGAAAGCGTCCTTTCGGGCTTTGTTTTTTTGTTCGACGCACCGCTGCAATGCGCGACCCGACGGCATTTGGTTGTAACCGCACCAGCCGGGATGAATTCAAAATGATGCAGCTATGCCGCTTCGGCAAGCACGTCCCGCAATTTCTTTTGGATGATCTCCCACGCGCGATCGATGTGGTACGCCTCGGTGCGGATGTTGCCGATGGCGAACCGCAGCACAAACCGCCCGCGCAGTTTGGTGTGCGACAGAAAGATTTCGCGATCGGCGTTGATGGCTTCCAGCAGCCGCTCGTTTAGAGCATCGAGCTCCGCCTCATCCTGCAAGCCCGGCGGATGCGCGCGGAAACACACCGTGCTGAACGGCGTCGGCGCCATGCGCTCGAAATCCGGGTGCTCATCGATGCGGCGCGCCAGTCCCTGCGCAAGCTGGATATGCTTGCGGATACGCGCGGCGATGCCCTCCTGCCCGAAATACCGCAGCACGAACCACATTTTGAGCGCGCGAAACCGCCGGCCGAGCTGGATGCCGTAATCCATAAAATTATCCACTTCACTGTCTTCGCGAGTGCGCAAGTACTCCGGCACGAGGCTGAATGCCTGCCGCAGCACGTCCGGCTTGCGGGTGTAAAAGGCGCTGAAGTCGATGGGTACAAACAGCCACTTGTGCGGATTGACGACGATCGAATCGGCGCGGTCACACCCTTCGAGCACGTGCTGCATTTCCGGCACCACGGCTGCGGAGCCGCCATACGCAGCGTCCACATGCAGCCAGAGCCCTTCGCGCTCGCAAATATCGGCGATGGCGGGCACCGGATCGATGCTGGTAGTGGAGGTGGTGCCCACGGTGGCCACCACGCAGAACGGTTGCCAGCCAGCCGCCCGGTCCTCGGCAATCGCCGCGGCCAGCGCGTCTGGAATCATGCGGAACTGATCATCGGAAGGGATTTTCCGAATGCCCTCGATGCCGATGCCGAGAGCGATCGCCGCCTTGTCGATGGACGAGTGAGCCTGGTCCGAGGCATACATGCGCAGGCGCGGCACCTCACCACGGCCGGCCATGCCCTTTTCGCGGAACTGCAGATCGCGGAGCTGCTCCCGCGCGGCGGCAACGGCGTGCATGGAACTGACCGACGCGGTATCATACACGATCCCCCAGAAAGACTCCGGCAGGCAGAGCATTTGCCGCAGCCAGTCCAGCACCACTTGTTCC
>WFVT01000339.1 GCA_015491485.1 Candidatus Zhuqueibacterota bacterium
CCTTTGGCCAGAGCCTCGAAAGAGGCGCGACCGTAGGGGTAGTATTCGTACGGATCAAAACCCAGAATGCCCATATTGGCGACGATGCTGCCGATGGGCAGATTCGGAAAGATGGTCTGCATAAGACCGACGCGTCCCTCGCGTGCGATGCGGTCGAAATTGGGAGTACGGGCGGCTTCCAGCGGCGTGCGATCGCCCAGTTCCGGCACCGGCCGGTCGCCCATGCCATCCCCGATGATGACCAGATATTTTTTGGCAATTAACATGGATGCGGCGTCCAATCGGATTCAGGGTTCAACGAATTCGAATCGTGTCGGCAAAATGCCACTCATTGGTAAGATTTTTATTTATGCCCGCAGGCGAAACATCAAAAAAATCTCGTGGAAATCGCCGGTTTGCCGAGGGGGATTTTGCCGCTTCCGTCTCTTAAAAACGGCTTCATGATCCGCGTTTCATCGACGTTCATCCGGTTTTTTTCAACAGGCGGCGGCGCGATTTGGACCTCGTGCGATTGAGAAAACCCATTTCTGCTTATGTCCTCAATTCGGCATTGAGCCCCACATCAAGTGCGGGGCTAAACTCCGCAACGATGAAAAGCGGCTCTATTTCGAAAACAGCGCCTCGGCACGCTGCAGGTCCGCCTCATCATCGATTTCCAGCCACTTGCGGCCGCCGATATCCAGCACCGAAATGCGCGCTTCGGCGAGGTGATCGGCCAGCACCAGATCGTAGTACACCTGCACCCGGCCGCGTCGCACATCTTCATCCAGCCAGCGCGAAAACGCCCGGCCGGTTTCGGGATGAATGGCCAGAATCCCGGCGGATTTGAAGCAATGGCTGAGATCATTCGGTGGATCGCCGCGCACGATGCGCAGGTGCTCGATCACGCCGTCCGCATTGGTTTTCAGCATGCAGCCATCGCGGAAGCGGGCGAAATCGTCTGCCAGCCAGTAGCTGCGGTCGGCGGGCGCCTCCTGGAGCGCGGTCAGCACATCCCCGGCGAAGAACACATCGCCTTCCAGCAAAAGACAGCCGCCAGCCAGAATGTCCCGCGCCAGCCAGAGCGAATACATGTTGTTGGTGCGTTCGTATTCGGGGCTGTAAATCTCATGAATTTGCATGCCATTGGCGTGTTTCCGGGCATGCGCTAACAGCACGTCATGCATATAGCCGGTCACCAGATACACTTCCTGCACTCCGGCCTCAGCCAGATGGATCAGCGCATTCTGCAAAATCGTGACACCGTTCACCTCGGTCATCGGCTTGGGCAAATGGTCGGTGCGCGGCTTCAGCCGCTCTCCTTTTCCCGCCACCAGCAAAATCGCTCTTTTCCAGAATGGGGCACTCAGCATCGGCTATACTCGTGTTGGTTCAATTGGATTTGATGCACCACAGGTTCATCCGTGATCGGCTTCATGGCTTCAATGGCACGCCCAATGCAAGGTTTTAATATAAACTCATCCGGCAGGCGAAGCAAGTTTATTTATCTAATTATTTTTCTGCGAGTTAGTTATTTGGCCAGGGAACGGGGAATGTTCAAGCAGCAAAAAAATCGGGATTTCTGGAAGTGGAAGAGAGTGATTTGCTCTTTTCAAAACCACATTATTCTTATCACATTATCCTCCCAAGCCGGCCGGGCAGATTACTTTATCAGTACGTCCAATGGTTGCCGCTGCCGGATGACGCGGTGTGAGGAGCCGTGCACCAGAATTTCCGCCGGACGCAAACCCGCATTGTAATTGGACGACAGGCTATATCCGTAAGCACCGGCGGTCAGCACGGCCCGCAAATCGCCGCGCTGAACTGGAGGCAGCTGGCGGTCGCGCGCCAGGAAATCGCCGCTTTCGCAAATCGGGCCCACCACATCCGCCCGAACGGCTTCGCCTTCGCGCCAGTGCAGCGGCACAATGGCATGATAGGCCGAGTACAGACTCGGCCGCACCAGTTCCGTCATACCGGCATCGACAATCACAAACCGCTTGCCGCCGGTTTCCTTCAAATACAGCACCCGGGTGATCAGCACACCGGCATTCGCCACCAGGGACCGCCCGGGTTCAAACAGAATGGGCAGCTCCAGTTGACGCAGCGAGGTCAACAGCGCATCGGCCACGGCCTTCGGCTCGATGGCCAGTTCGTTCACCCCCTGCCAGTCATGGCGGAAGTGCCGTTCATCACCCTGCGGCTCGTAACGCACGCCCAGTCCGCCGCCAACATCGATATACTCGAGACGGTGGCCCTGCTGCGCGGCAAAAACGGCCATGTCGCGCATGACCTCGCCCAATTTGCGGTACGGCAAAATTTCGGTGATCTGCGAGCCGATATGCGCATGCAAGCCCACCAACTGAATTTGCGGATGCCCCCGGTATTCCGTGATCAACCGCCGCGCCGTGTCCAGCGCAATGCCGAATTTATCTTTATGCCGACCGGTGGAAATATACGGATGCCCGTGGATATCGATATCGGGATTAATGCGTAGCGAAACGCGGGCGCGGCGCTGCAGCCGGGCGGCAATCTCGGCAACGACCTGCAGCTCCATCTCCGATTCCACATTCAGCCCGCGAATGTTTTGCTGGATGGCAAATTCGATTTCATCATCCCGCTTGCCCACACCGGCGAACACGATCCGTTCCGGTGGGATTCCCGCCTTCAGCGCCAGCCACATCTCCCCTACGGACACCGCATCGGCGCCGGCGCCCATTTCGGCAAGTAAGCGCAGGATTTCGGGATTGCTATTGGCTTTGACCGCATAGCATATCAGATGCGGCACTCCGACAAATGCCGTCTGCATGGCCTGAAAATTATCGCGGATTTGGCTTTCACTGTAAACAAAAAGCGGGGTGCCATGGGCATCCGCCAGTTCATCGAGCACCGTGTCTTCCAATTTCAAGACGTCATGATCATAATGCAAATACGGCATCATCAAAGCCCTTTCATTCAGGATATGTGAACCCTTATAACCTGGAGTTACCAACGAATGCGGATATCATTGCCGATATTCGGCCATCGCGAACGCACCTTGATGGAATCGGCCACCTGGAAAAAATGTTCACTGGGCTGGAAAGGCAGTGCACTTCCCGGATCAAACCGCCGGTTGCCGTTTTCATCGAGAAATCCTTCGATGATATACCCACCCGGCAAAACATGCCGGAATTCATACGGTCCGGCTTCAGGCAGCCAAATGGAATAACGCGCCTCGCCATCGATCTGCTGCAGTTGGAGGAAGATCGGCACGGAATCCAGGGCCGCCGGTTCAAAATGGATGCTTCCCGCTACGGAGGAAAGGGTATCGCGATCGATGCTGACGAACGTACGAACGCCGGCGGTATCCAAAAGCGCGTTGCCAGCTAAATCCCGAAACCGGCTGGTATCGAAAACAACGGTATAACGCGTTTTACTATCCCATGCCGGATGCGGTGAAAAACTGACCGAGAACGGAGATTCCCACCGGATGGTTCCCGGTACTTGTTGACTGTCGGCATCAATCACGGTCACTCCGGAGAGCGAATCGTTTGCCTGCATCCACTCGCTGAACACCATTTGAATCGGCTGCTGAGGCGGTACATTCACGGCGCTGTCGGCCGGGATGAACTGCACGATTCGGGGGGCTACCGTATCCGGCACCGGCCTTGCAGGAAACCGGTAATAGGCATAGGCGGTGTCCACGGGATTGCCGGCTGCGTCAAAAAGATCGACCGCCTCCAACCGGAGATCGCCGGGCTGTGTCACGGGATCAACCACGGCGTAGAACACGCGGGCGTCCAGCGGAAATCGGGCCGCCCTGTGTACGGTCAACAAGTCGCCGGTGGCCAATGATTTTACCGAAAAATACCGCGACCAGTCGCTGGTGTCCGCCGCAATCACCGGCTCGTCAAACCGGATTTCAATCATGTGTTCGTTCAGCATGCTCACCGAAGACAGCGCCGGCCTGACCGTATCGGCGCGCTGCAACCGAAAATGCAGATTGCGGTACTGTTTGCGCTGTGCGGAAATCACCACGTCGCCGAAAGTCACGCCGATGGCATCTTCGCCGGGAGTGTACACGCCGTCGCGCGCCTCGTCGCGCACGGCCACCAGCCGGTATCGGCCCTGCGAGAGATACGAAAACCGGTACTGCCCATCATCGCCGGCCTGGGTGATGTAATCGCCGGGCCGGTGCAAAAAGGCATCAAAAGAAGGATCGCCGCTATCGGGCAGAATGTAGGCCCAGATCGCCACGCCCTGCGGCTGATCATCGAACACGCGCCCGGCGATTTCACCATGATCGATGCTGTCGCCGGTGGAAAACGCCAGGGTGAACGACTGCGCCATGGGATTGCCATGATTGTCTTTGAGATCGGTACCGAGGGTGATGACATAGGTCCGCTGCGGCAGCAAGGAATCCGGAAACAGGATGCGGGCCGTGCGGCCACGGAATTTAAATTTGACGGGCTCGGCGGGATTGGGGGAAATAAACAGGGCTCCGGGGAATGTCTCGCGATCGATCTTTTCGCTAAACACAAACTCGATAGCCGCATTTCGAGGCACGCGCACGGCGCCGGGTTCCGGAGAGGTCGCGATGACCTTTGGCGGCGTTTTGTCCTCCGGCCCACCCGACGGCGGCACCTGATGCGCGCAAGCCGTGAGCAGCGCCAACAGCGCGCTCACGCCCCATTTTTTGAACCAATTTCCATTTTGTCGGGATTTCATAGGCAGGGAAATTAGAGAACGCCCGGTAAAGATGCAAGGAATTTTGTGTGTAGAACTGAACGGCTCCCGTTTTTGCGCCAAAGCCGGGTGTTGATGATATTTATAAGCCGAAGATAAATGCGGATGAAACACGGATGTATTGTAGCACAAGCTTCCAGCTTGTATCTCCGGGGATAAGGTTTAATGAGGGAATGAGAGTTTCATTCTGAAAAAACGAAATAAGCTGCGGGAAACAGTGGGCAAGCAGAGGCTACCGCTAAGCCCGTTTTCAGACGCACCTCAAAAACAAAAAATCCGTGTCCATCCGCGCAAATCCGCTTTTATCCGTGTTCTTTTGTC
>WFVT01000340.1 GCA_015491485.1 Candidatus Zhuqueibacterota bacterium
CCATGAAATGATCCGCGCGAAACTACGGGCAAGCCGGTGCTACCGGTTAACCTGCTTCCAAACGGCCGAAACAGAAAAAAATCCGTGTCAATCCGCGCAAATCCGCTTTTATCCGTGTTCCATTGCCACTCTGCCAAAAAGGGAAATTTTTTATTTTCTCGCCGAGGCGCTGAGCACGCAGAGAAAAGCAAGCCGACCGAAAAGTATCAGCATTCATATTACAATCTCGACATTTGTGTCGGGAATAGCGGCGGCGTCTTTTCAATTGCAAAACAATCCTCGCCAACGGTCATTGCGAGCCAAGCGACGCAATCTAAGATGAATCGATCGCCGCGCAGGGATTCATCTTGAGTGCCATGAAATGATCCGCACGAAACTGCGGGCAAGCTGGTGCTACCGGTTAACCTGCTTTCAAACGATCGTAAAAAAATCCGTGACTATCCGCGTCATCCGTGTCTTCTGTGTTCGCTGTTTCTTTTTCTCGCAGAGGCAATAAGTGCGCTGAAAGAAATGGGTCAGCTACAAAATGCCTGCCCATCACCCAACCGAAGAACAGGATATGCCTTTCGCGCTTTTCTTCTTTGATTGTCCATAGGTCCCCATTATATTGGCAAAAAATAGTGAACCGAGTGGGAAAATATAAATTCGTAACCGCGAGGCATCCATGGCAGAGCAACTGAAACTGGTGGCTGTGGGCGGCCTGGGATTGATGCTCAGTCCCGCCGCAAAACATTTGACGGGAGACGACAGTCCGGCAAGGTTTGTGCGCGTGCACGATCGCGGCACCCGTGACGAGCGCCGGGACCGGGTGCGTGAGGCCTGGCGACAGCACGGCGCGGAACGGGTTTCCACGTTTGGGGACCTGGTTGGCGATGGTCGCATTGACGGTGCCGTGATTTGCGCCGGTAAAAACGGCGATGATCTGCAGATTTTGCGCGAACTGGTCCCGCTGATGCATGAACGCGGCGTCCGAAACGGATTCATCCTGCATCTGTCCACTGTGAGCACCAACTTCGCCGAGGCCGCCGAGGCATTTTGCCGCGACCACGGGCTGGATTATGGCAACTATCCGCTCACCGGCGGGCCGGCCGGCGCCGAAGCCGCCACCATGCTGATTCTGGCCAGCGGCGACCGCGACCTGTACGGCCGGCTGGAGCCCATGTTGCAGAAGCTGGGCAAACCGCGGTATTTCGGCGAACGGGTGACCGCGGGCGCCGAGGTGAAGCTGATCGGCCATTACATGGTGTTTAACGGCCTGATGGGCATTGCCTCCGGTGCGGCTTTGCACGCAGCGTGTTTCGGCCACGAGCTGGGCGATCCAGCGCAGGTGGACTTTTTTGAGTTTTTGAATGCCGGCGCGGGCGGCACCCGGCAGTGGGAGGTGGCGCTCAGCAAGGGCATCCGCGACCATGTGTGGGATCAGGGATTCATGCTGCAGCATGCGGTGGTGGATGCCATTTATGCGGCAAAACTGGGCATGGATCGGGGCCTGGCAGGCTATGCACTGCTCTCCATGCTGATGACCGCGCTCGGCTTTGCATTTCTACTGAACACCTATCCCGGGCAGCCGCTGGCCACGCACGCTATCGTGCGCGAGATGATCGGTGCAAACCGGCAGGCGCTGGACGACTTTGTCCATTCACGTCTGAATGCGGCCGATGTGGCTGGTACGCTGCAGCAGTGCGTGGAGGCATTGCCGGAGGCCATCCGCCGGACCGTGTTGCTGGATATCCAGCGGAGCGATTTTGGTTAAACCGGGATTTCTGAATTGAAAAGGAGGGAGCGTATGACCTAATTGAGAGAAATCGCGAAGATCGCGAAGGCGAAGAAGAACGGTTTCGCCGCCACGGATTGACGCGGATGGAACGCGGATGAGGCTTTAACGGCTCATCCAGGGCTGTTCGTTAAACCAGGAAGGAGGGGGTCGATATGCAAATTGGCAATTTGAATAAGATCATTAATTTGTTTATAGTGGGCTTGCTTGTCAATGCTCTGATTGTGCTGTCTAATTTGTATTTTATATCCGATGAGTCAAAACTGTCGCAATTTCTGCAAGGATTTAATTCGGAAGCCGCCATTGCTCAGCTTTTGCTCATTTCCATTCCGGTCGCGCTTTTTTGGGGCGTTCTGGTGGAAGCAATAACCGAATTTTTGCGCAGGGAATACATTTACAGCACGCGGCCCAACATCGCGCAAACCCTATCCGCAATTTTAATGCTTTCGAAAACCCGGTTATTATATGAAGAGTTCCTGGACAAGGCGATGAAGGAATTGCAGAACGACCCGGTCTATCACAAACCATCTGATGAAATCAAGATGAATCCCAGGAAATACTGGACCAATATCGCGGCCGCGTTGCTTTTCCGCCACGGCACCCGCGAACAAATCGAATATGCCATCCAGCACTACTCCATGTATCTTCTGGCGACCAATTTTGCCACCATCGTCCTGGCAGGTGCAGTCATCTGGATATTTGCGGTCAAAAAGCTTCTCGTCCTCTTTTCGGGTCTCCTGGTCTTTGCCGCAATCATTTATTTTCTTATGCGATACAGCACCGATAAATTTTACTTCACCTATATGCATGTTTACCGTTTCGCATTTCTCTTCGCTCGGGAGCGATCGGCAACACAGAATGATACAGGAAAACAGGGATAATTACCCCTCGATTGATTACGACATCGGGTGCGTTGCGCCCCGACATGACGCAGTACCCAGGAAGGGAAAACCGACTCAGCTTTTTCAATGCCAATTCTATGAAAGCAAACCTTTAACTGTCTGAACTCATGATGAACCCATGTGTGAACGCCCATGAATCGTGAATTACAAGACATGTCGCCGGAGGAATTCCGGCAGTACGGTCATCAATTGATCGACTGGATCGCCGATTTTTTTGCACATATCGATGACATCCCGGTGCTGCCGGATGTGGCCCCGGGCGATATCCGCAAGCAGTTGCCGGACGCTGCGCCGAAAGACGGCGAGCCGATGGAACGCATTCTGCAGGACATCGACCGGGTGATCATGCCCGGCATGACGCACTGGAACCATCCGAAATTTTACGCCTACTTTTCCATCACCGGCAGCATGCCCGGGATTCTCGGCGAGCTGCTGGCCGCGGCATTCAACGTCAATGGCATGCTGTGGAAAACCTGCCCCTCGGCCACCGAGCTGGAACAAGTGGTGCTGGACTGGCTGCGGCAAATGCTCTGCCTGCCGGAGTCTTTCTGGGGGATCGTGTATGATACCGCGTCGGTCAGTTCCATGCACGCCGTTGCCGCCGCGCGGGAGCAG
>WFVT01000341.1 GCA_015491485.1 Candidatus Zhuqueibacterota bacterium
CCACCATATCTATCTATTTATTTTTCAATGTGTTACCGTTTCCTTAAAAAATTTTTATCTTTCCGGCACGGTTCTTGTCCTACTGTTGGCAGAAAGTTGAAGAAAACAACAACCTAACCCATAAACAAAAGGAGCAAGGCCATGAAACGGACACGCAACTGGACGGCTGGTGTGATGGTGATCGCACTTGCGGCATTTACTGCCAATGTGACGACGGTGTCGGCAAGCAGTCTTCCTGCAAAAGACAGCAAAAAATGGGTTGCGCCCGCGGAAGCGAAAAAACTGAAAAATCCGTTGCCTGCATCGAAAGAAATCATTAACTTGGGCAAGCAAACCTATCAATTGCAATGCGCCACCTGCCATGGCACCCTGGGGAAAGGTGATGGTATGGCCGGTAAGTTCCTGCCGGTGAAGCCCGCCAACTTCTTGCTGCCTGAGTTCCAGAAACAAACCGACGGGGAAATCTTCTGGAAAATCACCCATGGTAAGTCGCCTATGCCGGCTTTCAAAGACCTGTTAACTGAAGAGCAAAGATGGCAATTGGTCCATTATCTGCGGACTTTCAAAAAATCCAAATAAATTTCCGGAGGAAGGATTATGCTCAAAAAAAGACTCGGTGTGTTGATTTCGACGACGGCGCTCATGCTGACTCTGACCTATCCCGTGATGTCGCAGACGTTACCCATGGCGCCTGCAAGTAAGTTCCTGCTCAAAGGATTTGGTTACACCAACTTCGAAAAGGGGCCAGACGAACCATCGAATTTTGAAACCGCTTTCAGCCCGATCTTCCTGTGGAAACACGGCAACAACCTGCTCTTTGAAGCGGAATTGGAGATGGAATTAGGGGCCGGCGGTTTTGAAGTGGGACTCGGTTATGCCCAGTTGTTCTACGTCCTCAATGATTATGTGATGCTCGGAATGGGAAAATTTCTGAATCCGCTCAACTACTTTGCTGAACGGTTGCATCCGGCATGGATCAATAAACTGCCGGACATGCCGCTGGGGATTTCTTCCATGGGCGTTCCCCTTCTGGGCGGATCGCAATTGGGAGTACAGTTTCGCGGCGGCATCCCTGTGGGCAATACCAAAATGACCTATACATTTTACATCACCAACGGCCCGACCCTCAACACGGGAGAACCTTCGGGACATGGAGAAGATGAGACACCGCCCGCTGGAAACAGCATCGCCTCGGTGCAGGATGTCGGCGTACCGGTCGGTGGTGTGGGACTCTTGAACTTCAGCAACTCCAGCGATAACAACGACGACAAAGCCATCGGAACGCGAATCGCTTTCTTTCTGATGCCCAGACTCGAAATAGGCGTGGGCTTTCAAACGGCGAAGGTGGGAACTCAAGGGACCCCCTTTGAGAACGTTCGCGCCACTCACCAGGTTCTGGATTTAAATTATGTCGGTGAGTCCGCCGCTTTGAAAGGCAAGTTCGATATCCGGGCTCAGTGGGTCCGCTTGAGCATCGACAATCCCAATATTGAGCCGCTGACGTATGAAAACAAAAGCAGCGCATGGTACGCACAATTTGCTTATCAGCCCACCAATGCAGGCAGCAACTTCATCCGAAATCTGGAATTTGTGGTACGTTTCGATCAGCTCGACCGTCCTGACACGGAAGAAGCCCCGCTCAGCGCCGATATCAGCCGCATTACTTACGGCATCGATTACTGGGTTTCTCCGAGCACCCTGTTTAAATTCTCCTGGCAAAGCATGAATAAGACGCATCCTGACGGGGAGAAAGAAAGTGAAGGACGGTTTATCGCGCAGGTAGCAATCGGGTTCTAAACATCTGGAGGAAACCATTATGGATCGTTCTATAAAAAGAAAAAAATCCATCACCGGCGTTCTTGGAGTGATTATTCTCAGCATGTTGCTGGCGTTTCTGGTAAGCTGCGCAGGGAATACCCCCATCAAACAGCAACCCGGAGCCCAGTTGTGGGGCGATAATTGCATCCGCTGCCATAACATCCGTCCGCCGGCTAATTTAACGGATGAGCAGTGGGAGGTCGCGGTGATGCACATGCGCACGCGCGCCAATCTGACCGCGCTGGAAGCCGAACGTATTGTCGAATTTCTGAAAGCGAGCAATTAACGGCGATTCCTCCCGAGCATCTCGCGAATAGAGGGCCGACGCACCACGCAGTTTTTTTGCGGGTGCGTCTTTTTTTTTTTCAGTATGGTCACCGGCGGCGAAGGATGATGGTTTCCGCGTCCAGCCATTGTTGCTGTTGAACTTCACCAGCGGGATAGGGCCG
Source organism: Candidatus Zhuqueibacterota bacterium (assembly GCA_015491485.1). Classification (GTDB taxonomy): domain Bacteria; phylum Zhuqueibacterota; class Zhuqueibacteria; order Zhuqueibacterales; family Geothermadaptataceae; genus Hydrothermovivens. The sequence continues at coordinate 2,268 of WFVT01000341.1, forward strand.
GGCGGCATAGGCGGCATTTGAATTTGATCCGTGAAGTCGATGTTTACGCGGCGATAGGATTCCTTCCGGCGGTAAAGCAACCAGATTTCCACCGTGCCGCTCCAGGTACGCGATGGATCGGCAAGCTGCAACCGTACATCGAACTGAGGTTTCCCCCGCGAGAGCGGCACTTTGGCCCACAACCACACCCCGTCGTGCTGTTCCAATGCCGGTTTCACGGTTTTGCCATCCTTCCTGACGTGGAGCTCAGGCAAAAGCCGCGTTTCTCCGCTTGCCCCATTCCGCAGCAGTACCGCCAATTCAGGCTGCACGGCTTCTTTTTCCACCTCTACTTGAAAACGCCATTGTATCCGGTCACTTTTGCGTTCTTTTGAAAATTCCAGCACACGGATCGGCTCCATTGGCTCTTCGGTTGCCGGAAATTCCGAGGACAGCTTGTGCAGCGCAACAGATCGGCCGTCCAGCCGGAGTGCCCTGACCTTTTCCGGATTCAGCAGCCGCGCTCGGGCGGTCTCGCCAAACAGCCGCAGCGTCACCCGGTTGCCGGAGATCGAATCCACTGCGAACCGCACGCCGGCCATTAGCGGCCGGTCGGCTTCCATCAGCGGAAACAGCTCGTAGATAGCGGTCTCATAACCAGCCAGCGGCAGATCGATTTCCGCGCCTGCGGCGTACAGCTCCGGCGAAATCCAGCGATCCGGATACACCCGCTCCAGCACCAGCGACGCGGCGGTGGGCTCGAGGCCCTGCGACGGCGCCAGCTTCACCCGCAACGTTTGCGGCTGCATGCCCGGGTTGCGTACGGCGATGATGCCCCGTCTGCCGCGAAAATGGGCATAGCCATACGGCTCTCCTTTGCCGGGATCACCGCCGATCATGGCGGTGTTCATGAGCACGTCGAACCGGTCGCGCGCCCAGCGGACGGCACCGGCGATGGCGTCCCACTCCGCCTCGGTGAGCAGGTTCGGCGAAATGTACAGCTCCCACATGGACACACCGCGGGCGAAATACAGCACGGCGTTATCGGTGAAATTTTTGATGGGCTCCTGTTCACCGCCGAGTTTCTGCAGATACCCCTTGATGATGCCGTGCGTCATCAAATTGGCGATCGGGAACCAGAAATCGTTTTTGCCGAAATTTTCATACAGCACCACATCACGGTAGGTCATGGCGGCGTCGCGGCGGCTGATGGACGGCACGTTGGCGTAGCCGTAATCGCGGCCCTGCATCCAGATCTGGTTGGCGTACTTCAGCCACCACGGACTGAGCCAGGTGCCCGAGGTGATATTGAGGAAAATGTCGGGCTTCTTTTCGCGCACGGCCCGGCACAGATCGATGACCGCTTCCATGACCGCACGCCGCGAGTAAATCCCCACCGGATGGCTGTGATCCGGTTCGCTGCAGGAAAACTGGATGCCGTCCCATTTGAAGTAGCCCACGCTGTCCCGGGCGACGAAATCCACCACCCGTTTTTTGAACAGCGCGTGGTAATTTCTGCCCGCCAGGCAGAGCTGATCGCGCACGGTTTCGTAGCCGTGTTCGCGCATCCAGTCCACGCGCCACCGGCGGTACGAATAGCCGCCGATCGGCCCAAACCATATCCCCAGTCCGGTGCCCATTTCCGCCAGCGATTCGCGAATGGGCCCCAGGCCATTGGGAAACTCGTTCGGCCGAAGCCGCCAGTCGCTTTTGTACACATCCCAGCCATCATCCAACACGAACGCATCCAGCCTCAGGCCGCGCTTTTCCAGCATCTCGCGGCGGAAATCGCGGATGATGCGCAGCAGGTGCGCTTCGTTCATCACGTCCTCCGGCCGTTTGGTGTATTCGGGCGAGCGCACGTCGTACCAGGTGTTGTACAGCAGAAACGGCCGCAGCGGCGCCACACGGATATCATCGAGGTAGCGGTGGAACCACAGCCGCACATTGCGGTTGGGGGTGAGGCCGGTCACGGCCCATTCGCTCTCGATCCACGTGCTGTCGATGAGCACGCCGAATTCCTGTCCGCAGCGAATGCGGGTTTTGCCTTCGGACTTCTCCGTCAGATGGTTGGTACCCGCCGGATATTCCAGTCCGAAAAACGCGCCGCCGTCGTCTTTCAACACCGCCAGCGGATTGCCGAAACCGCCGGATTTCAAAATATCGAGCGGGCCCAGAAGATAGCCGCTGCGCGGCCACAGCCAGCGCAGAAAATGCCGCCGCGCCTTCGGATCGCGCACGGCGAGTTTACGGCGCGCAAAAAAGTCGCCCGGCGCCAGCCGGTACACCAGCCGCATTTCGAACGCGCCATTGAGCACCCGCCCCTCGAGGATGAGCCGCTGCGCGCCCCCGCTTTCCTGCTCGATGTGCTCGCCCGTCAGCTCAAACGCCGATTTGCGGATGCGCAGCGGATTGTCGGCATTGTGCACCTTGCCCGGCGCCCGCCAGCCGGTCCACTGCACATCGATTTCGAAATCAGCATCCAGCTCCACGACCATCCGGCGACTGCCGTATCGTTGCAGCCAGTCCTCCCGGGCAGTCACCCGCTCCGAGTGCAACCGCCCGTTTTCAAATCGAAGGTTTACCTCGAGCTTATCGTTGCTCAGCCGGTAAATGGTGGCCTGTCCATCTCGATGCTTCTGCACCGTTACCGTTTCCGTCATCGCCGGTACGCAGTACACCAGCACCGCCACCACCGCCATCCAGATGATACGCGCGTATGTCATAACCCCTCCTGATCCTCATGACTCAACGTATTGTTGTCTGGTGAGATACTATAAGGTAAATGCCTCCATGGCCGGCTCAAAGCAAATCGGGACGGGGGCATCGGGGAAGTTGAATGGAAAAGGTTCAAAGAGGGGTCCGGTCGAGTTTGTAATGGTGTTTGAAAATTTAACGCGGTGCACAAAAGTCTATCCAAAAAAGAACAGCAGGATCACAGATACGGTTGGATCGGGCGCTTCACCCCAAATCCGTTTCCGCCCGCGTAATCCGTGTCATCCGTGTTCGCTTTCCTTGGTGCTCTTTGTGTCTTTGTGGTGAGGGGGGAAATGGTCTATTTTTAGGTTTTCGATGGTTGCGACTCGATTTCCTGCTTGAATTACATCAACGTCCTTTAAAATGCTTCGCCGAAGCGCTTTCTGAAAAAATCCAAACGCCCGTTTTTGCATCATCGATGATCCAATCCATCAAACCCAATCCGTACCCATCCGCGTGATCCGTGTCATCCGTGTTCGCTTTCCTTTGTAATCTTTGTGCCTTTATGGTGAGCCAATCACTTCCCCTCTTTCCGGGTGTACACCGCCAGAAACTTCTCGAACACCACCTGGCAGCCGGCGCATTCATCTTTGAGATTGATCAGCTTCACCGGCTCCAGGCGGACGGCATAGCCGAGCTCGCGGTACATCTGCGCCATTTCCTCGGCGCGCTGCGGCTCGGCAATGAACCGCCGCTCCCAGCCGGCGGCGAACAGGACCGCATCCGTTTCCAACTGGCACGACAGCGCCCCGCTGGCATCCACGGAACAGGCCGTGGCGCGGGTTTCGGGTTCGGATTTTTTCATGGGCTTCTCCAGAGCTGTTCATCAGGCCGGTGCCGTGGCGGTTTTCGATTCCGCGGCCAGTTTTTTCAGCCGCAATTGTCCCAGCAGCGCGCACCCCAGCGCGGCGGTGAACTGCG
>WFVT01000342.1 GCA_015491485.1 Candidatus Zhuqueibacterota bacterium
TTCCACACACCGACGAGAATACCAAAACCATTTCCGGCTTTTTAATCTTCCCCGCCGGCTTTCGATTACGACGGATATCAACCGAGCGTGAGGCAGCCCGGATGCCAATCTTCGGAGGCGGAAAAAATCGGGCAGCCAAAAGCTGTTTGACCAATTTCACGGCTTCCTGCATCTAAAAAGGTGAAAATTCGAAGCGAACCGTTGTCCATGCTGTTGCATCAACAAGCATCAGTGATGACATCAATGATCAATTAGGAGGTCATGATAACCATGTTTTTAGACGAACGGACGAAACAAGAAGTGCTGAATCGGTTTAAGGAACTGGATTCGCCGGTGAAAATCAAATACTTCACCCAGTCGATCAATTGCGATTATTGCACCGAAACGGAACAGTTGCTGAAAGAAGTGGCCGAGCTGTCCGATTTGATTGATGTTGAAGTTCACAATTTTCAAATCGACAATGAAGCCGTTGAGCAATACAAAATAGATAAAGTGCCTGCCATCGTCATCATGGGCGATGAGGATTACGGGATCCGCTTTTATGGCATTCCGTCGGGCTATGAGTTCATATCGCTGCTTGAAGCGATCATCCGCGTCAGCCGGCGTGATCCGGATCTATCGCCCGAAGCCAAAACCGCCGTCGCGGCAATCGACCGGCCGGTGCATCTGCAGGTGTTTGTGACGCCGACCTGTCCGTACTGTCCACGTGCGGTGATGACGGCGCATCAATACGCCATGGCCAACCCGCTGATCCAGGCGGATATGGTGGAGGCATCGGAATTCCCGGAGCTTTCGCAACGATATGATGTCATGGGCGTCCCGCGCACGGTGGTGAATGAGAAATATTACATCGACGGTGGGCTGCCGGAAGAAGCGTTCCGCGAGCGTTTGCTCAGCATTTTGCAAGCCGAAGCCACGGAAACGGCGTCGGTGAATTAATGGAAAGGAGGGGCTGCGATGGCTGCCATTGATCCCGATATTACCATCGAAGACCTGGTTCGGGAGCATCCGAAAGCGGTGAAGTTTTTAGCCGAACGCGGCATCCGGTGCATTGCCTGTGGCGAGCCGATCTGGGGGACGTTGCGCGAAGCAGCGGCTGAAAAAGGCTTTGATGAAGAGGCAATCACGAAACTCACCGCGGAATTGTCCGAGTTTCTCGATCAATGATACATGTGGCCCCCTAAGCGACAATCCCGTGCCGTCGCGACCAAGACGGTACGGGATTTTTTATTTAGAACGAGGAATGGTCTGCGGTTACAGCCATTCGTTCCCGATGACGGTAGAGAAAAGCGTCTGCCCTGCGGAATCATCGCGCCGCACGCAGCCGCGGACGAGCGGTGATTGCCGGAAAAAGCCGCAGTGGGCGGCGAACATACCGCCGGCGAAAAACCGCGGTGCTCGATTCCATGATTAGTCGATAGACGTTCATTTATCCTTCCGCTGCGGCCCAAAGCTTGAAACATTCTGAGGAGCCGGTGATTTGGCTGCCGATCGTGACCGCCGGGCTTTGGAGGACCGGCCACCCCTGAAGCCGCAATTGAAAATCATGGCCGCCCGCCCGAGGCTGTCCGTGTTCTTCATTCAACGTGGATCCATATCCTTTCAGGAAAAAGCGTTTGCAAGTGCTGTGAATGTTTTTAAATTTATTATCTTTGAACCGATAGGCCTTGAACCTTTTAGCCGGACGTGGTTATGAAAATACAGGCTGCCGATCTTCCCGGCGCCAATCCGCTGTTTGTCGATTACGTGCAGAATTTCCAACGGCTGCAGGCATTCTTCGCCCACGATTACCGCCACGAGACCGCCGTACTGGCGCAGATCGATCGCGTGCGGGACCGCCGGTATCCGCGCATCGAAATGGGGCGGGTGCTGGAACGTCAAAACCGCGCCTTCGGGGCTGAAGACGCCACCTTCAAAAACATCGAGGACCTGGCGTTGGGCAACGCCAACGTCATCATCACCGGACAGCAGGTGGGATTGTTCGGCGGGCCCCTGTTCGTGCTGTACAAGGCGCTCACCGCCATCAAGCTCGCCGATCGTCTCAGCCGCATCTGTAAAGATTGTTTCGTGCCGGTGTTCTGGCTTGCTACCGACGACACCGATTACGCCGAAGTCAACCACGCCCATATTTTAGCCCGCGATTATCAACTGGAAACGCTCCGGCTTTCCGCTGAGCCACCGGCGCCCGTGCCCATGTCGCAGGTGCAACTGCAGGCCGAGATCACCGACCTGATCGCCCGGTTACAGCAGATCAGCCCGGAAACCGAATTCATCGATGATATCCTGCAAGCGCTGTCCGCAGCCTACCAGCCCGGACGCAGCCTCGGGCAGGCGTTCGGCATCTGGCTTATGCATTTGCTCAAAGATTTCGGCCTGATTGTTGTTGATCCGGCGGACGCTGACATCAAAACGCTTTCCACAGATGTTTTGGCTCGTGAAATCCGCGACGGCAGTCCGGCCACGCAGGCGGTGCTCAACGCCACCGAATCATTGCAGGCCATGCAGTACGAGCCGCAATTGCACCTGCGGCCCGGATATTTGAATCTGTTTTACTTTAACGATCGCCGGCATGCCCTGGCCCTGCAGGACGGCCGCATCGTTTCCACCGACGGCCGGCTGTCGTTTCAGCGCGAGGAGCTGGAAACGGAGTTGCATGAACATCCCGAGCGGTTTGCCCCGAATGTGGTGCTGCGGCCGGTGCTGCAGGACCGTCTATTCCCCACCGTGGCTTATGTGGCGGGCCCCTCGGAGATCGCTTATTTTGCCCAACTGAAGGGAGTGTATGAGCTTTATGACATCCCCATGCCGCTCATTTATCCGCGCAAAACCCTGACGCTCGTCGAGCCGGGCATCGACCGGCTGCTGGATAAATACCAATTGCAGGTGCACGATTTATGGCGGCCGGTTGAACCTCTGATTACGGAATTCACCCGCCATCATTTGCCGGAATCTCTGTTGAACACGCTGGCCCAATACCGCAGAGAATGGCCGGAAAAAGTACAGCAATTGAAACACGCCATTCGTGAAGTGGATCCGACCCTGGAGAAAATGACCGAATCCACCGCCGGCAGGGTGGCGCGAGCCCTGGATCAGCTCGAAAAGAAAGTCGTCCAGGCCGGCCGGCGTAAAAACGACACTGTGCGAAAACAGTTTTATAAAATGGCCAACTCGCTTTTCCCTAACGGCGCCCTTCAGGAGCGCGTGCACAATTTCACGCCATATTTGTTTAAATACGGCCGCTTTTTCATCGAGCGGGTGTATGAGGTGATGGACATCGCCGATTTTCACCATCAGATCATGAGGTTGTAACCATGTTCGGGAAACCGGAATTTGATGCCGTGGCGTTCGGCGCGCATCCGGATGATCTGGAAATATGCTGCGGCGGTACCCTGGCTAAGCTGACACGAAAGGGATACCGGGTGGCGATGATCACCCTGACCCGCGCCGAGTTGGGCACGCGAGGTAATTCTGACACGCGGGCGCAGGAATTCGCCGAAGCGGCGCGGATCCTCGGTGTGGAAGAACACCGCATGCTGGACATCCCCGACGGCCGGGTGCGGGCCACACACGAAAATATCCTGAAAGTGGTGCGAGAAATCCGGCGGCTGCGGCCGCGGGTGGTGTTCACCCATCACTGGATGGCGCGCCATCCCGATCATGAACACGGCTCGCAGCTCGTGCGCGAAGCCGTGTTTTTCGCCGGGCTAAAAAAAATCGACACCGGGCAGGAACCCTGGCGCCCGTACAAGCTGATTTTTTTTGCCAACCGGTTTGAATTTACGCCGTCATTTGTGGTGGATATCACCGATACGTTCGAGCAGAAAATGCGGGCCGTGCGAGCGTACCGCTCCCAGTTTCACGGCGACGACATGGAGCGGTACGGTACGGACCAAACGGCCATCAGTCACCCCGCGTTTCTGGATCACATCGAGGTGCGGGCGCGGCAGTACGGCATCTACATCGGCGTGAAATACGCCGAGCCTTTCTTCGTGCGTGAGGCGCTGGCCATCGACGATCCGGTGGCGCTGTTCGATGAAAGGAGCTACTACACCATTCCATAATTCAGGCAAACGGGGCACGATCATGAAACCGGTTTGGACGGCATTCACCCTCATTACCCTATCAATGCTGATGCAAGCATGCGGCGGAACCATGAACATTCACGACAAACCCATTTCCTTTTCGCAGCAGCGCATCGACCTGACGCGCGAGTATATCAAACAGCACTACGGCCTCGATGTCAAAACCATCGACATCGAGCCGCGGGTGATCGTGCTGCACTGGACCGCCATCGACGATTTCGATCGCTGCTTTGAGGTGTTCAACCGCGAGGTGCTGGGCGGCTCGCGGCCGGAGCTGCAGGGCGCCGGGCAGGTCAACGTTTCCATCCAGTTTCTGGTCGATCGCGACGGCAGCGTGTACCGGCTGATGCCGGAAACCTGGATGGCGCGCCACTGCATCGGCCTCAATTATGTGTCCATCGGTGTGGAAAATGTGGGCGGCGCCAACGGCGTGGACAACCTGACCGATGCGCAAATTCAGGCCAACATCGCGCTGGTGCGCTATTTGAAAAACAAATATCCCACCATCGAATACCTCATCGGCCATCATGAATATCTCCATTTCGAAGGGCATCCGCTGTGGATGGAAAAGGACCCCGATTACCGCACAAAAAAGGTCGATCCGGGCGACCGGTTTATGCGTGCCGTCCGTCGAGGCGTGGCGGATTTGCATTTGAAAGGTCCGGCGGAGATCGAGGCTGAAAAGCAAACCCGCTCCGGAGCGCAGTAACATGATTGAGGTGCGCCGACTGGAAAAATATTACGGTGAAAAACATGCGCTGAAGGGCATCAACTTCACCGTGGAGCCCGGCGAGATTCTTGGCTTTCTCGGGCCGAACGGCGCCGGCAAGAGCACGACGGTCAAAATTCTCACCGGTCTCATTCCGGCCTCGGCGGGGGAAGCGCGCATCTGTGGTTATTCTATTGCGGAGCAGCCGCTGGAGGTGAAAAAGCGCTTTGGCTACGTGCCGGAAACCGGCGCGCTGTACGAATCGCTGACCGCATGGGAGTATCTCGAACTATTGGCCGATTTGCACCATCTGGACCGAAAACTGTTTGAACACCGCGCCCGGGAATTTCTGGAACTGTTTGATCTGCTGCAGGAAAAAGATCATCGGCTGGCCGGGTTCTCCAAAGGCATGCGTCAAAAAGTGCTGATCGCCGCGGCGCTTCTGCACAATCCCGAGGTGTTGCTGTTCGACGAGCCGCTCAGTGGTGTGGATGCCAACACGGCGCTGGTCTTCAAACAATTGTTGCGCCGGTTCAGCGAGCAGGGCAAGACCATTCTTTTCTGCTCGCATGTGCTGGAAGTGGTGGAGCGGCTGTGCAGCCGTATTATCATCATCAACGAAGGCGAAATTGTGGCCAGCGGAACTCCGGCAGCCATTGCTCGGCAGACCGGCCACGCCACTCTGGAAGAGGCCTTCAATGCCATTACCGGCGGCGCCGATGCGCATACCCGCGCCGAAGAATTTTTGCTGGCTTTGGAGGGTCTGAAAGGATGAACCGCGTGTTCGCCTGGCTGAAGGTGGATCGCCGGCAGTACATCGCCCTTTTGAAATTGGCCTGGCGGCTGGACATGCGCGTCAGCAAAATGGGATTCGGTTGGCAGCAGGAGGGCAGCAATCCCAAAACCATTTTTTGGAGCACGCTGGTCTATTACCTGCTGTTCGGCGGGATTCTGGCATGGATCAACTACACCGCCACCAGCGTGTTTGTGGGCGCATCGCTCACCGCAGCCGGTTTGCTGTTCCTGCTCGGCAGTATTCTGCTCATCGAATACAGCGCCATCGTCATCTCCCCGGACGATTACCACATTCTTGGATACCAGCCGGTCAGTTCGCAGACCTATTTTTTTGCCCGGCTCACCAATGTGTTGTTGTACATCACGGCGTTCAATCTGGTGCTGGCGGGGCCCACGGTGGGCGTGTATGCCCTGCAGGAGGGATTCCAGCCGTTGCGCGGCCTGGCGGCTTTTGTCAGCTTGATGTCCATCGGCGTGTTCGTGGTTTTTCTGGTGATCCTGCTGTACGGGCAGCTCATGCGCTGGATTTCGCCGCCGCGCTTGAAAAATTTTCTGTCCTATCTGCAATTCGGGATTTCGCTGCTGATCTACACCGGCTACCTGATTTTGCCCAACGCTCTGAAACAATTTCTGGTGGGAGCGCAGGTGGAACGAACGTTCTGGTTGTATCTGCTGCCGACCACCTGGTTTGCTTCTATCGTTGAGCTGGGCTATCCATCGCCGTCGCGGGCGGCGTGGCTCGGTGCCGTGCTGGCTTTTGGGGCGATCCTGCTCCTCGGAGTTCTGATCGCCCGTACCCTGTCCTGGGATTATCTCCGCCGCATCGCGATTTACATGGAAACGCAATCGCATCCGCAGAAAGCCAGGCCAAAGGCAGGCCGCATCAGGCGTTCCCCGAGACTGCTGTTGCGCCGACCGGAAGACCGCGTGGTTTTTCGGCTGGTGTGGGGCCAGTTCCGGTATGACAACAAATTCCGGCTGGCGGTGATGGGGATGTTCCCGCTGCTGGTGATCTATTTTTATCTGGGATTGCAGGAAGGCGAGATGCTGGATCCGTTTCTGCACGGTAGTCAGAGTATTCAGCAATTTGCCCTGTTTTTTTTCGCGATTCTCATGTTACCGATGGTGCTCAAACAGAGTATCGAGGCGACCGACGCTTACGAGGCGTCCTGGATTTTTTATGCCACTCCCTGTCGGGTGGAACGGCTGGTGCTGGCGGCGCGCAATCTACTGTTTTGGGTCGTTGCCGGACCGGCGCTTCTGCTGTTGCTGGGCCTGTTTGTCTATTATTTCCGGCAGCCGTTGCATGCGATGGCGCATACGGTCACCATCGGGGCGGTGGCGTTTTTCTTCTTGCAGATATCTTACTGGGTAGCTCCTCGGCTGCCGTTCTCCGAGCCCAAAGTCCGCGGCAGCCAATCGCGCGCCTTTACCGCCATGCTGTTGATCTTGCCGTTTGTCGGTATCGTGTTGCTGATGATGATTTCCAGCGTCATGTATGCATCGCTGCCGAGAACCATTGCACTTTACGTGCTCCTGTTCGGCGCCTGTTTTGGAGTGGAGCGCCTGATTCGCCGGCGCGTGGCGTCGATGGCGCGTCGGCTGCAATTTCACGGATAACAGGGAGACAGTACCCGAATTTGCGGGCGACACCATGCCCGGGCCCTACTGACGGGGGCTGAACAGATAACCGGCGGATTGCTGGAACCGAAAAAGCCGCTCCCGGATGGTTGCTGACGCCGAGCGGCTGCCGTAGAGCCCGAACCCAAAACCCGATACAAGATCGTCATGAAAATTGCCATATCTTGCTATCCGACGCACGGAGGTTCCGGCGTGGTGGCTTCAGAACTGGCCCTGCAATTGGCCAATATGGGCCATGAAGTCCACATCATTTCGTATGCCACGCCGTTCCGGCTGCGGGAATTCCATCCCAACATCCTGATTCATGAGGTGGAGGTGGCGGCTTATCCGCTGTTCAAATATCCGCCTTACGCACTCGGGTTGGCCACCAAAATGGCTGAGGTGGCGCTGGAACACAACCTGGATATCATCCACGCCCATTATGCCGTGCCGCATGCTACCAGCGCCTATCTGGCCAAACAGATATTGCAGCCCCGGCGGGTGAAAATCGTCACCACCTTGCACGGTACCGACATCACCCTGGTAGGGGCGGACAGCTCCTTCCACCGTGTGATCAAGTTCAGCATCGAACAGTCCGACGGCGTCACCGCAGTCTCGCATTATTTAAAAAAGCGAACCATGGAGG
>WFVT01000343.1 GCA_015491485.1 Candidatus Zhuqueibacterota bacterium
CGTTCCTTTCTTTGAAATGAGTGGCTTTCCAAAACTGCAATTCATTGACTCGATTGAACTCCATCTCCCAAGGTGTTTTCATGGTAAGGACTCGGACCAACACACAGTCAGAGACCATGCAGGATCATAACAAACCGCGCAGCGGTGATATGTTTGTAGCCTTGCATCACCCCCAATTCCCAAAACCGCGTAGCGGTGGCATGTATCCCAAAAACCTGACCAGAATGCCCGCTAAAAGCAGGCTGGTACAACAGCACCACTATGATCACGCTATTTCCCTCTGCGTCCTTTGCGCCCTCCGCGGTTTCCCCCAAATTCCAGTTTCCAACAAACCACCGCTAAACACCGGATCGTTACATTTTGCTTGAGGAACATCTTGAAAAATGATAGATTGAACCGCTCATGCTTTGCAGGGACAGGCAACGGGCCCCTGTATAATCAAAGCATCCATCAGCGCGATGTGGCTTCTCATGGCAAACCGACTAACCGCAACCGAAAAACGAGGAACGGTTATGCGGCGATTCATTGAGACGACCTTTCACTTTCAGGAACGGCAGACCACGCTGAGAACCGAGATCACTGCCGGCGTGACGACGTTCATGACCATGGCATACATCCTGTTTGTACAACCGGCCGTGCTTTCCGCCGCCGGTATGGATCCCGGCGCCGTGTTCGTTGCCACGTGTGTGGCCAGCGCCATTGCCACCATCCTCATGGGCGTGCTTGCCAACTATCCCATCGCGCAGGCGCCGGCCATGGGGCACAACTTCTTTTTCGCCTTCGCCGCCGTGCCGATGATCGCCCGAACCTTACCCGAAAACGCGGTGGTTCAACCCTGGCAGATTGCATTGGGCGCCGTCTTTATTTCCGGCGTCATTTTTTTCGTCCTGTCTTACACGCGCACCCTCGATCACCTGATTCAGGCCATCCCCGATTCACTAAAAAACGGCATCGCCGTCGGCATCGGCCTTTTGATTGCGCTGGTCGGTCTGCAGTGGGCCGGCATCGTGGTGGATGCGCCCGGCACTCTGATGCGTCTCGGCAACCTGCACAGCCCGCCGGTGCTTCTCGCTCTGTTCGGACTGGTCCTCATGGCATCGCTTCTGGCCCTGCAGGTGCGCGGTGCGATACTGATCGCCATCCTGATTACGGCAGCGGCGGCGCTGCCCTTCGGCTTCACCCGGTTTCAGGGGATGGTGTCTGCGCCCCCGTCCGTGGCGCCCACCTTTTTCAAACTCGATTTGCTCGGCGCCATTGATCTCGGGGTGGTCAGCATCATCTTTACGTTTTTCATTCTGGATTTTTTTGATACCGTGGGCACGCTGATCGGCGTGGGCGAACAGGCCGGATTTATCAAAGACGGCCGGCTGCCGCGCGCCCGGGAAGCCCTGCGCGCCGATGCCACCGGCACAGTGGTCGGAGCGCTGCTGGGCACCTCCACCATCACCAGCTACATCGAAAGTGCGGCCGGAATCTCTGCCGGAGGCCGGACCGGCTTTGCCAATGTCGTCACCGGGATATTGCTGTTGCTTTCGCTGTTGTTTTCCCCGCTGATCAAAATGATCGGCTCGCCCATGGCCTACACCATGGTCATGGCCGACGGTACCCGCCTCGAGCTGCAACTCTATCCGATCGTAGCGCCGGCGCTGATCATCATTGGCAGTTTTATGATGGCGGCGGTGGTGCGCATCCGCTGGGACGATCCCACCGAGGCCATCCCCGCGTTTCTCACCATCGTGATGATGCCGTTCAGCGGTTTCAGCATCACCGAAGGCATCGCCTTTGGCTTTATTGCTTATGCTCTGGTGAAGCCCCTGGCCCGTCGCCACCGGGAAGTCCACTGGTTGATTTACGCCTGTGCGCTCCTGTTTATCGCGCGCTATATTTTCATGGCCACAGGATGACCATAAAGAAGACGGCTCCAAAACACCGGTTATCCATCGGCTTCTCTCGGGATGTCGCCCGGGAATCTTCCATGCAGGCATCGCCACGGTCAATCATATAGGCGGATTTTTCGCGTGCTTTCTCTGAGTATTGGATATTCCGGCACGCCGTCGTTTATTAAAATTTTAAAGTTTTTTTAACATGTCTTGCATATCTGCTTTTAATCCCCTATTTTCTGTCCAGTACGCGTGAGTTAAATGCAGTCAATAATTTCAGCAAATGAGCCTCCAAACGAAACCATTCATGCGAGGTATGAAGAGCAGTATCTTTGATGCGATTCCGGGGAAGTTGTTATACCGAGTTGTTCACTCATTCCTTTTTAAACTTAACATGAGCCACCGAATTCTCCGTCTATAGGTTTTAACCGCAATCGCAACCAGGATCGGGCATTATACTCAGGAAAAAGGATGTCCTCATTCTCCGAACCAATGGTGTTCATTTCCTCTTTTTTATTTATTTAACGTTTCCCTGTTTTCCAGAACGGACAGTGCGTCATCCGGACCGTTAAAGTTTCAGCGCCGGTGCCGTTTGTCTCTTCGTGAACGGTGCTGAAAAAATCCGGATTTCTGGAGCAAGGCTTATTGGGTTGCCCTGAAATGCAAAGCCACAACGGACGTTGGCCCGGTACGAGGATTTTCCATGATCCCGAGTAGGCATGCTTCAGCCAATGCTCTTGCGACGCAACCTTTGGCCTTTTTTGCGTGCCGAATTCAGATTCAGATAAAGTATTGATGTTTTCCGACATTCATGAGTGCTTTCAAAGTTCAATTAATAACCATAGTCATTCATGAAACACGAACCAAACGTAAGGAGTGAAGCATGAAGTATGTTAGCAAGATGATCGCAGCGTGGTTGTTTGTTGCCGTATCTCTAAGCGCAACCATGACTCAGGCACAGCTTTATGAGATTAAACACGAGGTCATTAACGCATCAGGATGGTTTGGCGGGGACGACCGTCCGGGCTTTTCGCCCCGGCAAGTGGGGGTCGGGCAAAGCGTGCTCATCGACAGGTCCATGATGGTGCAAAGTTTCTCCCTGCATTTCACCGGTCGTTTCGATTTCGATAACAATCCCGCCGGTAAAGGCCACCAGGTCACGCTGCGTATGCACGTTCGGGATGCCAATGGGTACATCATCAGAGCCATTGAAACCGTTGTACCTGAAACGTTTGACGGCGGATGGGTGACCTGGGATGGCATTGACATTGCCGTGGAGGCAGGAACCACGCTGATTTTCACCACATACCTTGTCGGCGCGTCCGATTCCCTCCAGGTTACAACCGGCAATAGCGCCGACGCTGATGCAGGTTTCGTCAATGGCCAACGTTATACGGCGACCGGCACCAGCGATAAAGACATGGAGCTCTGGGAAAACTGGAGCGAGCACTCCTGGGATACGGCTTTTCGCTTGACCGGTGAGCTGCTCGAAGTGGCTGAATTACGATTCGATACCATCAATGCTTATGGCTGGTTCGGCGGGGACGATCGGCCGGGCTTTACGCCCCGGCATGTCGGCGTGGGACAGAGTGTATTGATCCCCACTTCCATGACGCTTTCGCGTTTTTCATTTTATTTCCGGGGCCCATTTAACTCCGCCTCCAATCCAAGCGACCCTGGACGGGAGGTTACGCTCACCCTCAACATCCGGGATGAGGCGGGCAATATTCTCAAAACCCTCAAAACCGATGTTTATGCCGCCTTCCAAAGTGGATGGGTGACCTGGAACAACATCGAGCTGGATGTTGCCGATAGCACCGTTTTGATATTCACCGCTTACCTCAATGGCGCCGCCGATAGCGTGCAAGTAACCGCGAGCAACGGAGCCGACTCGGAAGCCGGATATTCAGACGGCGTCCGTTTTGTAAAAGTGGGCGGCAGTGACGCGGATATGGAAGCCTGGACCGAATGGGCGGAACATCCCTGGGATTCGGCGTTCTGGCTGGCAGGTTATGCCGGAACCACTCCGGTGGAAATCATTCACGCCCCCACCCCGGAGACGTTCGCTCTGCATCAAAATTATCCCAATCCGTTCAATCCCGAAACCCGTATCCGCTTTGATCTCACGAAGCCCGGCAAAGTGGAATTGGCGATTTACGATCTCACCGGCAGACAGGTCCGTTTGCTGCTGAGCGAGTCCAGAGCGGCAGGAACGTACAGCGTGACGTGGGACGGCCGGGACGATCAGGGAAAACTGGTGCCGTCCGGCATCTACTTTTACCGTCTGAAAGTCGGCGACGCGGTGCAAACACGCCGGATGGTCTTTTTGCAATAGTATCAAATGACTACAGGATGTGATAACATTTAGGTTTTTTTAGGTATAGCGAAGAAAATGGTAATTGAGTTGGGAGCACATGGTTTTGTGTGCTCCCAACCATTTCCTTCGGTCCGGCTATCCCTGGCAGGTTGCTCCTC
>WFVT01000344.1 GCA_015491485.1 Candidatus Zhuqueibacterota bacterium
AACGGGTCAAGACGCTGGTGGATGCCCGTCAGGACCAGGGCGTGTACACCATCAAGTGGAACGGGCAGAATGAAAAAGGGCAGACCGTGGCCACCGGAGTGTATATTCTCAAAATGCGCGCCGGTGACTTCCTGCAGGTTCGCAAGATGGCATTTGTACGGTAAGCCTCGCTTTTTAACCCTGGCAGGGCTTGAAATCCTGCCAGGGGGACTATGTAAGACAATCAAGGGCATGCGTTTGCAATGCATGCCCTTTTCCTTAGTGCGCCGGGCATGGCGCGCAGCGCCAGGACAGGCGTCCTGATGCTGTCAACCGATAAGCGAAAGCGAGTCGGGAAGTGACTTGGCAGGTGTGAGTCCTGCTATGGGCCGTAATGACCGGAACCATTAGCTGAAGGGCAAGTTTCGCCATGTGCGGGATGAAGGAAGCCTCAGGCAAATCCCTGGTCCGACGAACAGAAATCGCATATGAGGCTTGAGCAAGCTGGACGAGGAGGCTAAAAGATCCGAAGTCCTATAGTCATTCGGAGCTTGTTTGAGTATATGCGGCGGATATATGGGGAGAAAGTCACGCGCCTTACCCCGGGAGATCGTCAGGGATGTTTTGTGACGATGTTTGTTGCGATCCATCCGAAAGGTTCTGACGAAGTCAGCCGAGGCCATAGTAGTGTTTATCAGGAGCCACGAAGGGCTGAACGTTAAGATCGTCCGCAGCCCCCTGTTTTCACACGAAGGAGGAGATACAGATCAGATGACTGAGATGTCGGAGCGTTCTGTGACGGATAGCGCCGGAAGCGTGAAAGATAACGGGAACGCGTATCAAACTTCGGTGGCACTCAGGGATGAGGCGGTGGAATCGTTCGAGCTTAGGCTCGAAGATGTCCTGAGCCGCGAGAATTTACTTGCGGCGTACAAGCGCGTAGTTTCCAATAAGGGAGCTTGTGGTGTAGATGGGATGACGGTAGAGGAGCTCTTTGCTTATCTTCGCACCGAGTGGCCGACTCTCCGAGACCGGCTTTTGTCTGGGAGGTACCGTCCCCAATCGGTGAGGAAGGTGGAGATACCGAAGCCGAACGGCGGGCTGCGGATGCTTGGGATTCCGAGTGTGGTAGACCGCTTCATCCAGCAGGCCCTTTTGCAGAAGCTGCAGCCTCTTTACGATGTGGGATTTTCCCGCTGGAGTTTTGGCTTTCGGCCTGGTCGGAGTGCTCATCAGGCGGTATTGCGCGCCCGTGATCACATTCGGTCGGGTTATCGGTGGGTGGTAGACGTAGATTTGGAGAAATTTTTCGATCGCGTGAATCACGACATTCTGATGTCCCTTCTCGCCCGCAGGATTACGGATAAGCGGATTCTTCGCCTTATTCGTCGGTACCTACAGGCAGGGATTATGTCAGATGGAGTTGTGAGTCCACGCACGAGCGGGACGCCTCAGGGCAGCCCGCTGTCCCCGCTGTTGAGTAACATCCTTTTGGATGAGCTTGACCGTGAGCTTGAGCGTCGGGGGCACCGTTTTGTTCGTTATGCAGACGACGTGAACATCTATGTTCGGAGTCGTCGAGCAGGCGAGCGTGTTCTGCGTTCTTTAACGGGCTTTCTTGAGGGCCGACTTAGGCTTGGCGTGAATGCTCGGAAGAGTGCGGTTGGTCGTCCCTGGCATCGGAAATTTCTCGGTTACAGTTTTACGCCCCACCGGGAGAGCAAACTTCGGATCGCGCCGGAATCGGTACAGCGATTGAAGGCGAAACTTCGGGAATATTTCCGTCGAGGTCGCGGCCGCTCCCTGCGTCGCGTACTTCACGAATTGACGCCAGTTCTTCGAGGCTGGTATCATTACTTTCGGCTATCGGAGATCAAGTCGACGTTTGAGCAGTTGGATCAATGGATTCGGCGGCGATTACGTTTGATATTGTGGCGTCAATGGAAACGTCCTCGGACACGGGCTTGCCGGTTGATGCAGTTTGGCTTGTCCCGTGAACGGGCTTATCAGAGTGCGTACAATGGGCGTGGGCCGTGGTGGAATTCCGGGGCATCTCATATGAATGCCGCGATAACGACCAGGTGGCTGCGTAAGCAAGGCTTGTACATCTTTATGGAGCAACGAGTTCGAACGTAGAAATTAACGAACCGCCGTATACGGAACCGTACGTACGGTGGTGTGAGAGGACGGAGGGCGCAAGCCCTCCTCCTACTCGATTCCCCCTGAATATCCCCGAGAATGTACTCCCATCGGATGATATAATGGTCTGATTTTGTGATGAAATGGAGCTACGGCCGTCGCTGCCATAAGTGCCGTTATTGTGAGCCTCATAATGACACTCCAAAAGCGGCGTGTTTCACCCTGCAGCTACGGCACTGCGAAAGCATACCATCAAAAACGCTTTTGGGGGCTCATGGGATTGCCTCGTTGCTTTCAAAGTCGGAAAAAATGCAATGCATTCTCTTCCGCTGAAAAATCGGAAGGACCAGGTTCGGGAGGGCAAAATGGGGGACATTCAGTTTAATTGTAAACTTCTTGATTTTGGGGCTGATACGCTTTATTTTTTGTAATTGTTCGATGACATGGCCTTATGCAATTTCAATTCGGCCGGCAAGTTTGACAAAGTGGAGGATGCCTGATGAAGAAACTCGTCACCCCGTTTGTCTTATTCCTCACGGTGGGATTGGCTTTGGGCTGTGGCCAGAAAAAAACCGAGAGCGAACTTTTGAATGAGATC
Organism: Candidatus Zhuqueibacterota bacterium; assembly: GCA_015491485.1. Lineage (GTDB taxonomy): Bacteria > Zhuqueibacterota > Zhuqueibacteria > Zhuqueibacterales > Geothermadaptataceae > Hydrothermovivens. The sequence continues at coordinate 2,717 of WFVT01000344.1, forward strand.
AACCAATTGGTGGAAAAAGAGGAGTTTTCTCAGGCAGTCAAAGTCCTCGAAGAGTTTGTGGAGCGGTTCCCGGAGAGCCCGAATGCCGCGGAAATGATGAATAAACTGGCAACCCTGTATGCTTCCTCTGAAAAAAACTTCACCCGCGCCATTGAAACGTACCGGACCATCATTGAAAAATATCCGGACAGCCAATTTGTCGCTCAGGCGCAATTCATGATCGGTTATATTTATGCCAATGAACTCAAAGATTATGACATGGCTGAAGCAGAGTATAAAAAATTTCTGGAAAAGTATCCTCAACACGAGTTGGCCAATTCGGTGAAATGGGAGCTGGAGCATTTGGGAAAGGATATCAACGAAATTTTTCCGGTTTCAGAGGAAAATGCAAAACTCAATGGCAAAGGGTCGTCCCTGAAATAAAGAACGTGCTATCAGAAGGATATCCGAGCCTTCAGGCGAATGGAAAAACGTTTTTCACAGGGCCAACCGCCTCCCATGATCCAATCACGGATGTCTCTTTCCACAGGCTGTTCCATTGATTCGAGAACTTTCTGCTCACTCGATGCGTCTCATTTTATTTGATGTGTCCCCTGGGATAGATGGGAGGCGAAAGTCTGTTTGGAGCCGGAGGAAAAAGGGAATGCGCAGATGGAGTCAAGCCGTTCTTTTTATTGTATTCGCCGGATATTGGGGAGCGGCACCTCCTTTGTTCGGAATCGAAGTGAAGCTTCGGGCGCAATTAGAGCAGGATGAAGTGCCGCTTAATCGCCAAACCGTGCTGGTGGTGGAGGCGCAGTGGTTGGGAAAGCCCGGCTCTGTGGAATTTGCCCCGGTGGAGCCGCCCAGGGTGAGCAATTTGAAAATTATTGGAACGGCTTCCGCAAACCGGGTGGAATCCCGCGGCGAGCAGGTGCTGACCACCCGTAGGTATGAATTTATTCTGCAGCCTCTGGGCCTGGGCATGGCATACATCGAAGAAGTCCGATTGACTTACAGGGACGCCGATGGCGAGGAATACAGCCTGCAAACGCCGCGCTTGCAGCTCAAGGTAGTGGATGCTGTGCCGGAGCCGGGAAAAAGCCGTGGCGGGCTGATTGCGTTGGTGAGTGTGGCCGTGATTCTGCTGCTGGCCGGTGGTGTGTGGAGCTGGCGCGAACGGGCGCGCCGAAAGGAGGCTGAACGCCGGCAGGCTGAGGCCGAAAAAACCCTCGAAGAAGAGTTCCTGGAGCGGCTGAGCACAGAAATCCAATTGCAGTCGCAAAATTTGCCCGAGGAATACGCCGGGCTGGCCAAACTCCTGCGGCAATACGTCCAGCGCACGTTGAAACTGGACTCGGGCGTGGGCAGCACCGAAGAACTGGTGAAAATGTTGAAGAGCGTGGGCACGCCGGTGGAGGTGGTGATGCAGGTTCAGGAAGTGCTGCAGGCTTGCGATGTGGTGAAATTTTCCGGCGCCTCGGCCGATCCGAACCAGTTTGCGCGCATTTATACGCTGACAGAAGATTTGATCAAGCAGAAAAAGCTGGCATGGGAGCAGGCGGAACAGTAGTGCGCCCACGCCGGCAGAGTGGCAATCCCTGCCAGCGTTAAACAAGCCGGGATTCGGCATGATAACCGGAAACGATGGCGAATAAACATAGACGACGCGACATTCAGATTTGGAGTATTGCATCCCCCTGGCCGGGTGGAATTCCTGCCAGGAGTGAGGTTAAATACGGAAAATCCGATTGCTACGACGGAGGACGCATGGAGATCGATATTCAGGCGTTGAACGAACGAGTCAAAAAAGAGAGCGAATTTGTCCAGAGGCTGACGCAGGAAATCGGGAAGGTCATCGTCGGCCAGAAGTACATGATCGAGCGGCTGCTGATTGGCCTGCTGTCCAATGGCCATGTGCTGCTGGAGGGCGTGCCGGGACTGGCCAAAACCCTGGCCGTCAAAACCCTGGCCAATGCCATTCAGACGCGCTTTCAGCGCATCCAGTTTACGCCGGACCTGCTGCCGGCGGATTTGATCGGCACGCTGATTTATGACCAGCACAAAGGCGAATTCAAAACGAAAAAAGGCCCGATTTTCGCCAATCTGATTTTGGCCGACGAGATCAACCGGTCGCCGGCGAAGGTGCAATCCGCTTTACTGGAAGCGATGATGGAGCGGCAGGTGACCATCGGCGATACCACCTTCCCGCTGGACGACCCCTTCCTGGTGCTGGCGACGCAGAACCCCATCGAGCAGGAAGGCACCTATCCGCTGCCGGAAGCGCAAATCGACCGGTTTATGCTCAAGCTGTCCATCGGCTATCCCAGCCGGGAGGAAGAGCTGGAAATCATGCGGCGCATGTCGGCGGGCAACGTGCCGGAGATCGAGCCGGTGATTACCCCTAAAGACATCATTCATGCGCGTGAAACGGTTCAGTCCATTTACCTCGATCCGAAAATCGAACATTACATCGTCGATATCGTGTTTGCCACACGGCAGCCGCGCGAGTACGGCCTCGAAGAAATCGAGCCGCTGATCGCGTTCGGTGCCAGCCCGCGTGCATCGATTTATCTGGTGCAGGCCTCCAGGGCGCATGCCCTGCTGCGCGGCCGCGGCTACGTCACCCCGGACGATGTGCGCGCCATCTGCATGGATGTGATGCGCCACCGCGTGCTGGTGACCTATGAGGCCGAAGCGGAGGAGATCACTCCCGAAGATGTCATCCGAAAAATCCTGGCGAAGATCGAAGTGCCTTAATTTTCGGCCCGGATGGTAAAACGGCGATGGGCCGCAATTGAATAATTGGGTATGCGGTAATGGAAAGCAGAGCCAATATCATCATTGGCGATAGCAGAAAGATGACCGAATTAGAAGATGCCTCGGTGGATCTGGTTGTTACCTCTCCTCCGTATTGGCATATTAAAAATTATGGCATCTCGGGACAAATCGGCTATGGCCAATCCTTGCATGATTATTTGATAGACCTTTACCGGGTTTGGAGGGAATGCTATCGGACATTGAAACCCGGTAGGAGACTGTGCATCAATATTGGAGATCAGTTTGCCCGCTCGATCATTTATGGCCGGTATAAAATTATTCCGCTGCATGCGGAAATGATTAGCCAATGCGAGGATATCGGATTTGATTACATGGGGGCCATTATATGGCAGAAGAAGACCACGATGAATACCACCGGCGGCGCCAATGTCATGGGGTCTTATCCCTATCCGCCCAATGGGATGATCGAAATTGATTATGAATTTATCCTAATTTTTAAAAAGCCGGGGAAGAGCATTAAAGTTGAAAAGGCGGTAAAAGAAGAATCGAAATTGACCAAAGAAGAATGGAAAACTTATTTTAGCGGCCACTGGTATTTCGGGGGGGCAAAACAGATTGTCCACGAAGCCATGTTCCCTGAGGAACTGCCAAGGCGGTTGATTAAAATGTACAGCTTTGTCGGGGATACCGTTTTAGATCCATTTCTCGGTAGCGGCACAACGGTCAAGGTGGCCCTGGAATTACGAAGAAACGGAGTCGGCTACGAAATCAATGAGGCATTTCTCGAGATCATTAAGAAGAAACTGGGATTGGATGAGACCGCGTTTTCATTTCTTAGTGATGATGTCCAAATCATCCGGCGAACCACACCAATCGTGATCGATGAAATTCATTATCGCCCTCATATCCAAAATGCCGCACCGCAAATTTCCCCGGAAAAGTTTAAATGGAAAAATGACCGGTTGTATAAGGTTACAGAAATTATCGATGAGCATACCATTAAGTTGGACACGGGGCTCAACGTCAGATTTATGGGCGTACAAGTTGTCAAAAAGCAGGACGCTCTGAATTATCTGAAATCCAGACTTTTGAAGAAAGAGGTCTTTTTGCGATTTGATGGAAATGAAGTTTTGAATGAAGATACCGTCGAAGCCTATGTTTATTTGAAAAATAGGATTTTCGTGAATTCTTATCTGATCAAATCCGGAATGGCCAAGGCAGACCCGGCCGTGTCTCATAAACATCAGTCGAAATTTGTCGAGCTTGAAAAGCAAGGCATGCAGCATGGCTAAGGAATGGATACTGAATATTGCAACCAACCGGTGGGGATTCAATAAGAAAAACAGTGTAGGGCCGGTGTCGTTGTGGATACGGGAATGTGATCCGCAAACTCCGGATGAATGGCGGAAATTTTATTTTCAAAAGCTGAAAACCCTGCTCAAAGAAAAGCAGATCGACCTTACACCGGAACAGTACCTGCAAGGGCTTGGAAGCAAACTTTACACGAAAATCACGGAAGTCGTTCAGGCGGAAATTGATGATGTGACCGAACAAGATTGTCTGGAATACATATACAATCTGGTGATTCACCGAACCTTCGCCGGTTATCAAACGGAAATCAAAACAATCTATGAGCAATTACAACAGCAGCTGGGCGTTAAAATTCAGCCGGCCCCCGATCAATGGGATCGGCTTTACAACGTGGATTTCTACATTGAAGTCGAGGACAAATATATTGGATTGCAAATTAAGCCTTTGACGTATGAACAAACTCCTGAAGTGCACCGGTGGAAAGAATGGCTGGCAAAAACCCATGCCAAATTCGAAGCAGAAAAGGGCGGTAAAGTTTTCACCATCTTCTCGGTTAAGAAGGGCAACCAGAAAGAAATATTCAATCCCGAAGTCGTTGAAGATATCCAAATGGAGATAAATCGCCTGCGTCCGTCTTAAACTGAGCATGAAACATGATCCCCAAAGAAATTCTCAAAAAAGTCAAACGCATCGAAATCACCACGCGCGGGCTGGTCAATGATGTGTTCTCCGGCGAATACCATTCCGTGTTCAAGGGCCGCGGCATGGAGTTCGCCGAAGTGCGCGAATACCAGTTCGGCGATGATATCCGCAACATCGACTGGAATGTGACGGCGCGGCTCGGGCACCCGTACGTCAAGGTGTTCGATGAGGAGCGCGAGCTCACCGTGATGCTGCTGGTGGATGCCAGCCGGTCGGCGGAGTTCGGCACCCAGCAGCAGATGAAAGGCGAGATCGCGGCGGAAATCTGCGCACTGCTGGCATTTTCGGCCATCAAAAACAACGATAAAGTCGGGCTGATCATTTTCACCGACAAAATCGAAAAGTTTGTGCCGCCGAAAAAGGGCAAAAAGCATGTGCTGCGGGTGATCCGTGAGATTCTGTATCACAAGCCCGAGAGCACGCGCACGGATCTCGCCCTGGCGCTGGAATACATGAGCCGGGTGATCACCCGACGGGCGGTCACGTTTCTCATTTCGGATTTTCTCGCCGAAAATTACGAGCAAGCGCTGAAGATCGCCGCGCGCAAGCACGATCTGATCGCCGTGACCATCACCGATCCACGAGAGGTGGAGCTGCCCGATGTCGGTTTCATCGAGCTGGAAGATGCGGAAACCGGCGAGGTGCTGCTGATCGACACCTCGGATGCCGCATTCCGTGCGTCTTTTTCCGAAACCGCCCATCGCTTACGAAGCGAACGCGAGAAAATCCTGCAGCGTATAAACATTGATCGAATTGATATTCAAACCGACCGGCCGTATGCCGAACCGCTGATTCGGTTTTTCCGCATGCGAGCCAAACGGTTTCGTTGAATTTAAATTGCAGATACAACCCCGAACATGAGGACACAAACGATGAAACGATGGTTTTCGGTCGGGATGATGGCGCTTGGGCTTGCTCTGGCACTGGGGCTCGGCGCCTGTCAAAAATCCGGTGGAAATCTGCCGGCGCAGAAAGTTCGCGATCTGGCCAACGCGCTGTACAACCGTGAGCTGTTCGAACAGAGCATCCGGGAATATGAGCGTTATCTGAACAATTATGACCTTTCTGAGGAAGAGCAGGCCAACGTCAGTTATACCATCGCCAACATCTATTTTGAGCGGCTGAAAGATTACGAAAATGCACTGGCCTACTACATCCGAATCAAAGAATTGTATCCCAACAGCTCGCTGCTGGATGAGGCGGAGAAACGAATTGTAGAATGTTTGGAACGGTTACAGCGCAGCGCCGATGCCCAGCAGGCGCTGGCCGAGGCCACGTTTCTCGATCCATCCAAAGTGCAGAAAAAACGCCCGGGCGAGGTGATTGCCAAAATCGGCAACCGCGAAATCACGACCGGTGATCTCGAATATGAAATGAAGCAACTGCCGCCATTCATGCTGGAGCAGATCAAGGACAAATCGCAAAAGCTCGAGTTTCTGCGGCAATACATCGCCACGGAATTGCTGTACGACACCGCGCGGCGGCGCGGCCTCGACCGCGATCCGGAAGTGTTGGAAGCGGCGTTTCAGGCCAAAAAGCGCGCCATGGTGGAAAAACTGTTGCAGGAAGAGCTGTCGCAAAATCTGCAGGTGGAAGAAGAAGACCTGGTGATGTACTACCGCGCCAATAAAGAAAAATACACCGAAAAGGGCGAGGGAGATCAACCGGGAAAACAGCTCGCCTTTGAACAGGTTCGCGAACAGGTGTTAAAAGATTATATTCGTGAAAAACAGCAAAGCGCTTATCAGCGATTGATCGAACGGCTGATGCGGGCCGAAGGTGTGCAGATTTTTGAAGACAAAATCCAGTAACCGGTGCGGAACGGCATGAATCGATCGGCAGCGACAGGGAAACAGGCACGGAGAACGGCCATTCAGCTCGGCATCGCCATCTGGCTGGCGCTGGGAGCGCTGGCGGCGCAGGAAAACCCCCCGCCGCCGGTGGAGGTGACCTCCAGCGTGGACCGGAGTCAGATTACCATCGGGGATTTGATCCATTATCGCATCCAGGTGAGCCGGTCGCCGGAGGTCAAAGTGGAGTGGCCTTCGCCGGGAAGCAACCTGGGCGCGTTCGAGATTCGCGATTACGAGCTTCCCGAACCGCGGGAAGAAAACGGCCGGATCATAGAGGAGATGCAGTTTACCATTTCCACTTTTGATACCGGAGCTTTCGTCATTCCGCCGCTCGGTATCCGCTATGTTCTGCCTCCGGATACCAACCGGTATGAATTGAAAACCGAGCCCATTGACATTTACGTGGCTTCGCTGAAACCGAGCCTCGATGGCGACATTCGCGGACTGAAACCGCAGGGCGTGCTGCCACGCGATTGGCGCCGGATTTTGATGTATGCCGGTATAGCCGTTTTTGCGCTGGCGCTCATCGGCGGGTTGTGGTTTTACTGGCGTTACCGTAAGAGCGGCCGGGTGCCGTTTGTGAAGCCCGAACCGCCTCGGCCGGCGCACGAAATCGCGCTGGAGGCCCTGAAAGCGCTCGAGGCCGAACAGCTCCTGGCGCAGGGGCAGGTGAAAGAGCATTTCAGCCGGCTGTCGGACATCCTGCGCGAATACCTGGAAAACCGTTATTTCATGCCGGCGCTGGAATCCACCACATTTGAAATTGTACAATATTTTTCCGAAGACGGCCGCCTCGGAGGGCAGATCGAACCGCTGGAGAAGGTGCTGAATTTGTGCGATCTGGTGAAATTTGCCAAATACATCCCCGGCGAGGACGAGGCCGACGAAGCCATGCGGCTGTCGTATGCGTTCATCGAGGCCACGCGGGAGCTGTTCTCGCAGCCGGAAAACGGCCGCGACGCCGGGGACGCCGCGGACACAAGCGAGGCGAAACCCGAAAACGCAACCGAACGCGTATCCGAGGAAACCGGAACCGAGAAATCATGATTCATTTTGCCAATCCACAATTTCTGGTTTTATTGCTGTTATTGCCGGTGCTGGCCGTGTGGTATTGGAAGCGGCAGCCGCGCCGGACGGCGACTTTGCGATATTCCAATACCGGCTTGTTTCATAAAATAAAACCGCCGAGCAGCCATAAGTGGCGGCACAGTTTGTTCGTATTGCGGATGCTGGCGCTGGCGCTGGCCATTGTGGCTCTGGCGCGACCACAGGCCGGACACACCGAGGAGGAGATTATCACCGAAGGTATCGACATTATTCTGACCCTGGATATTTCCAGCAGTATGTTGGCCGAAGATTTCCGGCCTCTGAACCGGCTGGAAGCGGCAAAACAGGTTGCTGAAAACTTCATCAAAGGTCGGAAAACCGACCGCATCGGTCTTGTGGTATTCGCCGGCAAAAGCTTCACCCAGTGTCCGCTCACCCTGGATTACGGCATCGTGATCAATTTTTTGAAAGAGGTGCGGATCGGACTGATTGAAGATGGAACCGCCATCGGACTGGCGATTGCCAATGCGGTGAACCGGCTGCGCCACAGCGAGGCCAAAAGCAAGGTGGTGATATTGCTCACGGATGGCCGCAACAATCGCGGCGAGATCGATCCGGTGACGGCCGCCAAAGTGGCCAAAGCCATGGATGTTCGCATCTACACCATCGGCGTGGGCACGCGCGGACAGGCGCTGTATCCCATCAACGATCCGATTTTCGGGAAACGCTACGTGCGCATGCCGGTGGACATCGATGAAGATGTGCTGCAGCAGGTGGCGAGCATTACCGGGGGCAAATACTTCCGCGCCACCGATCAGGAAAGTCTGGAGAAAATTTTTAACGAAATCGACAAGCTGGAAAAGACCAGGATCGAGGTGAAGGAATACACCCGTTATACCGAACTGTTCATGAACTGGATGTGGGCGGCGCTGGCCGTTCTGGTGCTGGAGATGGTTCTGGCCAATACCCGTTTCCGTAAACTGCCGTGATGACAACATGATCCGATTTGGTAATCCACAGGCGTTGTATCTGCTGCTGCTGATTCCGGCGGCGATCGTGTTTTATGTGATGGTGTTCCGCTGGAAAATTCGCGCGCTGGCGCGGTTCGGCAATCTCGAACTGCTTCAAAAACTCACGGTTGGACTGAGCCGCGGCCGGCAGGTGCTCAAAGCCGCACTCATCGTGTTGGCACTGCTGTTTTTTATACTCGCGCTGGCGCGGCCGCAGATCGGCACCAAGATTGAGGAAGTCAAACGCGAAGGCGTGGATATTCTGGTGGCGGTGGATGTGTCGCTGTCCATGAACGCCAAAGACGTACCGCCGTCGCGGCTGGAGAAGGCCAAGCATGAGGTGGCCTCGCTGCTGAAAAAACTGCGCGGCGACCGCATCGGCATCATCGCTTTTGCCGGCGATGCGTTTCTGCATTGCCCGCTGACGCTGGATTACGGCGCGGCGCGGCTGTTCATGGATGCCCTCGAGCCGGGACTCATCCCGGATCCGGGCACGGCCATCGATCGGGCCATTGAGCTGGCGCTGAAGAGCTTCGAATCGCGCGAGCGCAAGTACAAGGTGCTCATCCTCATTACCGACGGTGAGCACCACGGCGGCGATCTCAAGCCGCTCATCGATCAGGCCGAGCGCGAAGGCGTGGTGATCTATACGGTGGGCATCGGCTCGCCGGAAGGTGTGCCCATCCCGGTTTATGACGAATATGGCCGGCAAATTGGCTTCAAGAAAGACCGCAGCGGCAAGGTGGTCACCAGCAAATTGGACGAACTGACTCTGGAAAAAATCGCCTTACAAACCGGCGGCAAATACTACCGCGCCACCGGTGGTGAGCAGGAGCTGGACCGGATTTACGATGAAATCATGAAGATGGAGAAAAAAGAGCTGGGCTCGGTGCAGTACACACAATTCGAAGACCGGTTCCAGTATTTCGTCGCCGTCGGCCTGATCTTCCTTTTGCTGGAAATGTTGATCCCCGAACGGCGTAAAGTGCAGCAGGAATGGCGAGGGAGGTTTGCCTGATGAAGCACATCGGACTGGCCGTCATTGTGATGGGGTGCGTGCTGATCGACTTCGGTGTCTCCGCGGCCCTGGCGCAGGGTAAGGCGCGTGGCAAGGTGCTGAAGGGCAATGAGCTGTTCGAACAGGGCAAGTATGACGAGGCGAACAACTATTACCAGGACGCCAAGCTCGATCGTCCTACCGATCCGATCATCGATTACAACATCGCCAATACACTGTATGAAAAAAAGAAGTACGAAGAGGCGCTGAAGCTGTACGATGAGGTGCTGAAAAACAGTGACGATCCGCTGCTGCAGGCCAAAGCCTATTACAACATGGGCAACGCGCTTTACCGGCTAAACAAGCTGCCGGAGAGCATTCTCGCTTACAAAGAGGCGCTGAAACTCAATCCGGATGATGAGGATGCGAAGTACAATCTGGAATACGTGCGCGCCAAGCTGAAGCAGGAATCGCAGAAACAGCCGCAACAGCCACAAAATCAACAACAACAACAACAGCAACAGCAAAATCAACAGGACGAAAATCAGCAGCAACAGGATCAGCAGCAGCAAAATCAGGAACAGCAAAACCAGGACGAGCAGCAAAATCAACAAGAGCAACAAGAGTTACAGCAGCAACAGAATCAGGAAAACGAGGACGAACAGCAGCAACAACAGCAGGTGAATCCTGAGGACATTTCCAAAGAAGAGGCGGAGCGGATTTTGAATGCGCTGCAAAACCAGGAGAAAGACCTGCAAAAGGCGCGCAAGATGAAGGCGAAGGGTCGCCGCCGCTCAACAAAGGATTGGTAAAATAAGGTCACGCTGGCAGGGTTTCAATCCCTGCCAGCGTTAAGTGATTGAGGGTTTAACCCTGGCAGGGACTGAAGCCCTGCCAGGGTAGGTTGGACGCTGGCAAGGTTTCCAATCTCTGCCAGCGTTAAGTCGTTGCAGGCTTTAACCCTGGCAGGGACTGAATCCCTGCCAGAGTAGGTTGGACGCTGGCAGGGTTTCCAAGCCCTGCCAGCGTTAAGTGCTCGCGGCTTTTAACCCTGACAGGGACGGAAAAGCCCTGCCAGGGTGGCAATTCCTGGCAGCGATGGATGTGCAATCTGCGCTAATGAAAAAAAATCAAGAATGCCCCTTGCAAATCATGTGGATGAAAATCAAAATACACTGGCTTCTTTTCACGGCGGTCATGTCGTGGTCGATGCTGGCGTCTTCGCTGCAGGCGCAGGACATCACCGTTACGGCGACGGTGGACCGCACACGCATCGGGCTGAACCAGCAATTTCAGCTCACCGTTGAAATATCCGGCCCGGGGGCCATGAACGCCTCGGAGCCCCAACTTCCCAATATCGAAAACTTTGCGGCTTTCAGCGGCTCAAGCACCTCTCAAAATTTTCAATTCATCAATGGCCGCATGCAGGTGTCAAAATCCTATACCTATTATTTCATTGCCGCAAAAGTCGGTTCTTTTCAAATTCCTCCGGTGACCGTGACCTACAAAGGCAGGGCATACAAAAGCGCGCCCATCCGTATCGAAATCGTACAATCGGCGGGACCGCCGCCCGGCCAACCTCCAACTTATGGTACGCCCCGCCGGCCGCGGTCTTCCACCGGTTCCAGTAGTCTGGCGGATAACCTGTTCCTGCGCGCCGAAGTCAACAAAACCCGTGTCTATCTGAATGAACCGATCATCATCAACTATAAAATTTACACCAATGTGCAGGTGACCGATTACCGGTTCACCAACCAGCCCAATTACGGCAATTTCTGGGCGGAGGAGTTCCCGGTGCCGAACCAGCCGCGTGTGTATCAGGAGCCGTTCAACGGACGAATGTTTTCGGTGGCCAGCATCAAAAAGGTGGCCCTGTTCCCGACCAGCATCGGCAAAAAGGTCATCCCGCCGCTGAGCATCGAAGCGAACGTGCGTGTGCGCGAACGCCGGCGCTCCCGGGATTTCTTCGACGCCTTTTTCGACGATCCGTTTTTCGGCCGCATCATTTCCTATCCCATGTCCACCGACTCCATCACCGTGGAGGTGCTGCCGCTGCCGCAGGAAGGCCGCCCGCGCGATTTCAACGGCGCCGTGGGCCGGTACGAAATGGACGTTATCGTCGATCGCAAACGCGCCAAAACCAACGAAGCGATCACGCTGAAATTGACCCTCTCGGGCACGGGAAATATCCGCACCCTGGCGGCGCCGAAAATCCGCTTCCCGGACGAATTCGAAGTGTACGATCCGAAGATCAGCGAAAACGTCACTCGCGCCAATGACGCCATCCGGGGCTACAAAACATTCGAGTATGTGCTTATTCCGCGGCGCCCCGGCTCGTACACCATCCAGAACCTGAATTTTTCTTATTTCGATCCCGAGGCGGAGAAATACGTCACGCTGCGGCATCCGGCCATTCGCCTCACCATTGATCGCGGCGATGAGCCGGTGGCGTTTTCGCGCAGCGGGTTGTCTAAAGAAGAGGTCCGGCTGCTGAGTCAGGATATCCGTTACATCGCCAAAACCGCCGACCGGTTTGTGGAGCTCGATCAGCGGTTTTATCATCTCCCGGCTTTCTGGATCACCCTTATTGCGCCGGCATTACTGTTGCTGGCGGGGGTGGCCTACCGCCGGCACCAGGATCGGCTGGCGTCGAACGTGGCCTATGCCCGCAGCCGCAAGGCGCAAAAAATCGCGCAGAAATTGCTGCATGAAGCCAGAAAGGCTATGAACGCCGGCGATGTGGCGAAATTCTACGCCGAAACGGCCAAAGCGCTGACCACGTTTGTGGGCAATAAGTTGAACCTCGAGGAATCCGCGTTGGTGAGCGACGAGCTGATTGAGCACATGCAGCGGCGCGGTGTGGCGAACGATATCGTTGAGGCATACCGCGCCTTGCTGGCGGATTGCGACTTTCACCGCTTTGCCCGGCCCGACGCGCCGGAGGAAGCCATGCGTAAAACCTATGATCGCGCCAAAACCGTTCTGGCTCAGTTGGAGAAAGCGCTATGAGAATCTGGCTGACGGGAGTCATTTGGCTGTTGGGCCTGATGGCATACCAGCCGATATGGGCGGATGAATACGAGACTTTGTTCCATCAGGCCAATCAGTATTACGACAAGGGTGATTATGCGGCCGCTGCCGAAACGTACGAAAAAATCGTGCAGGCGGGCCGCGGCAACTGGCAACTTTTTTACAATCTGGGCAATGCCTATTTCCGGCTCAATGAAATCGGCCGGGCCATTCTCTATTACGAAAAAGCGCTGCGGCTCAATCCGGACAACGAGGACATCCGGTTCAATCTGGATTACGCCAATTTGAAAATCGTGGATCGCATTCCTGAACCGCCGAAACAGGCGTTTGTCCTCTGGGTTGAACGCCTGGTTTTAGGCCCCCCGTTTCGGACTCTCCTGTGGATGACGTTAGGCCTGTATGCGCTGACGCTCGTGCTGCTGGCCCTGCGGTATTTTTATGTAAAACTCGAAGCCTCGCGCGGTTACCGGCTTTTGCTGTGGACATCCTCCATAACCTTCGTCATTTTTCTTGCTCTGTTTGGATTGCGGTGGTACAAATTGAGCACAGAGAAATACGGCATTGTCATGGCCGAAGCTGTCACCGTCACCAGCTCTCCCACCCGGGATGCCACCGAGGTTTTCGAACTGCATGAAGGCACCAAGTTGCGGATCGAGGAACAATCCGGAGATTGGCTACGTATCAGGCTACGGGATGGCAAAGTCGGCTGGATTCCAAGAAATGCGGTAGAAACGATCTAAACCAAACCGATGCCCGGTGGCATTCGTCTTCGCAAGCATCCCGATCGGGACGGTTCTATTGATTGACGGGACCATGTTCACAAACAATCCAGATCGTCTGAATTATCAAAAGCGCGTCGAGCTGTCGTTTGTCGTTTCGTTACTGCTGGTCACCATTGGTCTGCGGCTGGCGGCGAATGTGCAAGTTCGGCCCAAAGAGGTGCAGGGCGAAGTGCCGGTGATCACGGTCGAAGAAATTCCGCCGACCCAGCAAGGAAAGAAACGACCGTTACCGCCCAAACCGGCCATTCCGATTCCTTCGGAAGAGGAATGGGTGCCGGAGGATGAGACCATTGAAGAAATCGACTTGCAATACTATGCCGACAGCGCCGATCAGGGCGGCGCCGGTACACAGGACGCCGGAGTCGGTGCGCCGACCATCATCCCGCCGCGTCCCATCGCCTGGGTCATTCCGGAGTATCCGGAAGAAGATCGGAAACGAGGCGTCCGCGGCGAAGTGAAATTAGGCCTGCAAATCGATTCCACCGGCAAAGTCATTGAAGCGATCGTGATTGAAAATGAAACCGGCAGCGAGCGCTGTGCGCAGGCGGCCATCAAAGCGGCACTGGCAAGTCGATTTATTCCCGCTATGAAAGGCGGCAAGCCTACCAGCTACTGGCTCATCCAGCCATACCGGTTTGACCTGTCCAAATAAACCATCGTTGGAAGGCCGGGCAATAGGCTTTCCCATGTCCTGTCGGATGCCGTCTATCGGGCTCTGAACGCCGGGAGATCAGCATCCACATTTCGATGGAGGTGCCTCAGGCAATACTCGCTGTCTTTCCGCTTTTCATTATTCAGGTCATAGAAGTCGAGCTGCTTCCACCGGAGTGGGCTTGCATTATTGCAGTCATAAATTGAAAATCGGGATAACGCGAACGGCCATAAGGCATAAGCCTTTGCATGAGAGCGATGCCCGGCATCGTTTTGTTGTTCTCACCTGTTAACTTCGTTTGCAACGTTTTCTTCTATTTCTCGATAAAAGACCATGCCGGAGGACACCGATTGTATTCCGTTTTCGGCAACGTATTGGAAAACCGGTATTTATAAAATTAGCCGAATTCCGATGAAACAGGAAGTAGAGACGTGTCGTCTGTCAGAAACGTTGGCACGGGCTTTGCTTTTGAGGAAGTCAGGAACCATTTGAGCATTGAGTTATATAAAGATATAGGCGTGAAAATAAGTTTGAAACCATTTCCCGGGAGTTGATATGATGAAAGGGCGAACGAGTTTGACGATCGTGGGCATGTTGGCCGCCCTGATGCTGTTTGTCACCGGCTGCTATACGCAGCTTGCACCACCGGTACAGGACGAAGAGCGTGTAGTGGTTGTGGATGAAGAACAGATGCCCGAAGAGACCGAGGTGGTCTATGAAGACGACGACGAGGTCGATATCACCAATATTTATATTTATGGCGGCTACCCGGTGTATTACAGTTATTACACCTGGGATCCGTTTTACTGGGACGTCTTTTGGTATGATCCGTTTTACGATCCTTTTTGGAGTCCCTTTGTGTACAGGCATCACCGTCCCTGGCATGCAGGGATTTACATCGGCTTCGGTTATGGCTATCCATGCCTGGATCCATTTGGCTGGTGCGGGACCCCCTGGTCATGGTATCACTCCCGGTATTATTATAGCGGCGTCTATTTCGGTTCGGCATGGGGCGGCTATTGGGGCAGTCCCTGGTATTACGGAGGCTATTATTTCCCGCCCACGGTTGTCAAAGAGATGAAAAAACGCCCGTTTGGGCGGCGCGGACAGGGCAGGCGAACGGTTTCCAGTGATTCACCGGACCTGGCGAAAGGCGCCGTTGCCGGACGCGGTTCGGCGGTGGGACGTAGCCGTACAACCGGTATCAGCGAGGCCGCAGCCAAAGGGCGCCGAACCCGGAAATCGCCTGCAGAAATCTCCCGTCGGGAAACCGTGCGGCCCAAAGCCACACGTGCGGATGACAGCTCTCGCCGAACGAAGGTCGTCCGCCGGAAAAAACACGATGACTCCCGTTACGCCAGAAGCCACCGCTCCTCGTCCATCTCCAAATCCAGTAAAGCCACCAAAACGCGCCGGGTGGTACGCCGGACGCGCAGCTCCCGCTCTTCCAAAGCCACCGTCCGTCGGGCACATTCCAAATCCACCCATAAAAGTAAAGCCCGTCGAAGCCGTCACTATCGGCCGTCCCGGTCGCACTCCAGTAAACCGGCTGCTACAGTATCTCATGGCTCCAGTGGCCGTAAATCGTCGGCAACCAAATCATCGGGCAGCAGCTCGCGGCGGAAACGGAAATAGTATTTCATATTGGTTTGCCGTATTAATGAACCGAGCTGACTTGCAGGAAGAAATCTCGGTGGACTTGCGGCGCGCAACTTTGAATTTGGGTAAATCAGGTGGAGAGGAAAATGATGTTTCAAACCATGTTAAACCGGGCGTTTATGACCGCTATTTTGATGGTCACGGCAAGTACCTTAGGCATGACCCAGGAAGATATCTTTAGAAACGGCACGGAATTCGGCATCGGGGCGCGCGCCATCGGGCTCGGCGGCGCATATGTGGCTGTGGGTGATGATTATTCCGCAAGTTATTGGAATCCAGCGGCGCTGGCACTGATACGGCGGTTTGAAGTATCCGGTGGAATGACCCATCTCATTCGCGAAAACGGCGCAAGTTTTGGAGGACAGGTAACCAACGATCAGTTCTCCATCACCCGCCTGAAAGCCCTGGGTTTCGCTTATCCGGTACCGACGTATCGCGGCAGCCTGGTATTCAGTTTCGGCTATAATCGCATCAAAGAATATGATGCCAACTTTGCTTTCAATACATTCAATCCTTTACCTGAGGATTCGGTCCAGCAGGGATGGCGTGAAAGGGAAGAAGGCAGTCTGAACAACTGGACCATCGCCGGTGCTGTGGACCTGTCGCCACGGCTTTCCGCCGGCGTGGGACTGAATATCTGGACGGGGAGAGACACCTACCAGTTTACCGAAAAGGAAGTCGATAATCTCGATATTTATACGTTTGACCGTTATCGTCGTGATAATCTGGTGGAAAGCGATGTGAACGGAGTGAATTTTACCTTTGGGGCACTGTACCGGGTCAATAGTTTCATCCGGCTCGCCGCAACCATGTCCACACCGGTTACCTTGACCGTCAATGAAAACTGGAGCACGGCCGAAGAAACCACTTTTGATGATTTCTCGGTGGATCGTGCCGAAGATTCCGGGGTATTTGAATACAAAATTCGATCCCCGTTTAAGTTTGTGGTGGGCGGTTCTATGAATTTGATGGGGCTGTTGCTCAGCGGGCAGTTCGAGTTCGTGGATTGGACGCAGATTCGATATGAGAGTGAGCCTCCCATCGAAGGCTTGACGCGTGCGGAAGCCAATGATAATATTGTCGAGCGCTACCGCCTGGTGCGCCGGACCCGCCTTGGAGCGGAATTGACTCTGCCCGGTTCAGCCACACAAATTCGCGCCGGTTATTTCCGGGATCCTCTGCCATACAAGTGGGCCACCGACCGGGATGACCGCATTTATTACAGCCTCGGGATTGGCCTGCTGCTGGATAAACAGGTGAAGCTGGATGTGGCCTATGTTCTCGGAAAGTGGGAGGAAATCAACTCCGGATTAAATAATTACGTCACCCGCGTCTCGGAAAACATCACTCAGAGCAAAGTTTTCGCTACGCTATCCTTCCGGCTTTAACTAAAGCGTGTTGTACGCCTCTACGACCCTGTGCAGGCCGGGGCATTGCCCCCTCCGGCCTGCTTTTTTATGAATTCATCCGCCATGGAAGGACATGGCCGGGTGGTTCCCCTAACCGGCCCCGAAAACCGCCGGATGTCCATTACCGGAAAGCAAGACTTGAACGGTTGGTTCGAAGCGGCCGGAGCGGGGAACCGTGACCAAAAATACGTTTTTGGGGAGGGAAACCATCCATGCAAATTCTGATTCAGCGATGGCTTGGGCCGATCGCCTTATTGGCTCTTGCCGTGATCCAGTTCAATTGCGCCTTGACCCGCGAATTGGGCACGGTGCATGAAAGTCTGATTCTCCTGGACGGCACCGAGGTCCCGGTGCGCATCGTCGAAATCACCGAGGACGAAATCCGGTTCGAAGCGATATCTGCTGAAGATGCCTTCCGGTTCGGTGATCGCATGCTGATCAGTCAGATTGAATGGATTAAACTGTATGACGGTTATCGAACCACTTTGCTCACCGTCGATGAATATCTGCGGCTCAATGCAGACCAGTTTGAGGAAGTGGTGGAAGAGCCGAGAAAAGCTGCCGGGA
The DNA here is from genome assembly GCA_015491485.1 of Candidatus Zhuqueibacterota bacterium. GTDB lineage: Bacteria > Zhuqueibacterota > Zhuqueibacteria > Zhuqueibacterales > Geothermadaptataceae > Hydrothermovivens. The sequence goes on from WFVT01000344.1 coordinate 20,496, forward strand.
AGACGCCGGAAAGTCCGCTTCCCACCCATTCATCCCAGGACGCTTCTGCACCTGAAACCGGTTCCACACCAAAGACGCCGGCTGCGGATGAATTATCAGGCCCGGGATTGCGATTTCGGTCGGAGTTGCTTGATTCCCTGTACTGGCAGCGCCGTCGCAGTGGAATCGGGCTGGGGTTGCCTGAGCTCCCATCCGCGCGTGCACGTATCCCGGAAGCCGATTACGCAGATCTGGCCGATTTTATTGTCGCCAGCGGTGCAGCCGGTCTGGTGCTTTACCGCGCCGAAAAGTTTGCCGAAAAAGGCATCCGGCTTTCTACACCGCGCCAGCTTCTGGTCGATGCCATCCGCGGTTCAACCATGTGGAAAAATCGCAAACAAGGTCTGAAAGCTGCACATCGGATCGCCGCAGACGCGTTTCGTGAAAATTTTGACCGCTACCAGCGTGATATTCGGGCGACGCTCGGATTTCGCGCTCGGCAGGGCAGTGACGCCTTTATTCAGTTCGTCATTTATTTGCGCACGCATGGCAGTCTGATGTCTCGAAAGCAACGGGAGCAGGTGCGCCGCTGGTTTGGGGAAGAGGCGGAACAGGCCCTGATCGACCTGCTTGCCAATTTTGATGACTGGTATTATATCGCCGTGGTGGCGGGGCGGTCTTTGCAATTATAAGCCGCAACGGTCGCGAAAAACCAGGCGGCAGGCATGCCGTGTGCAGAAGAAGCCGCGGAATCATTTCCTCGATGGAGTCCAGGGCTCACAGAGGGACGCCCGGACCAAAGCATGAATAATGCAGGGAACGCGAATGTGCATGGAACGTTTTAGGCATGAGTAAGATGGGATGATAAAGGCCGTCCAAAAACCTCCACTCAGCATCATTCCCGCGAAGGCGGAAATCCATAAGTGATTGTTTCTCCTGGATGCCCACTTCCCACGGGCATGACGATTTTAGGGCAATTCTTCTGTTTTTGGACAGCCCCGATCAGATCGATCATCCTGCATCATTCGCAAATCGTTTTTGCAGAGAGGATAGCACATCATTCATTGTTCATAAAATTGCTCGATTCTGTGTTTTGCTATCCAATAGGGCTTCTTCATCAACCAATAGTTTGAACAGGTTTTCTGTTTCCGCGTTCAAATATCCGGCAGTTCTCGTCGAAAGCCGTTTTTGACTGGACATACAAGATTGGCTGGATGGGGTTACTATCATAGATTGATGATCGGAGCGATGTGCATTCGCCGTCTGGTATGAAGCCGGGATGACGATGCCGGTCGATCAGGAGCAACGTTGAAATGGCCATGGCAAATAGACTTTGCTCAGACTCCTTTGGCTTCAAATGAGAGAACGTTTTTTAAAGAGTACCTGCCATCATATCAGGGATATGCGCCGCGAAGACGCAATTTCATGAGCAAATTGGAACACGCTTTTGGTTTTATGCTCTCGGAATGAAGCAGGGCATGTGAATAAAATGGATAGTGACAGGCCGATTGATGAAAAGCGTGCCGCATAAAACGGGGGCTCCTGGAATGCAGAATTCTGTAAACCCTCCGATAGCCTTTGAAAAGGTAACATCCTACAATCGCGCCGTCATTTTTCCCGTCACGATGAAAATAGGTTGAATGAATGCACTCGATTCCGTATCTTTGAAAATTATAAAATTCGGTAATGGAGCGGAGCGGAAATGGCACCAAGAAAGGAGACCCTACCATGATCCACGGTGTGGAGGTTAAGGAGCTGATTACCTATCCGGATGAACGTGGATTTTTTCGCGAGATTATTCGCGTTACCGACTCGTTTTTCAAGGAAGGATTCGCCCAGTTAAGCCATTCCATGATGTACCCCGGTGTAGCAAAAGCCTGGCATGTGCACAAAACACAAATCGACTGGTGGTATGTGGTTTCCGGCAATTTGAAACTGGCCATGTATGATCTCAGGGAGGATTCGCCGACAAAAGGTGAATTGCAGGAGGTATTTCTGGGTGACAATTATCCCGCCAAAGTGGTCAAAATTCCTGCTGGAGTGGCGCACGGCTGCAAAGTGCTGGGCGGAGTAACGCACCTGATTTACGTAACCAGCCGAACCTACGATCCGGATGAGGAGGGACGTATTCCGCATGATGATCCGACCATCGGTTATGATTGGTTGAAAGGTCCGGAAATCAAATAACTCCAAAAGCGGACTGAATCGGAGAGGAGGAATCGGACTATGGATCTGGGAATCCTTGGGCGAACGGCGATCGTCGCTGCTTCGAGTCGGGGCCTGGGATATGCGGCGGCGCTCGAATTGGCGCGTGAAGGGGCCAATGTGGTGATTTGCAGCCGCAAAGCCAGTCATGTCGAGCAAGCGGCGGAAAAAATCATCAGCGAGACCAATGCCGTAGTACTCCCCATGGTGGCTGATGTCATGCATGAACCGGATATCCGCAATCTGGTTGAGAAAACCGTTGAAAAATTCGGCACGGTTGATATCCTGGTTACCAATGCCGGCGGCCCGCCTCCGGGGAATTTCAGCGATTTTGATGATGATGAATCGCCATGGGATTATGCTTATCGGCTGACCCTGATGAGCGCCGTGCGCATGATTCGGCATGTTTTGCCACACATGAAAGAGCAGGAATGGGGGCGGATTGTCAATATCCTGAGCATCTCGGTCAAACAGCCCATATCCGGCTTGCTGCTGTCCAACACCTTCCGGCCGGGGTTGGTCGGCATGGCCAAAACCCTCGCCGATGATCTGGCGCCATACGGAATCACCATCAATAATGTTTGTCCCGGATGGACGCGCACCGAGCGCGTGGAGGAGTTGCTGACCGAGAAAGCCAAGCGACAGGGAATTTCATTCGGAGAGGCGGAAAAACAGGTCGTCGGCAATATCCCCATGAACCGCATGGGTGAACCGGCGGAACTGGCAGCGCTGATCGCTTTTCTCTGTTCCGAACGGGCCAGCTACATCACGGGGGCAACCATCCCCGTGGACGGCGGTGCTTATCGCGGCTTAATGTGATGTTGCTCAATTTTGCTACAAAGGAGTCGTCTCTGATCCATTTTCATTGATATTGTATAACAAATTGTTTTTTCTTGACATTCGGCGAAATTGCTCTTACATTTATAAAAAACAGGATGAAAGAACCATTCGAGGAAGCCGATGAAGAGAATCTGGCTTGTGTTGTTGTTCGGACTGTTGCCTTCCGGCTTGCTGGCCCAGGGCGTCAATGTTTTGCCACGGTACATAATTGACTATCCAATTGCCTATTCCCTGCCACGCGCTTCCTTTGATGTCACCATGCGCGTCTTTCCCGGTGGAGGTGTTCTAAGCTCTATCGATGTTGGAATGAACGACCGGCTGATGTTCGGGGTGTCGTTCGGTGGAATTAATATCATCGGTGAAGGTGACATCGTTTGGCAGCCGTTTGCCGGCGCAAATTTTCGTTACCGGCTGCTCACCGAAACCTTTACCCTGCCGGCCCTGGCGATCGGTTTTGATTCGCAGGGACATGGCGCGTATAACGAAGAAGCCCGGCGATTCGAACGAAAATCCACCGGATTTTTTATCGTCGCCAGCAAAAACTATGATGTCATGACCCGATTGAGTTTCCATGTGGGCACAAACTATTCCCTGGAAACCGCGGATGGAGATCGGAGCATCAATCTATTTACCGGCGCCGATCTGGGGATCACGCCGGAGCTGTCCCTGCTGGGGGAATACGATTTTGCTCTGAATGACAATGCCGATAACTCACTCGGTTCCGGAAAGGGCTATTTGAATTTCGGGTTGCGGTATAACATCAAAAATGTGGTTTATTTTGAGTTTTATCTCATTGATTTACTGCGCAATAAATATGAAAGCTTTCAGCGTGTCGTAAAACTAACCTACTTTGAATTCTTTTAATTCTGGCGATAGAATGCATCGTATTCCGATTGTGGTAGCGCTGGCAGCCGCAATGGCGTTCGCCGGCTGTTATACTTTGCTGAAGCATCCCCGGGTGCAAAACGAGAGTTCCGCTCTATTCGAAGACAATCATGCCGCTGAAGTGTTGCCCAGCGATGATTGCCTGCAGTGCCACGATCAGTCCCACAGTTATTATAACCCGACTTTGCCTTACGGCACCTATTATCAGGGCCGTAGCCGCGATTGGCTGTTTTATTATGACACTCCGTGGTGGGCAGAGCCGTATTATTACGGCGGTGCCATCGCTCAGCGGGATACCACCCTGCCGCGCCCGCGCCAGTTCGGGCGGCGAGGACGCCGGGGAGATGCACCGGCCGGTCAGAGCGCTGTTTCCGGGGGGACCGGAACGGCGGCTCCGCCGAGTACCGCCAAGCGTGTCGGCGGCGGACAGAACGAAGGCGCTTCGCAATCGGCGGGGATTGAAGACTCGCAAAAGCGCAGCAAGCGACGCGATACCACCGGTTCTCAGAGCAGCAAATCGAAACGCCGGCAGAAGAAAAAACAGTGATTAGCCGCCAACAACTTTATGTATGAGCGTGAAAAAGACGACCCGCCGGTCGTCTTTTTTTATGGGGCGGTCTCCTCGGAACAGGGGTTTTAGCAGTAAGACAATCCGCGTCAATTCATGGTGAAACACCGGATGTTGAATGCCGCTTTGACCGTCTTTACTTGCATTTTAAAAACGATCATTGTATTCTAATCGCATTTGGATGCATGATGCGACCGTTGACACATCGAAATCTGTAAAGTCTTCCGCTGCGGATGGTTCCGGCGGAAGCCGAAAATGCGGCCGGAAGGCTGTACCATCACATTCCATGGCGGAAACATTGTTGGTGTTTTGTAACGGCGTTATCGCATCAATGAACGGATTTTGATACCTGGTGAAAGAAAGGATATCGGATCCCTCTTTTGCATTTTAGCCGCATCCGGATGATTCGAATCGACTGATGAACACGATCGTGAGGAGATGTTATGGCTCGCGTACTGAGATGGGTTTTAGCTACGCTGTTTTTATTTGCGGTGGTGATGGGCATTGCCGGTTACCTGGGATTCCGGCTGGTTACCAAATCGCTGCCGGATCTGGATCGTCCGGAGGTCGTTCCTGTCCTGCGTCAGCCGGTGACCGTGTATTTCGATGATTATGGCGTGCCGCATGTGTATGCGGAAAATGATACCGATCTTTACAGAGCCGCCGGCTTCCTGTGCGCCCGCGATCGGTTCTGGCAAATGGAGTTTTTCCGTCGTCTGGTATCCGGGCGGCTCAGCGAAATTCTTGGCGACAAAGTGCTCAGCGAGGATCGGTTTTTCCGGACTCTGGGGTTTTACCGGGCCGCCGAACGGATTGCCGCCGCGCTGGCCCCGGAATCCCGGTTGGCGTTGCAGGCATTTGCAGAAGGGATAAATGCATATCTTGCGGCGTATCGCGATCGCCTTCCGGTGGAGTTTTCCATTTTGGATTTTCAACCGGAGCCGTGGGAGATCACCGACTCGATCGCCTTTATGCGTTTTATGGGCTTCCAATTGAGTTTTGCCTGGCACAGTGAGCTGGTATATTCGCAGGTGGCCGCACGGCTGGGCGAACAGCGGGCGCGCGAGCTTTTTCCCGGCTATGACGCCGATGCACCCGCGATTCTCGCCGGTTCGGAGGAACTTTGGGACCGGGGATTCGCCGGCGTGCTGCGGCAGTTTCATCAGGCGTTGCAGGCTTCGGGCCTGCCGTTCACCATCGCCGCCAGCAACAGTTGGGTGGTGAGCGCCGCTAAAAGCACCACCGGCAAACCGATTCTCGCCAACGATCCCCATCTCGGACTGGCGCTGCCGTCTGTGTGGTACGAAATGCACCTGGTGAGCCCCACGGTGGATGTCGCCGGAGTGGCGCTACCCCTGGCGCCCGGCATTGTGATTGGACAGAACCGCGCCATCGCCTGGGGCCTGACCAATGGCATGGTCGATGACGCGGATTTTTATATCGAACGCATTCATCCGCAGGATAGCACGCAGTATTGGGACGGCCGCCGGTGGCAAAAAATGCAGGTGGTGCAGGAGTGGATTCGCGTCAAAGGCCGCGATGATCCGGTGCCGCTAACCGTGCGCATCACCCGCCACGGGCCCATTGTGTCCGATGTGCATCCGGCCTGGCCGTCGGACAGTCTGGCCCTGTCGTTCCGCTGGACCGGCTATGAAGTCAGCGATGAGGTGGCGGCATTCTGGAAATTGAATCGCGCGGACTCCTGGGATGCGTTTGTGGAGGCGTTGCGCCGTTTCCGCACGCCGTGCCAGAACATCATTTATGCGGATACCGCAGGCACCATCGGCTATTATGCCGCCGGTGCGGTGCCCATCCGTCGTGATGGCGGCGGCTTTGCGGTGTATCGCGGCTGGCAGCGCGAAGGCGACTGGCTGGGCATGATTCCGTTCGAACGCATGCCGCATGCGAAAAATCCGCCGCGTGGTTATATCGCCACGGCCAATAATCTCATGCAGCGCGACTTTCCGTATTACCTCGGCAACGGCTGGGAGCCGGATAGCCGCATCCGGCGCATAACGACCCTGCTGGAAGAAAAGGAACGGCTGTCTCCTGAAGATTTCATGCGCATTCAGTTGGATGTGGTATCAGAACAGGCGCGAAAAACATTTCCGCTGATGCTTGAAAGCCTGGCAAATGCCGAGCTGAATGAACAGGAACGGAAATTGGTGAAGTTGCTGCAGGAATGGGATTTTGCCGAAACCCGCGAAAGCGCCGCTGCCAGCGTGTATCATGTCTGGTTTTCGAAATTGCTGGAGGCCGCACTCAAGGATGAACTGGGCGATACCTTGTTCAATGAATTCCGCTATTGGTCGAATTTCCCGATCCGCGCCATGGAATATTTGCTGCGGCATCCGCAATCCCGCTGGTGGGACGATGCGGGTACCGATTCGCGGGAACGGCGCAATGACGTGGTCGCGGCTCAATTTCGGGCCACACTGGCACAATTGCGGGAACAGCTCGGTGATGGCCCCGGCTTCTGGGAGTGGGGCCGGCTGCACACCCTGACCGTGCAGCACGTACTGGGACAGGTTCCGGCGCTGAGCCGGGTCTTCAACCGCGGACCGTTTCCCATGCCGGGCTCGGCAAGCACCATTCCAAAGGCGGAGTATTCCTTTCAAAAGCCGTTCGCCGTCAAAGTCGGAGCCTCGGTGCGTCAGATTGTGGACCTTGCGCGGCCGGATGCTGCTTACCGGGTGCTGCCGGGCGGACAATCCGGACAGCCGTTTTCCCCCCATTACGCCGATCAGCTCGATTTGTGGCTGCAGGGCAAATACCGCCACGTCCGGTTGAATCGTTCACACATCCGGCAGACCGCCGCCGCCATGCAACGATTGGTTCCGGTGAAGGAGTAAGACACCAGCACTGCCCGGATGCCGTCCCGGGCGGTGTCGATTGGGGTTCGGCCCTTCTGAACGAGGATGGAGCAGTGGATGGGGCCGGATTGAAAAAATCGAACCATGCCCGTCCCCGGAGGAGGATTGCGCTTCACGGTGTTCGAGCCCGGCAATTCCATGCAGGGAAGGTTTTTGAAATTGCATCCCCAAAAGGAGCCGCCGCAAAAGCCGGGAATCGCCGTGTGAATTTTGTTCCATACCCAAAAAGCCGATTTGCTGCCAGTTGACGCCCATCTCAAACCATCACCCGAAACGATCTCAGGGGGAGATCGATGCGATCGAGCTTCTGGCTGTTCCTGTTTGCCGCATGGGCCGTTTCCAGTCTTTCAGCACAGGTGCGGCTTACCGAGGTCATGTTCAATCCCATCGGCCCGGAAAATACCGATGAATTCATCGAGATCTTTAATGCCAGCTCCTCCGATATGGTGGACCTGCGCGGCTGGCGGATCGGCGACCAGGCGCGACAGGAGCCGCTTGTCTTCCCGGACAGCCTCTGGCAGTTGCATCCCCGTCAGTTTGCCCTCATTCTTGATCCTGACTATTTTGCCGATTCCAACACCTACGATGACCTGATCCCCGCCGATGCTCTGCTGCTGACCATCGACAGCAAAACTTTTGGCTCCGGCGGCCTGTCCAATTCGCGGCCGGAGACCGTACTGCTGATCAATGCTGCCGGCGACACGGTGGCCGCCTACACCTACACCGTGGGCAATGCGCCGGGCCACTCCGATGAAAAAATCCTCATCGATGGAAGCGATGCGCCCGGCAACTGGGCCGATAGCCGCAAGGTGCACGGCACCCCGGGATTCGCCAATTCCGTTTCGCCGCGGCAGCAGGATGTCGCCATTGCGTTTGATCCGACCGTGGCGAATCTGCGTCGGCGCGTCGGCGAGCCGGTACCGCTGGCGGTCGTCATTCGCAATGTTGGGATGCTTCCCGTGCAGGCACTGAATTACCAGGTGCTGGAGGGGGCATCGGCGGTGCTCCGGCAGGGGCATCTTCCATTCATGGCGCCCGGCGATTCCATAGTGATCGTCTTCGAATGGCGGCCGGATCGTGCCGGCACACACGACCTGCGGGCGGAGGTGTGGCTGCAAAACGACGAATTCCCGGATAACAATCAGGATACCGTCCGTATCAATATCGGCTGGCCCGAAGGAACGCTGGTGATCAATGAAATCATGTTCAACCCCGAGCCCGGCGCGCCGGAATGGATCGAGCTGTTCAATGCCGGTACTGCACCGGTACCGCTGAACGGCTGGCGCATCCGGGATGCCAGCGGCCGCACGGCATTGATCGCGCCACCCGAGCAAACGGCCCTTGCTTCCGAAGGCTATGCCGTGATCGCCGCCGACATATCGGTGCGGCTGCAATATTCACTGCCGGATGATTTGCCTGTATGGCCTGCTGCACCGTTTCCGGCGCTGAACAACCGCCGCGAGAGTATCGTTTTACTGGATTTCGCCGGTTTTCTTATCGATTCGGTGGTGTATCAACTGGCGGCATCCATCCCGCGGAACGTCTCGCTGGAGCGGCTCCGCGAGGATTGGCCCTCCGCGGATCCCCGGAACTGGCAGCCGAGCACGGACGCCTCCGGAGCTACGCCTGGCCGGTTCAATAGTGTATCGCCGCGTTTTTTTGATGTCGCTCTGCAGGATTCCACCTTGCAGTGGCAGCCGGAGCGTACGACGCGTCGCGATCGGGTGCGCCTGTCTGTGTTGATGCACAACATCGGGCGGCAGCCGGTGCGTTTGTTGCAGGCGATCCTCTGGGCTTCGGATGTGCGCGATCCGGATGCGCCGCAAACGGTGGTTGCTGAGCAAGAGCTGGTTCACACGCTGAATACAGGCGACACACTATCCCTGATTTTCGGATGGCGGCCTCCTGCTTCTGGGCGGTTTGTGATGCGGGTGGAACTGGATGTCGACCGCGACGAGCGGCTGGATAACAACCGGATGGCGTTCACGTTTCCGGTGGGATATTTACCGGGTGATGTGGTGATCAACGAGATCATGGCCCGGCCGCAAAAAGGGCAGCCGGAATGGATTGAAATCATCAACCTGATGGATGAGCCGGTGGACCTGGGCGGCTGGCGTCTCCGTGATGCCCGCTCCGTGAGTGGACCGGTGCCGGATCACACCCGGCTTGAACCGGGGAGGCTGCTGGTATTGACGCAGGCTCCTTTGGTCGGTCTTCCGGAAACTGCATATCGCGTGCTGGAGGACTGGCCGTCGCTGAACAATGATCGGGACGAGCTTCTCCTGCTGGATTATAACGGCGGACGTATCGACAGTCTCGAATATACAGTGCCGGCATCGGCGTTTGCCGGTGTATCGCTGGAGCGCATTCAGCCGCGGTTGGCCGCCGATGACGCCGACAACTGGAGCCTGAGCGTGGATCCGGCGGGCAGCACCCCGGGCAGGCGCAACAGCGTTTATGTGGAGACACTGCCGGAAGCCGGAACGCTGTCCATCGCGCCCAATCCGTTCTCCCCGGACGGTGACGGTTATGAGGACTTTGCTTTGATTCACTACCGTCTGCCGATGAAAACCGGCCGGGTGCATCTGTTTGTGTTTGATATTCGCGGAAGGAAAGTGCGCGAGCTGCTCAATGCTGCTCCGACCGGCAGTGAACGCACAATCATCTGGGATGGGCGTGATGACGCCGGGCGGTTTTTGCCGCTGGGGTTGTATATCGTACATCTGCAGGCCATTGATGCTGAAAACGGCGTATTGCTCAATCAAGCAAAAACCGTGGTTCTGGCGAAGCGGTGGTAGTTTTTCACCCACGCTGGCAGGACTCCCTTACGCTGGCAGGGTTTTCATCCCTGCCAGCGTTAAAGACACCCCGCTTTCGGCGGTCATGTTCCCAAACACCGGGTTTTCCTAACTCTGCCAGGGCGTGGAGCCCTGGCAGAGTCTTTCGCGCACGCTGGCAGGGCTTCTGTCCCTGCCAGCGTTAAAAACACCCCGATCTCGGCGGTCATGTTCCCAAATACCGGGTTTTCTTAACTCTGCCAGGGCGTGAAGCCCTGGCAGAGTACTCCGCGCACGCTGGCAGGGTTTTTCATCCCTGCCAGCGTTAAAGACACCCCGCTTTCGGCGGTCATGTTCCCAAACACCGGGTTTCCCTAACTCTGCCAG
>WFVT01000345.1 GCA_015491485.1 Candidatus Zhuqueibacterota bacterium
ATGGAAATAGCCCCCCTTTCACATCCGATAAAATCCGTGTTTCATCCGCAAGCATTGATTGGTGGTAGGTTTGCAAGTCAGTGACTTCTCGCGAAAAATCACAAGCTGGAAGCTTGTGCTACAAAATATCCGTGTTTCATCCGCGCAAATCCGTGGCTGATATAAAACGCTGCCGCATCATGCCGTTGTGAACGACGATAAGCCATCTCATAAAAGAAAAAAATCTCTGCGCACTCCGCGAACTCGGCGGTTAGTCTCTGGATTTAAATTCCTCACCAACAGCCCATCCGCAAGCATTGATTGGTGGTAGGTTTACAAATCAGTGCTTTCTCCCCAAAGCTACAAGCTGGAAGCTTGTGCTACAATGCATCCGAGGATCAACCGCGTTCCTCTGTGACTCATAAACATCATAGATACCCGGCTTCGGAGTGAAAAATGGGAGACACTCAGTTTTCAAGTAAATTCGTCGCCCGTACAAAGTTGCTTCATGTCGGTGCGATTTTTCTTGGTATCGCCGGCAAGCCGGCTAAATTAATGTTCAGCACGGGAAACAACCGAATCCGCCTGAAAGCAAGACGCTCAGTGTATATCCACCTGATACCACGGAGGAATATCATCATGGGGCTGATTGCCGTCGCCCATGCACGCCTGAAATGGCCGCTTCTTTTGGCGCTGGCTGTGATTGTTATCCGTATCTTCCTGGAACAGCTCGGTGCGCCGGAAAGCATCAACAATCTCTTTGGGGTGGCCTGGCTGTATTTTCTGGTTCCGGTATTTTTTGGATTAGAAATCGCCCGGCACCGGGATCCTTCTCCCCTCAAATCGCTTTTCGTTCACGTCCTGCTTTTCGGCGTTTATACGCGCCTCATGGTTGCGATCACTTATATGATGGCTTACGCGTGGCAATGGACTTCCCCTCGTTTCCTCGTGGAACGGGGCGGTACTGTGGGGGAAGGTATTTCACCGCTGGAGGGCTATCTGATCATTCCGCTGCGGAATGCGGTATTGTGGATCATCGGCGCCACCCTTGTGGGCATGATTGTCGGCGGCATCACGATCCTCATCAAACAGCAGCCCGCGGATGAGAGGAACGAGGAATAACCGGAACACCCTTTGAAAACCGGTCTCCCTGCTCCCGGGGAAGCGGCTCAGTCTCTCCGTCCGGCCGGATTGTAACTCTTCTGTCACAGGTTTTGCAATAAAAAAACTGGTATCCTCTCCTAAATTTTCAAACATTCTCTCAGCCCGGCAAATCGGTTTGTAAAAAACCGAAATGACAGCGGTATGATTCCAGACCATGCATTTCGATTCCGGACCGTATAATTTGCCGGTAAATTCCTTCGCCGCTGCGAACCGCCTTTCGCAAACAGCCCGGGATGATTGGCTGCGTTTTCATCGTGGCTTCAATCGTTTCGTTCCTGTGAATGCCATGCGATTGGATGATAACGATTGATTTTCCGGCAATGAAGCTGATACGGTAGGAAAACGTGTGTAACGATGATGGACTTTCATTTCTGGTACACCCTCATCCTTTTGTGTCTGCTTTCCTTATTCCTCGTTCTGGAACGGCCCGAAGTTGAAGTCACTTTATTCGCAGCGCTGGCTCTTCTGGTTCTTGGCGATGTGATCACCATCAAAGAGGCGCTGGCCGGCTTTTCCAATGAAGGCATGCTGACCATTGCACTGCTATTTATCGTCGCCGGATCGCTGCATTATACCGGCATCACCGCCCGGATCAGCCACTCCATTTTCGGTTCCAATTCGAGTTCTCTGACCCGAAAACTTTTGCGAGTCATTTTCCCGGTATCAGCGCTTTCCGCTTTCATGAACAACACCCCGCTGGTGGCCATGCTCATCCCGGCGGTGCGTTCCTGGACCGAACGGCATCATCTCGCGCCATCGAAATTTCTCATCCCCATCTCATATGCCGCCATTCTCGGCGGGGCCTGCACGCTCATCGGCACCAGCACCAATCTCATTGTGCACGGCCTGATGATCGATCACGGCATGGTGGGTATGTCGCTGTTCGAAATTTCGCTGATCGGCGTTCCGGTGGCGCTCATCGGCATTCTGTTTATCGTCACCGTGGGGCAGCGACTGCTTCCCAACCGCAAGCAGCCCATTGTGGAACTCGGCGAAAACACACGCGAATTTGTCATCGAACTCAAGGTCACGCCGGAGTATCAGAACATCGGCAAGTCCATTGAAGACGCCGGGCTGCGCCATTTGAAAGGCCTGTTTCTGTTTCAGATCGAGCGCGATGGGCAGGTGATTGCCCCGGCTTCGCCGAAAGAAAAAATCCGCGAAGGCGATCGGCTGTTTTTTACCGGGTTGCCCAAGACGATTCTCGAGCTCCAGAAAACCCCCGGGTTGCAGCTCATCAAAGATTCCAGCTTTGATTTGAAAAATTATCATTCGGCGGATATTGGCACGTACGAAGCGGTGGTATCCCCGGTGTCGCCGCTGGTGGGACAAAATGTGCGCGAAAGCCAGTTCCGCAAGCGCTACGGTGCGGTGATCATTGCGATCCACCGGCACGGCGAACGCATCAACCGGAAAATCGGCGATATCGTTCTGCGGCCCGGAGACACGCTGCTGCTGCTCGCCGGCCGTGACTTCCGCGATAAATGGTACCACTCCAAAGATTTCTATCTGGTCTCGCACGCCGAGGAGGTCCCCTCACGACCGGCATGGCAGGGACGGCTGGCGCTGGGGACGTTCATCGGCATGCTGGGCCTGGTGGTGGCAAATGTGCTGCCGCTGAGCGTGGCGGCGCTGCTGGCGGCGGTCTTTCTGGTACTCACGCGCACCATTACCCCTTCGGAGGCGCGGCAAATGCTGGATTTGCGCGTGCTGGTTATTATCGCCGCATCGTTCGGTATCGCTTCCGCTCTCGAGAATTCCGGCCTGGCGCAGTTTCTCGGGCAAAGTATGGTGCGTGCCGTCCGCGATTTCGGGATTCCGGGTGTCCTGGCCGGTGTTTATTTTCTCACCAGCGCCTATTCCACGATGATCACCAGCAATGCCACCGCTGCCATTCTATTTCCCGTCGGCATGACTGCAGCCGCGGCGGCGCAAGCCGATCCGCGGCCCTTTGCCATTGCCGTGGCGCTGGCCGCCGCCCTGAGCTTTGCCACGCCCATCAGCTACCAGACCAATCTCATGGTGTACGGACCGGGAGGCTACAAATTCAAAGATTTCCTCAAAATCGGCCTGCCGCTGCAGCTCCTTCTGGGCATCATTGCCGTGATAATGCTTTACTGGCTGTATTTTTAGCCCCGCTTCACGCCGACCCCGATCCCGCTCACCACGAAAACCGCGCTATTTCAATCCCACTTTGGCCTTGTCCAGCCGGGCCAGCACCGGCGCCACCAGACTGCCGATGTACAGGTAGTCCTCCGTTTCGGTGACGCTGGTGTTGATGGGATAGGCGCCTTCGGGGTCCTGCAAATCCGCCACCACATTGCCGCTGTCGTCGATGGCGATGATGTGACTGTAAGGCACGGCTTTCGGCCGCAGAAACGCCGGCATGCGTTGCAACACTTTTCGCAAGAATGGATTATCGGACAGGTCATCCAGCAGGGGATTGCGTGGCGACACCAGCGCCACCCAGTAGCGGCCGTCCAGTCCGGTGGAGATGTTATCCGGGAATGCCGGCAGGGCTTCAATCACCGGCTCGGCGGTGCCGGCTTTTGGGCCGGAAAGCCAGTAGCGCAGCACCCGGTAAGTCCCGGTTTCGTTCACCAGCACCGAGGCCTGATCATGACTCATGGCCACGCCGTTGGCGAAATTGAGACCGTCCAGCAGGGTACGGGTTTCGCCCGTGGCCGGATCGTACACCAGCAGCCGGCCATGGCCGCCATGCTCCATGAGGTCGAGCAGACTGGCTTCATACGTTCCGCCCCACTCTTTGGCGCCGAACTTGGTGGAAGCATCGGAAAAATAGATTTTGCCATCGGCGGCCACGTCCACGTCATCGGCATAACGGATGGGGATGCCATCGGCTTCCGTCGCCAGCACGGTAATCTGCCCGTCCGGTGAGATAGACAGCAGGCCGCGGTAGGCATCAGCCACGATCAGATTGCCGTTCGCGTCGAAATCGATGCCCAGCGGCCGACCACCGGTTTCTACCCAGTTTTCCGGATTGGAGCCATCCGGATTCAGCCGCACGATGCGGCCTTCGTGGGTGGCGGCGTAAATGCGGCCCTGTTCATCCACGGCAATGTCTTCCGGGCCGGTGTTGTCGCCGATGGGAAAGGTTTCCAGCGCTTTCAGTCGGTCGTTCTGAGCAAAGGGACCGGTATATCCCGGATTGGGCGGCGCTTCCCAGGCAACCGGATCGACCGGCACCGGCCAGGCGAGGAAATACAGCACAATCACCCCCAGCACGATCAGCGGAACCCAGAGTAACTTTTTTTTGGACATGATTCCTCTCCTCCGTTTTGGGTTCAGGCGGCGTTGCCCGGTTGAATGGATGGAGAAAGCGGCGGGATGCTGGCGCAATCCTGTTCAATTGGGCGCTGCCGGGGAATTTGATGATTCTGAAATTTAATACAAATCGGAAGGGAAACAAGAGAATGCAGACGAAAGGCGGGTTCATGCCAATTGTCTTTGTCCGTCGCGCGGAATCGGGGATGATTTAACTCTGCCAGGGTTTCAATCCCTGCCAGAGTGATTCCGACCCGAATCCCGGACCATGGCAAGTCGCCCGTTTCCCGAGCAAGCCTAACTCTGCCAGGGCGTGGAGCCCTGGTGGAGTGTCCTACTCTGGC
>WFVT01000346.1 GCA_015491485.1 Candidatus Zhuqueibacterota bacterium
ATAATAAATATTGGCATCATCTAAATCGACAATCACATCATTTTGAGCCACAAAATGGACTTCCAACGGTTCATAATTTGAATTCCAGATAAATGATTTTGTTACATGAACCCATTGGTTATTGGTTGGAGGCAGTGCAAACTCAACCAATACGCTATCTAATGTTTTCCTCAATTTAATGCGAAGCGCAACCTCTGAATTCCCTGTTGCTCTATAGAATAAACTAAGTAACATTTTAGTACCATTGACCGGCGATTTATTTACTGGAATTACCTGTGCAATAGAGGCACCCAGGGCTGTGCCAGTCGTATTCAGACGTTGAGCAGCAGGGGAATTAAATCCCGAAGTCTTAGAATGAGTTTCACTGCCGTCATAACTCCACGATCCCCATCCCGGGGCAACCTGCCCAACCTGACGGACGATGTAATCGCCCTCCAGAGTCGGGTTATTTAACAGTCCGCTTCTATTCGTCGTGCCGTTGTCGCCGGCAATGAAATCCACCGGGAAGTCTGGAACCGGCTGATTATTGGAATCCACGACGCGAACCACCACTGGATTGGCAAGCGCCTGATTGACCGTTCCGGTCTGATTATCGCCACTGACCTTTTCGATTTTCGCGGCAATGCCGGAGGTCGCCGTGGCAGTGAATGAAACGGGCGATCCCGTTAGCCCGGGGGCATAAGCATTGACGATATTGGTGGCATGCTGATTACCGACGGTGAGCGTGACACTTGCCCGACCGACAGAATCGGTTTTGACCGGCTGCGGTTTATCCAACATGCCGCCGCCCTGAGCCGCTACAAAATAGACATCATAATTGGACACGGGATTGCCGACGGAATCCTGCACTTCAACGACGAACGGCTGCGCCAATGGTTGTCCGGCTGCACCACTTTGATTATCCCCGCTGATTTTCACGATTTTAGCCGCCTGACCTGCTGTGGCGGTCGCCGTGAATACCACTGGTGTGGCGGTAAATCCAAGCGGTGAAACCTGAACCCGGTGCGTTCCCACTGTAGAGCCCACGATAAATTCCCGGGACACTTTACCTGAAGCGTCGGTGGTCGCAATACCGGACTTTCCTCGAACTTCAATCGCATGGATATTTGGATTTTCAATATTGGATATGAAATCGATATCCAGGACGCCGTCCGTAACCGTGACCGTAAACTGTTTGATCACTGCCGTACGGTAACCACCGGTGGCGTAGATGTCAAAATTGTTCAGGACGGTGGTACCTTCCAGCTTAACGCTAAACACACGACTACCGGTTGCTTGATAGACCAATTCGGCGAAATGCAAAAACACGGTATATTCACCGTTGGGCAAATCGATTTTATATCCACTCAGAGCCCAGCGTTCACTTCTATAAAGCTCATCATCCTGGGTGTTTGCAATATTGGCATTGGAGATATATCCACGATTTCCTCCGATATATCCATAGCTTCCCGGGCTATACGCCTGATCGGCATTCCAGACTTTGCCGTTGGCATCGGTATAAGGGGCTTCTCCCCCCACATCAACCCGGAATTCATAGGCCGGAGGCTCAACAATCTGCCCATCACCTTCGATGACCGCAAAATCGACAGCAGCACCTTCAATGGGATTTCCGTTGTCATCCGTCACCTGCACCACCAAAGGCAATGGTAATTTCTGACCGACGGGAGCTTGCTGATTATCTCCGGATACTTTGACAATTTGTGACGGAGCGCCAAGCTCACTGGTCACGAAGAAATCATCAATAGGATTGTTGAGGTTACCTTTGAGCATCACACCGGCATAAAGCGTCGATGCATTCCCCTGCAGCTTATTGGGGTCGGAAACGGTACCATCCAACTGATCATTGATATACACGTCGAAATGATGTCCATTGGCATCGGAACGGATGCTCACGGACATTTTGTCGCCGGCGGCCGGACCCGCCAGATTACCGGCAACACTGGCAACCGCGGTTTTGGGAGCGCCGTTTTCAATGGTCCAGAGCTCAATCGTGCCAGCCACCGGCCGACGGAACAGAAGATAACCGTTTGCCGTGGTGGAGGCCGCATCCATCATCAGTGCGAAACCGCCCTCATCAATGCCATTGACATCGGCGGTCTGACCCCATGTAAATCCTACCTCAATCGGGTTTTTCTTGGCATTGAAAATTGCCAGGTAATTCCATGAAGAAACGGTGGATGTATTGTGCAGCTCGTTATTGACGATTTGAAAGGCCGGATCTGCCGTCCAGTTGTCGCCCAAAAGTGCGCGATTGAAATTATCTACCGTGGTTACTCCGGAAGAGGTTGTGGCTGAAGCCTGGTTGGATAAATCGCTTACATTTCCGGCCTCATCACGGGCTTTAAGGCGAAAATAATAAGTCGTTCCTGTACTCAGCCCTGTAATGGTCATGGTTTCCACACTTCCGGCCGGAGACGGGAACGGCGCGTTAGGAGCCAGGGTCGCGGAAGCAAAGTTACTGGAATTAATCGAGCTGGTGGAGTATCGCACTTCGTATTTTGCGGCCGTTCCGGAATTGCCATCGTCACCGGGAGCCGTCCATTGGAGCGTCACCGAAGTTCCGCTTACCGAGGAGACGATCAGGTCGGTTACGGCGGCCGGCGCGGTCACGTCCTGGTTCACCGTGAAGCTGAAATCATCGACATCGTTATCCAACCCCCCTTTCAGCATGATGCCGGCATACAGCGGTGCTGTATTGCCCTGCAAGGTATTGGCATCCGATACCCGGCCGTAAAACGTTCCGTTGATGTACACATCGAAATGATGGCCATTGGCGTCGCTGCTCAATTTTACTTTAAACGTATCGCCTGCAGTCGGTTCGGCAAGCGTATATGGCACTTCAGCAACCGCGGTAGCAGGAGCTCCATTTTCAATCGTCCACAAAATAATATTTTTTCCGGCGGCACCGGCGCTGGTGCCCATCCAGACCAGATAACCGTTTGCCGTTCGGGAAGGAGCATCCAGACGCAATGCCAGCCCTCCCTCATTAATTCCGGCGCTGGTGGCGTTCGATGCCCACCGGAAGGACACCTCTACCGGATTGCTGTTTGCCGTCCACGTTGCCAGAACCCAGTTCCCTGTAGTGGATGTATTGGAAAGCTGGTTATTGACAATCTGATACGCCGGGTCGGCGTCCCAGTTGCCCCCCAGGTCGGGTCCGGCGCGGTTGAAATCATCGACAACCACCGGAGTGCTGTCAGAGGCAAGCGCCGTTTGAATCGCCGAAAAGAACAAATCGGCCATCACCTGATAGCCTGTATCATTGGGATGTATGCCATCAGGCGACATATAATCGGTGACCCAGTTGGCATTGCTTTTAAAATTGTTGTAGTGGTCAACATACCAGATTTTGAACCCGGCTCCTTTTTTCTGATTCACCAGGTCCTGAATGCTGGTATTCAGTTCAGCGGTCAAGCTGTCCAGGGTCGCATCGTCTGAACGGGGAACAATACCCGCCACAAGAATTTTGGCATTGGCATTATAAGCGTGAATATCATTGATCGCCCGTTCGATATCCGTCACCGTTGAGGCAACGGTTTGCCCCTGGGTGATATCATTGGTTCCCATGTGAATCAGGACAAGGTCCGGATTGGTCAATGACATCACGATGTTGACCGAATCGGCTATTTCGTCGGCACGTTTGCCCGGCATCCCCTGATGATCGCCATCAAAGGAACCGTCGCCGTCGTTGTGAAGGCCGACCAGGTCATAGGTTATGCCAGCGTTGTCCATTCTACTGGCAAGAGTATCGCGATACCCGTGATAGGGCAGCGTTCCTCCGTCACCGCGAGTAATCGAATCTCCTAATGGCAAAATTTTAACCGTTTGCGCAAAAGCCGTCTCAACGGTTAAAACCAAACCAAGCAGTAATCCTCCCACCCTCAGAAGCCTTGTCAATGGATGCCGTGGTTGCATACTCGCATTAACCTCCAGTTCAAAACCATCCTTGATAGTGATTTTTTAATGCAAAACTGCATTTCGCAATTCTTGTGCCAAAATATCTACTGGCATTAACTGTATGATTTTCAATTAATTGACCAAAAATGTTACATGATTAAAACTGGTGCGAAACAGTCTATGATTGTGACACTGGTTCGAAACGAAACACCTTACTTCATTTTTGAAATAGATTTGATTTGGCAAGATGGCGGTCTGACGTAACCCTTCCATTTTTATCGGCAAAAAGCTTGGTCAAATCAAGATGATTGCTTAAATTACGCGATCCGGGATAGAGGCTATATCAGGACGGACAATTCACTGATTTCAAACTGATTTCTCATGCCAAAACGGCTTTTGATGGAATTTTTATGAATTCGACAGTGCTGCTCTCGGTAGTCATACCGGCTTATAATGAAGCAAATACCATTGAAGAGATCGTTCGGCGGGTGCAACAAACTCCTTTTCCCAAGGAAATCATTATCGTGGATGACGGCTCCACGGATGGTACGCGCGACAGGATCGCCGCCATCGCCAAACAATATGCGAATGTCAAGCCATTTTATCATTCCAGAAACCGCGGCAAGGGCGCCGCTTTGCATACGGCTTTTAAAGCCGTGCAAGGAGATTTCGTCATTATTCAAGACGCCGATCTGGAGTACGATCCGCGGGACTATCAAGCCCTGCTGGAACCATTATTAGACGGACGGGCTGATGTGGTTTTCGGCTCACGTTTTTTGGGAGGCCCGCACCGTGTCCTGTTCTTTTGGCATTATGTGGGCAACAAGTTTCTAACCCTGTTGAGCAATGCATTGGCCAATATCAATCTCACCGATATGGAAACATGCTACAAAGCCTTCCGTTCTGATATCCTGCAGAACATCACTTTCAAGTCCAAACGTTTCGGCTTCGAGCCGGAATTCACCATCAAAGTAGCGCGAAAAGGGTATCGCCTCTATGAAGTGCCTATCAGTTACAGCGGCCGTACTTATGATGAAGGCAAAAAAATCACCTGGGTGGATGGTTTGAAAGCCATTTTCACATTATTCCGCTACCGGTTTTTCGATTGAACCGAACGCGAAAGCGCACGGTACGAAAACACCTTTTCTGCGTTCTCAGCATAGATTTTTTTCAGCACCGAATCCGGCAGAAAAATACCATAGATTTTCCAGCGTCCAAAGCGGTTCCAGTGATATCGGGGATAATCAAAATACTCATCCCGGGTTTCGAGAAACCGAAATGAAGCCGCATAAGCATCCGTTTCGGTTTTTCCATCCAATCCGAAAAGAATCCGGTCCTGATATTTGATGAAAAACTTCCGGGCTGTAAACGGCTGCCGTCCCAACTCATTGACAACGTGAGACAACTCCACATAATAGTTGGGAAACCGGTCCAGTTCCTTTGCCACAAACGCCAGATCGTCCGCCTGATATCCCATATGGGCGCCAATGAACAGTGTATTGGGGTGTCGGGCGATGACCCGGTCTCGCTGCGCGATCAGTTCTTCCTTGGTCGGATAGTAGTCGCCGGACCAGTTAAAATCACTGTGATAATACAGCCGTTCAGGATGACGGATGAGGCTGATTTTATACCAGGTTCCGGTCAGCGCATCGAACCGTGGGCCAAACATGGTCCACTTTTGAGCCTTTTTGGTCAGATGAGCCTGCAATTCCTCATAGCGTTCATTGTGCTCATCCACCGGTTTCCAGAACGCCGTCGGATCGGCGATGTGCATGATGACCGGCATTTTCAATTCACCTGCGCGTTCCCAAACCCCATCCAGTCGCGGATCATCGATCCGCACCAATTTGCCCTTGCTATCCCGCACCATCAATCCCAGATTTCGCCAAACTTTTAAGGCGCGGGCGCCCATTTTATAAGCCTCTTCCAGTTGCGCCACCGCCTTTTGAGGAAAATCAGGTTCATCGATTCCGGAATAGTCCAGATTCGCGACAGTGATAAACCGGTCGGGGTATTTTGCCTGATACCGGTCGATCATTTCCTTCAGCTTTTCTCCCCACCAGCCGTGGGTTTCCAGATTAACCAGTTTATAAACATTGCACGAGTCCATAATTTGGACGACCTGTTCAGCGGTAAGACCGGAATAATCTAAATGAATATGTGCATCAAAAACCGGGAACTTGGCTCTCGTCACGGGATGCTGTTCTACAACCAGATTGGAACGCGGCTGAAAATCTTTCAACGGAAGGCCCGGATATTCTTTTTTAAAAAATTTAAAATAGCCAATATACACCGCGGCAATGGTCAGCAATCCCAGAATAAACAGTCCGTCTATCACTCGTTTCAGCATGATGGTTCCTCTCGATCATCCTGATGGTTCGCTTCACGATGAGGGATTTTCAATCAACTTACGATCGAGCTGGAGAATTTTCACCGCATTTAAATAGTACACCTTTTGCAATACCGAATCCGGAAGATTCAAACCGTAGATCTTCCAGCGGCCGTGCTTGTAATAATAGCGGGGATAATCGAAATATTCATCCTCGGTCTGAAAAAACCGGTAGTAATCCTGATACACATGGGTTTCGGGGTATAAATCGATACCGAACAGAATACGATCCTGATATTGAATAAAAAATTCGCGAGCGGTATAGGGCTGGCGCCCGAGTTCATAGGCGCGGTCTGAAATATCCACATAAAAATTGGGGAATTCGTCCAGCATCCGTCCCAGCCGTTTGAGATCGTGACCCAGTTCCGCCATGTGGGCACCGATAAAAATGGTGTTGGGATGCTTGCGCAGCAGATTTTCGCGCTGTTTCATGAGCGTCTCAAAAGAGGGATAATCGCCGTTGGCATAGCTATCAAACCAGCTGCCGCCTTCCGTCAGTTCTTCATACCGCTCGTTGAACCGATCCACGGGCTGCCAGAATGCCACCGGATCTGCGGTATGAATTAGAACGGGAATTCCCAGTTCCCCGATTTTCTCCCAGATGGGATCCAGACGCGGATCATCAAGGGGAATCAGCTTGCCGTTGGCATCCCGATACATCATCCCCAGGTTTTTCCAGATTTTAACGCCTTTCACTCCCCATCGAACGGATTCTTCGAGCCGTTGAAGGGTCTCCTCCACAAAATCCGGGTTTTTATAGCGCCCGAAATCGATCTTGGTAAAAAGAATAAACCGGCCCGGGTACTTGAGGTTGTATTCCTCCAGCTTGCGTTGGATGCGGTGACCGGTCCATCCCCAGTGGCCGTCGAGATCCACGATCGCGCGTACGCCGGATGCATCCATGATTTTTATCAGCTCATCCGGGGTTTTTCCGCTTTCCTGAGGATGAGAGTGGATATCGATCACCGGATATTTCGGTTGCCAAACCCGATGTTCCGGAATATTTCCGGGCGTCTCCGGGTGGAACACTTCCAGAGTCATATCGGGAGGATAAGGGGTTGAAGCAAAATCGGTGAGCACGTGATACGCCGCAAGTCCACCGATAACCAACAGGATTCCCAAATAGATCAAAAAACGTTTCAGTAAGTTCATAAATCGCCCTCGCTCATCCTGCAAC
>WFVT01000347.1 GCA_015491485.1 Candidatus Zhuqueibacterota bacterium
AGCACCTTCGGCGGCAATCCACTGGCTTGCGCCGCCGCGCTCGCCGCCATCGAATTCATGGAAGCGCACCGGCTGGATGAGCAGGCGCGCGACAAAGGCGATTACCTGGTTTCCCGGCTGCAGCAGAACCCTGTGCCCCTCATCCGCGAAATCCGCCATCTTGGATTGATGGTCGGCATCGAACTCAAAACACGCGTGAAGCCGTATATTCTCAAATTGCTGGATTACGGCGTCCTGGCGCTGCCGGCGGGGAGCACGGTGCTCCGCTTGCTGCCGCCACTGGTGATTTCCCATGCTGAGCTGGATCAGGTGGCGGAAGCAGTGGTCTCTGCGTTGCAGTCGAACTAACCGGTGTTCAGTGAAAAAGGAAAGTATCAAAACCAAAAAAGCCCGACCATTTGGCCGGGCTTTGTGCTCCCGAGGCAGGACTCGAACCTGCAACCTAGTGGTTAACAGCCACCCGCTCTGCCGATTGAGCTACTCGGGAATCTCAATAGGGATTGCTTTTCGAGAGCAATAATATAAAAATTTAATTCCAAAAGTCAATACTTTGTTCGTCCAAAATCGCAAATTATTCAACGATTTTTTGTTTCCGGAGTTCCTGGATCGCTGGCGCATCGAGCTGCAGGAGGCGCTGCAGCACCTCATCTGTGTGCTGGCCGAGCAGCGGGGGCGGCTCCGGAACCGCCGTCGGCGTGCGGGAAAATTTGGGCACGGCGCCGATCATGTCCAGCGCGCCTGCTGTCGGGTGCTCGACCTGCGTTTTCATGCCTCGCGCCAGAACCACCGGATCCTCAAACACCTCTTTTACGTTTTGAATCGGTGAACTGGCAATGTTCGCCTCCTTCAGCAACCGGTGCCATTCACGGCTGGTTTTTTGCGAAAAGGCCTTTTGCAAAAGGGGAATCAGCCGGTCACGGTTTTGCACCCGCGCGGCGTTGGTGGCAAATTCGGGCCGGTCGGCCAGGCCGTCCAGATGCAGCACCGCGCACAGCCGCCGGAACTGCGCATCGTTCGCTGCGGCCACCGCCAGATAGCCATCCGCGGTCGGAAACACTTCATACGGCACGATGTTGGGATGCGCATTACCGTAGCGCTGTGGAATCCGGCCGGACACCAGATAATTCATGCCCACATTGGCCAGCCACGACACCTGCGCGTCCAGCAGCGAAATATCGATGGCCTGCCCTTCGCCCGTACGACTGCGATGGTGCAACGCCGCCAGAATGCTGCCGGCCGCGTACAATCCCGCCGTGATATCGGTGATGGCCACGCCCACTTTATACGGCGGTCCTGCTTCCGGCCCGGTGATGCTCATGATGCCACCGCGCGCCTGGATGATGAAATCGTATCCGGGTTCCGTCGCATCCGGACTGTCCTGCCCATAGGCCGAAATGCTGCAATAGATCAGCCCGGGATTGAGCTCCCGCAACCGTTCGTAATCCAGCCCCCAGCGCTGCATGGTTCCGACCTTGAAATTCTCCACCAGGATATCGCAACGCGGTACCAGCCGCCGCACCAGGTCGCGGCCTTCCTCGCGCGCAAGATCAATGGCGATGCTCTTTTTATTGCGATTGCAGGATAAAAAGTAGGCGGACTCGCCGCCGGCGAAAGGCGGCCCCCAGGTGCGGGTGTCGTCGCCGCAGCCCGGCCGTTCCACTTTGATGACCTCGGCTCCCAGATCCGCGAGAAATTGGGTGCAAAAAGGGCCTGCGAGAATGCGCGATAAATCCAGCACGCGAATGTCCGAAAGTGGAGCATGGGATTGCATTGTGGTTGCTGTCATAGAAATCCTATGCCCTGGCAGGTAAAAATTCTTCCAAAATTTCCGTCATTTTATAACTCTCTGTTCAAAGACAACTTACCTCAAATGTTACGCCGATTTAACCAAAATCAGGTCAAAACACGCCGAAAATTCAATTAGTATTTTCACGGCTAAACGACACACTACCGTCCGCAAACAATCCGTAATTTCAAAAGCATCCATACCAGGCTGTTGTACGACCTGCTGAATGGGAGAAACCATGCCAAAAACTCGCTTCCGAAACTCCGTGCACCGGTTTGTGATGACCGGTTTCGGACTATTAACCATTTTTTCCATGACCGCATGTGAAAGCCGTAAACCCTATGATCTGCTCATTCAGAACGGCCAGGTTTTGGACGGTACCGGAAAACCTGCTCAACAAATCGACATTGCTATTGCCGGAGGCCGGATTGCTGCCATGGGACGCATCAAAGCCGAGCTGGCAGAGAAAACCATCGACGCCTCGGGGAAAATAGTGACTCCCGGGCTGATCGATCTGCGCAATCACTCGGCTCAAAATCTGGCACGCAATCCGGACGCCCGCATCCTGCTCAGCCAGGGCATCACCACGGTGATGCTCAACGCCGATGGCGGTCCCCGGCAGGATATCTGGCCGCTGGCGGCGTTCCTGTTTCAATTCGAAAAAGTTCGACCGGCGGTGAATGTGGCGGCCATGGTCTCGCACAACACCCTGCGCCATCTGGCCATGCAGGATGGTGATTACGAGCGACCGGCCACCGCCGCGGAAATCGAGATCATGGAACAACTGCTGCACAAGGCGTTCCGCGACGGCGCCTATGGCCTGTCCACCGACCTCGGTTTCAGCTCCTCGGCTTATGCCGATGGTTTTGAACTGGACCGCCTGGTTCGGCATGTGCGCGATCACAGCGGTCTGGTCAGCGCCGCCCCGCGCGATCCCGTGCGCCAGTTCTGGACCTCGCTGGAAGAGCTTTATCAGCTCAGCCGGAGGAACCAGCAGCCCATTTTGGTGGGGCAGATTCAACGGGCTCCCATTCGCGTTTGGAAAGCCCGGCGGCGATGGGGAAAATACCTTGCCGCTGATTCCCCGCTGCTTTTTACGCTATTTCCCCAAACACGCTGGTACGGAGAAATTCTTAATTTAGTGCCGCAAAATGAATTTTTCAACTGGCGAGAAATCAGCCTGTCGTTGTACCGCCTGGGCGGTGCCCACCGGATTCGAATCGACTATTTGCCGTCGCAACCCGACGCCGTGGGACGATCACTACAGGCCTATGCCAAACAGATCGACCGTTCGCCGCAACGTGCATTTATGGAAATCGTCAAAACTCACGGAGCGGTGGTGTCCATGCAATCCATCCGACGCGATCAACTGGCCTGGATTTTATTGCAGCGCAACGTCATCCCGGTCACCGACGGCGGCTTGGATGTGACCATTCCCAACAGCAGCGCTGGATTCGGCTATCTATTGAATATGGTTGAACGGCAATCGCTGTCTCTGGCGCGCATTGTTCACAAGTTGACCGGTTTCGCCGCCGGCTTGTTGCACCTCAAAGACCGCGGCCTGATTAAGCCCGGTTACTACGCCGATATCCTGATCTTTGATCCCAAAGCCATCACGGTGCAGCCGACGGAACATCCCATTCTGCCGCGTGTGCACGGAATGGACTGGGTCCTCGTCAACGGAGACGTGGTTCTCGAGCAAGGCCGATGGACGTCAGCCCGTCCCGGCATGGCGTTGCGTTACCGGCATACCCCCATGCGTGAACGCCATGAGTTTGTTCCCAATTAACAGCCATTTTTCGCGTTTGCCGGCGGCAATGCGCCGTGAAGACCGGGGGCCGTCCTCGGGTTATTACTTCGTGTCATTCCGGAGATAACGGGAAACCGACCGGGTTCATACCCGTTTTCCCGGCATGATGATTTCGGGTGCTTCTTTCATTGCAGGATCTCTCCCGGAACCCTTTCCGCCGGCGGACACGCTTCCACGGGGACCTCGGAGCTCCTTCCCATTTCAAACCTTTCTGGCACTGCCCGGCGGTCGCCTACCACGTTTCCCTTGCCTGTAATTCTGCCATATCAGGTTTCTTTTTCGCCAGTTCCAGCGATTCCCGGTAAAGCGCATTCAAATCGCCCAGATCGACGCCGCTGCCCTCGCGGATAAAAATGGGGATTTTGTGCAGCGGCGTATCCAGCCGGAGAAACGCGTCGCCGTCATGCAGGTCTTCGGGTTTCCAGGCATCGCGCCAGCGCGCCCCCGGCGGCAGATACAGCATGCGTTCGGTTTGGCCCCTGGCCCAGACCGGCGCGACCAGAATATCGTCGCCGTACAGGTACGTGGCCCAATCAAACCAGGCTTCTTGTTTATCCGGGTAGAGCAAAAACAGCGGTCGCACGATTGGGGTTCCCTCCTCGTGCGACTGTTTCGCCGCGCGGTAGCTGTAATCGGCCAGCCGGTCATGGATTTTGGCATACAGCCGCCAGATGGCGATGAGCTTTACGTCGTAGTTCGGCTTTCCAGGCAGATCCCAGAATCCGCGGTTTTCGGTCGGTCCCACTTCCATGATGGGCGTGAAGCAACTGAACGCCAGCCAGCGTGCGGTCACTTCACGGTCGAAGCCGCCCCAGTAACCGCCCGTATCCGAGCCCCAGATGGGAAAGCCAATGAGCGAGGAACGCAGCGCCGCGATGATGGCTGCGCGCAAGCCCCACTCGCTGCCGCCGATATCGCCGCCCCAGAACACGCCATAGCGCGAGCTGCCGAAATAACCGGCCCGCGGCATCAGCACGAAATCCTGCCCCCGCGCCCGGGCGAAGGCCTCGTACGTGGCTTTCACATACAGCCGCGGATAGTCGTTGCGCACCTCGCGCATGGTTTTGCCGTTGTGCACCAGAAACCGTCGGTCCGCCGGCACCAGCTCTTCCGAGCGGTCCAGCTTGCAGCCGTCCACGCCGGCCTCGATGATTTTTTGCAGCCCGGTTTCCTGCCACCAGCGGGTGGCTTGCGGATGCGTGAAATCGATTAAGATGCGGTCGGTGTGATGCGCATTTTGGCGGGAGTAATTGAAACCCCGTTTGCGCGCTTCGGCGGCCATATCGCCCTGCACCCACGGCGCAATCCACAACAGAAAACGAATGCCTTTGCGGTGCAACCAATCGATCATCTTTTTCGGTTGCGGCAAACGTTCGGTATCAAATTCAAAATCATCGTAGCCGTAGCTGCCTTTCGCCCAGGGGCGATCCACCCAATACACGCCGCAGGGAATATCCAGCGCCTGCATCATCAAAATATCTTCCACCACCTGGCTGTTGTACGGCGCTTTCACGGGCGTGCCGTCGAAATACGTCGGCAGGTTCTTGTGCTCATCGCGCCAGCGCCACGGCCGGAAGGCCCACTTTGGCGGCAAAAACGGCGGGCCGGACAGCAGGTTGTATTTTTTCACCACCTCCAGCAGGGTTTCGCCGAACAAAAACCGGGCGCGCAGGGCCGGCCCTTCGGCCACGATCGCCACGCGCTCGGAATCGGCGCGGCAGAAATCGATGGCCACCGGCCAGGTGCCCTTGATCCAGAGTCCGTATCGTTGCGACGACAGGAAAAACGGTGAGTAAAGCGAAACGGTCGGTTTCACCAGGGTGGTGACTTTTTGTCCGCGCAGGTTCATCGCGACCGGCTGCCCTGGTTTCCAGCTCAGTTTCTGTGGACCGTCCACCACGCGCTCCATCACGCCGGTGAATTTCTCGGCCGGGTCCGCAACGATCTCAAAGCCCCACTGCACAATGTCTGCATCCGGGGCGGCGCGCAATGACATCGCCACATTAGCGCCCTCTCGAACCAGACGCAATTCCACCTGCCGCTCCCCCAGATTTTGCCAGCGTGCAAACAGCACGTCTTCCTCGCGCACCAGTTCATCCGGCGCACCGGACAGATACACTCTGCCGTTGTCGGTTTCGTAAAAAAATGTGGCCCCGTTTCGGCTGCGCAGCTCGAGGGTCTTGCCGGTAAACGGATGCGAAATCGCCACGCTGACCGCTTTTCCCGGGCCGGACTGTTTGAGATCGAACTGCGCTTTTGCCGGAAACGCCGCCGGCCCCAAGGCCAGCATCATCCACGCCAATGTACGGCCTGTGCGTCGCATGTTCCCTCCCGTGTTTGGATTCGCTGAATATGGCTCCATCGCGCGCTGCCGTGAGGTGCCCGCTCCCGAATGTCGCGGCGATCAGTCTCTCTGCCGCTCCAATTCCTGCAGCCGCTTCATCTGCTCGTCCAGCCGTTTGCGCATTTCCTGCAGTTGGCGGGCCTGCTGGCGCAGCTTCTTCTCCTGCGCCTTCAGCCGCTTTTCGTACTCGCGCAGTTCGGCCTTGCGTTTTTCGTAATATTCCTCAAATTCGGCGCGACTCCAGAATCCACGGCGCTCGAAATAACCGCGGAACAGCCAGTTGTGTTTGAGCGCCTCCATGTTTTCAGCAAAGCTCAGCATCCCCAGCCGTGTGAGCTTGCTGATGTCCACCAGCTCGTCGCTGAGCCGGGTCAGGGTCCAGATCACCGAATCCAGCGCCGTGGGCCAGGTCGTATCGCTGATGGCGCGTCCCATCAGTCCCTCGCCGTCGCTGATTTTGCGGAACAGCGCATTCAGAGAATCACGCGCGGCGGCGATGGCATTCACGGTGATGTCGTGCAGATCTTCGCGGTAAATGAGCGCGCCGAGGGTCCCCTCGCCGGACTGAATGCGCCGGATAATGGAATCGGTGGAGGAGGCCACGTGCTGCACCACCTGTCCCAGCCGGATAGTTTCCCGGAACATCGCCACGAACACGGAATCGCCTTTTTCGGTCATGGCGAGCATGCGATTGTAAAACGATTCGTCGTACACCAGCTTGCCGATGGTGCCGCGGCCGCTGTGAATCTGTGCGGTGATCCCGTCCAGACTGCGGGTGACGGCGCGCATGTACTGGGCGGTTTCGTCGAAACTTTCCAGGATGGCGCCGAGGGCGATCGGACTGCGGCTCTGGATGGTGTCGGCGTGTGCGACCGACGGCGCCTGCAGCGATCCGCCGGTGATGGCCAGAATTTTATCACCGACCAGCCCCTCGGTCTGGATCACCGCCAGCGCGTCTTTTTTAATGAGCTTCTGCACATCTTTGTCGAGCTTCAGCACCACCTCGACACGACCGCCGGGCTGCTCCGGCAAGTGGATCGATTCCACCACGCCGATGTCGATGCCGGAGAGCCGCACGGGCGCGCCGCTCCGCAAGCCGGCCACATCGTCGAAATAGGTGTGCAGTACAAACGTTTCTTCAAAAATTTTTTCTTTCTGGCCGAGCAGAAAAATGCCGATGACGAAAATTAAAAATCCGCCCACGACAAATAGGCCCAGCCAGAACAAATATCCACGTTTCATGATCACTTATCCCTCCAGATTCACCGCTGCCAGATATTCCTGCACAAACGGATGCTCACTCTGCGCGATTTCGTCAAAGCGGCCGAACGCCACGATTTGTCCCTGATACAGCACGGCGATGCGGTCGCTGATGCGCCGGGCGCTTTGCAAGCTGTGCGTGATCACCAGCGAGGTCACGCCCATGCGTTTTTTCAATTCGATCATCAAGTCCTCGATTTCCCTCGAGGTGATCGGATCCAGGCCGCTGGTGGGCTCGTCGTACAGGATGATTTTCGGATCCAGCACCAGGGCGCGCGCGATGCCGACGCGCTTCTGCATGCCGCCGGACAGCTCGGACGGATATTTGTGCAGAGCGACTTCGACGCCCACGGTCTGCAATTTTTCATAAATGATCTGCCGCAGCCGGTCCGGCGCCATGCTCTGGTGGCGGGTGAGATGAAAAGCCAGGTTTTCTTCCACGGTCATGGAGTCGTACAGCGCCGCATTCTGGAATACGTAACCGATTTGTCGCCGAAGCTGGTCCAGTTGCGCGGCCGACAGCGCCGTCACCTCCTGCCCGTCGATGCGGATGGTGCCGCGATCGGGCCGCAGGAGCCCGACCAGACATTTGAGCAGCACGCTCTTGCCCGAGCCGCTGCGGCCGAGAATGGCCACGGTTTCGCCGGCGTCCACCCGCAACGCGACGCCGTTCAACACCGATTGCGCGCCAAAGGCCTTGTACACCTGGTCGATTTCGATCATCAGCCAAACAGAATCAGGGTTAATTTCACCAGTAGCACATCCGCCACGATGACGAACAGCGACGACAGCACCACCGCAATCATGGCGCTTTGGCCGACGCCGCGGGTGCCGTGCCGGGTGTAATAGCCGGTAAACGTGGCGATCGATCCGATGATGAATCCAAAAATCGCCGTTTTGGCCACCGCCGGCAGGACCGTCTGCAGATCGATAAACCGGATGGCTGAGCTGAAGTACAATTTGAGCGAAATATTTTGCTGGAAAAACATGATCACATAGCCGCCCATGAGGGCGAGGAAATCGGCATAAATGGTCAGGATCGGCAGCGCGATGAGACAGGCCAGGATGCGCGTGCGCACCAGGTAGCCGAACGGATACAGCGCCGCCACTTCCATGGCGTCGATCTGCTCGGTGACGCGCATGGAGCCGAGCTGCGCCGCGATGCCGGCGCCCACCCGGCCGGATACCACCAGCGCGGTGATGATCGGTCCGATTTCGCGCAGCACGGCCACGGCGATCATGCTGGGCAGAAGGCCGCGCCCGCCGAAGCGCGCCAGGGTGCTGCTGGTCTGCATCGCCAGCACCATGCCGATGCTCAGCCCGGATATCCCGACCAGCAACAGCGATTTGCTGCCGATTTCGTGCGTCTGGCGCAAGGTTTCCAGGCCGTCCAGCGGCCGACGGAGCAGCGAGCGAAAAAACTGCCCGATGAACAGCATAAATTGGCCAATCTGTTCAAGCCAGTTCCGCATCGATTCGCACAATGGGTTTTTGATGAACATTCGTTGCCTGCGCATGACCGGGCGCCGTAAAAGGGCGGCGTTCCGGGAACGTTTTCCAATTCCGCCCGGCCAACCTGGAACAGGTTTGCCGCCATGGGGCCGTTCAGGAACCTCCATTCAGCGTCATTCCCACGCAAGCGGGACTCCGTAAGGGATTGTTACTCATGGATGCTCCCTCCCGCGGGCATGAGGATTTTGCGGAAGTTCCTCTGTTTTTGGGCAGCCCCTTTTAAGCCGGATCAAGCAGACACTGCCGTTATTTCAAAGCAAATTAATAAAAGCCTTGCAAGATTGCAATTTTCATCCCCCGAATGCAACCGGATAGCCCAAAGATTTTAAGAGTTTGCAATCCTTTTCAAAGTGCTTGCTTCTTTGCGGAGAATTTTATATTTATCTTTGCCATGGAACGGCTTCCGAACAGTTGGATAGGTCCGTCAGCACGAACGGTTTTGCAGCTTTGATATCACACCGATGAAAAAACGCATTATGCTCATAGAAGACGAGGAGCTCTTTCGGGACCTTTTTAAGGAAATTTTTTCCCGGGAAGACTACGACATCATTTGCGTTTCCCAGGGGAAAGAGGCTCTGGAATATCCGAAACAGGATCTGTATATCGTCGATTTAGGCCTTCCCGGCATGAACGGCATGGAAACGCTGGCCGCGCTCCAGGAGCAGTTCGGGGAACGCGTATCCGCCATTCTGATCACCGGCTACAATCCGGATGCCGATGAAGATACGCTGCAGGCACACGGCATTTTCCGAATTTTGCAAAAGCCGTTCAACATTGATGTGCTCAAAAAAGAGATAGCGGCATTCTTCAGGGCGTAACCTTCCTTTTTTCCGCCATAATTCGTTAGCCACCAAAAATTTTCCCCAATCCACCACGCACCCCGGATTGATATTTTGTTTTGGGTTCATAACACAAACCGGACGGTTTGATATCATGACGTGGCCCCCCCTAAAAACCTCCATTCGGCGTCCTTCCCAAGGGACAGAATGAAGCGATTGAATGAACATTGACGCAATTGCAAGGGAACGTTGTTGATGTAAGCCGAGCGCAAAAACGTTGCGGTGGGCAAGCTGTTCTCTGCGCCTCTGCGAGAGAAAAAAACGAACACGGATGACACGGATGGTCGCGGATACGGATTGTATAAATATATTCGAAGCTTGAGCTACAGCATCCGCGTTTGATCCGTGTGCATCTGTTGCTGCGGGGAAAACGTCCCAAGCACTTTCGAGGTATCGGGGACATAGAAGGTTATTATCCCTTTCCGCCTTTGCTTGGCTCTTTTGCGGCTTTGCGAATGCCACTTGTTCCGGCGTTCTCGGCGTCTCAACGAAAAGACAACTCTGGCAGGGTTCTCAACCCTGCCAGAGTTAACCAT
>WFVT01000348.1 GCA_015491485.1 Candidatus Zhuqueibacterota bacterium
CAAGATAAACAGGATGGATAGGTTAGACTGCGGAGGGACAGAGGTTACCGTCAAGCCTATTTCCGAACGTAGCGCGAAAAAATAAAAATCCGCGTCCATCGGTGCGAATCCGTTATGATCCGCGTTCCATTGCCAACCGGCTGAATGCCGGGACTTTTTTTCTCTCGCCGAGGCGCAGAGCGCGCAGTGAGATTTTGTGAGAAATCGCCGCCATTTCCAAATTCGGGATAGGATGTTTTTTTCAATCACGGATGCACGCCGATCAAACACGAATTTGTCCACCCGGACCGCCGCCATCCCCATGAACCAATTTGAGGGGACCTGCAGTCCCCTGGCAAAAAGAAGTTGCCTTTTTGCATCCGGACGTGCATATTGATGATCAGGTTCAGGGGCTGCGCCAATCAGGACCATCGCCAACGCCGGCTTTCTTCAGCACGTGCCCCCGTTTTCAACCACGAGGCTTGCAACAGGCGCTTCGATTTCCGGCGGCAGTACCGGTGAACACGAATGCGGAAGAAACACGCTTCGAACCGTTACGGCGCAAAAATCGAAAAGCTCGATCCGGGGGCTGCTCAACCAGGGTGGGCTTCAGCTTCCTTTGGACTGACGTTTCAGGCGGCCTGCTGACGGCCCCCATTTTCAGCAACCTGCCGGAAGAAAAGTTGAAACCGGCCTTTCACTGCTCAGGGGAAAGAAATATGCTCGGTTGCCTTCCAGACTTGCGTAACCGCCCCATGACGCGTTTTCCGCCCAGGCTGCGCTCCGGCATCCATCGGCATCCCATTCGCAAAACCTCCGGCGGAATGACGTGCCATTCATGCCGGCAAACCACCGACACTCCACCGAGGCGTGCTGCTTGAATCCATACACCGTTCTTCAACCGGAGAGGAGATGATCCATGCAGGAAATGATGAAAGAAGGGCTGACCCAGTGGGTCCCCCTCGCCCCGCTTCTGGCGGCGCTGGGCATCATGCTGTCGCTGGCGCTCATGGTCGAACGGTTTTTGCAAATATTCGCCTGGGTCATCGAACGGCTCAATTTGGTTCGTGAATTTGCCACAGAGCCGCCTGCACGCCAGTTTGATGAAACCGTAGCATTGTATCAAAAGGCAAAGGCCGAAGACGAGCTTTTGCGGCAGCCGCCGGATCCTTCGGCGGAGCGGGAAGCGGAAATCCCCCGGCGCAATGAAGAGCCGGTGCAAACGCCGCCGCTGCCATTCACCCCAGCGCAGCCGATTAAACTCACCAAAGAGTTCTGGCTGCAAATTTCCGGCTTGCTGGTGGCGGTGGCGGTCTGCATCTATTCCCGATTTTCCATCTGGGGGCTGGTGGAATGGCTCAAACACTGGGCCGCCGGTCAGCCGCCGACGGAGACTCCGGCCACCCTTGCCGGTATGATTTTTACCGGCATCATTATCGGCGCCGGCAGCAAGCCGGTGCATTTTTTGATGAATTTTCTGATCAAGCGCAAAGTTATCGTAACACGCGAGTCGCTGAAAAAAGCCACACCTGTAACGCCGCCGCCATCCGCTGCGATGCCGCCGGCTCCTCCCTCCACTCCCTCGCCGGTGGAATCGCCGCCTTCCTCTCCCCCGCTGACCATCGAAAAGCTGGTCGGCGTTCGATACGACGGCGGTTATCAACCGCAACGGCTGGAATACACCCACCAGCGCACCCGGCCCATCGATCTGATCGTCTATCACCACACCGCCATGCATCCGGACGCCCCCCTGGAAGCCATCATCGCACAATTTGAGCAGCGGGGCTGGCTGACCGGCTACCATGCTGTCGTCTTTCCGGACGGCCGCATCCAGGTCATCTGTCGCTGGGACCGCATCGGAAACCATGCCAAAGGCTACAACGACCGTTCACTGGGCCTGGCGTTACACGGCAACTTTGAAACCCGTCCCACCGTGCCGCAAAACAACGCACGCGGTCAGTACGGTCCCTCCATCCCCACGTCGGATCAGCTCGACGCCGCCGCTCGCCTGATCGCCCTGTGGATGCATCTGTACGACATGCCTCAGGCCTTCAAAAACGTCCTGGTGCCGCACAGCGATCTGAACTCAACCGCCTGTCCCGGGAACCGGTTTCCCCATGCCGCACTACAGGAACTGGCGAAAACCTATTATCAGGGCTGGGAAGCGGATCAGACGTTTCAGGCTGCACTACAGGCGTTTAAACGCATGCCCATGGTATAGGAGGTTCACATGGACAACATCGAAGTCATCAGTCTCAGCACCTATATCTTCATGGTTTACCTGCTGCTGGCGCTGTTCGTCGAACGCTCGCTGGAAATCGGCGTGGCGGTGTTTCAGTACGCGGAATGGCGCTGGCGGTGGTTTGAGTTCTGGAACCGCAAAGCCGCTCAGTTGCAACAGCGTTTCGAGCATTATCAAAAAGCCGCCGCCGCTGGAGGTCCGTCGGTTCAGCAGTTGCTCAACGATGTACTGGCAAAATGGGTCACCGAACCGGCGTATCCCGGCGGGCCCGCCGTCGTCTCAGCCGCCCTGGTGCGGCTGAATGGGCTCCGGATCGGCACGCGCGTGGTGGGATTTCTGCTGGCGCTGCTCCTGGTATGGACGCAACATGTGGATTTCATCCAGATTCTGTATCGCATCTTCGAAGAAGCGCTGCCGCAACAGAAAATTCTCGTGCTCTTCATCGAGAGTTCGGCCTTTCGTCTGGGAATCACCGCCGCCGCCATTTCCATCGGCGCCGAACCGCTACACCAGATGATCAGCAAAGTGGAATCGTTTGTCGCCCGCAAAACACAGGCGCCGCCGGGCGAAATGCCGTGACAGCCGCCCCGGATGCGCGCCTGAAACGGCCGGTGGTGATGGTGAACGGCCGCAGGGCATCGGTCAGACCCAACGGCAACATCGGCAGAATCCGTACCGCCACATTCACTGCTTCAACTTGCGGAGGGCAACCATGCAAGGGTTCACATTCAGTTGGTTCGATGCAGTCGATCTGGCCTTCATGGCCGTCTTTGTTCTGGTATTCCTTTTATTTGTTTTGGATTTCCGGCTGGCTTCCCGGCGTTCGTGGATGATTCTTCTCGGAATGACCGGACTCGGAGGCCTGCTGCTATTCAAACGCTGGCTGCGCAGGCAAATTTTACGCGACCTGGAAACAAAAGAAAAATTGCTGCGGCAAAAAGAAGAAGCGCTGGCCGCTTTACGGCAACAGGCCAAAATCACTGAAGCCGCCTACGAAGCCGCCAGGCTTGAATTGGAGCAGGCGCAAAAAGAACATGCGCTGCTGCTGGCCCGCCTCGATCGCGAATTGCAACAGCGGCTGCAGGACATCGAACGGGAGTACCAGCATCTGACGCCGGAGCAAACCCTGCAAAAGCTCAAATCCATATTATCCCGGTAAATCGATCAGGAGAAACGCCATGCGCAAGGCGATATGTCTGTTTTGGATTCCCACTGTGCTGTCGGCGCAGCCGCTGACCCTGTTTTTCGGTGATGCGCCTCTGCCGGTGGAGTCGGTTCAACTGGAATTGAACGGCCGGCAAGAAACCGTTTGGAAGACCGAAATCGGCGGCCGGGTGTATTTCATTCTGGCGCAAAGCATACTGGACTCGCTGCTCAAAAAAATCGAGCAACAGCAGGCCGTAGAAGCCTACTACCAGCAAATCCAGCGGCATACGGAACGCCTACTGCAAAAATATCAGCGCTTTTCAGAAGCGGCGCAGCGGCATGTTGCCCTGCAGCAGCAACTGGTGGACACAACCACCGCGCTTTACGAGGGCTACCAATCCATGTACCACGATCTCAAACGGATCATGGGGATGTCCAATCTGGCGGTGATCATGACCCTGGGCGTTGTGGATGCAAGCGGGGCGGGCTGGCAGCCGGTTGCAGGGATCGGCGTGGCGCTGCGCACCTGGCAGGCCAGCTACCGCTTTGGCCGCCGTTACCGAGGCGTGGAAGTGGGTTTGCGTTGGCCGCTGGGCTTTTAAAACCAGCGGGGAATTCCGCCGCAGATGCTCCGAAGACGGCCGCTGCCGTTGCAACCGGTCTGCCGCTGGACCTCGCGCTTTTCCCTCAGGCCCCCGGGTTGTGCTTTTTTGTTTCAGGAATGGAGCGCCGATTTAGCTGTACACCTACATCGGGCGGCTTGACTGCAAGCAACTTCTTTTATCCTGAGTGGCGGGCGGCAAAAACCGCACCGCGCGGTTATTTTTTACTTGCTTCCAACGGCCGGCTTTTTTAGCTTTATCGCGGTTCGGGGGCTTGGGTCGTCGATCTCGTGCTCACGATGACAGGATTGGAGGTCGACGACGATTTTGCCGTGCCGAGCGGGGATTTTGCACGTTTTTTGGTATGTTTTTGACGCGTTTGAATCGAACCACGGTGGGATTGAAACTTGCGAACCAATCTTCGCCTATTTGACCAGCGAGAGGTTTGAATCGAACCACGGTGGGATTGAAACGCTGGAATACGTTTAGGAAAACGAGCCTTATCCCAGTTTGAATCGAACCACGGTGGGATTGAAACTATAGCTCCGCAGCTTAAACTATATAAGGC
>WFVT01000349.1 GCA_015491485.1 Candidatus Zhuqueibacterota bacterium
TAATAAACCTGTTGCCAATCGCCTGCAAATGAGACATGGGCCGCTTTAGGATAAATTTTTTATTGCGTCCCTGATTTTACTCTTTTATATTTATAAATATTATAAAATGAATTGATGCTTGTGTGTCGGAAAGCCCGACCAGGCAACGAAACCTCATTGATACCACCTCTACCGACCGCAGGAAATGTTCTCTCCGGAACCCCCATCTCCCAAAGATCAATGAGCGTATTGCCTGACCGGTCTTGCTCCTCGAATACAACTTGAAACCGTGCAAGCCCTTCTGTTCCACTGGGGGACCATTGCCATTTGGCATCAACGGCGTGGTCAGCCGACCTCTCAAAAACCGTCAGGGGATATCACTCGTGTGACAGGTCGGTGAAGCCCTGTTGTAAACTTCAAAAACTGATTGCATGGGCAAATCCGGGCGTGCCGGCTTGCAAAGGGGATCCCAATCTCACGAGTTTTCAAAAGCTCCCGGGGACGACCCATCGACAGAACAATGCAAAGACCTATCATCATAAATTAATAACCTAACAAGAGGAGGAATGCATAATGTTACGTTATACTATAGCATTCATCGCTATCGTTGCGCTGGCCGCATTCGGGACCGTGGCGTATGCACAGGACACGACGCTGGCCGTGACGGCAGATGGCAAGGTGGGGATCGGGACGGCTAATCCGGAAGCAACGCTCGAAGTCAAGGGAACGAGCCTGATCCGGGCAGGGGATTTCAAAGGCAATGCGGGAGGTGCTTCAGGAGGCCTTGAAATTCGCGGACCAGCAGGGACCTATGGTCCTTCTTTGGCTCTCGACAATGGAACTCAACAATGGAACATGGTATCCTGGGAAGATAATTCATTTAGAATTGTAAAGAGTACAGGGACCACATTTTCTCCCCTTATTATAAAAAATAATTCGTTTCAGAATGCTCTCGTTTTAACTTCTCAGGGCGTAGGGGTTGGGACCTCGAATCCGACCGAGAAGCTCTCTGTAGCCGGTACCATTGAATCCACATCGGGAGGGTTTAAATTTCCGGATGGAACGGTTCAGAATACGGCTGCGGTCAATTTGCATATTCAGGCGGTAGCGGGTGAACGATTGGCGGACGCAGGAAATAAGAAAGAGGCTGCAATATTGGTGGCGGTAAACTCTGCGACTGGGCCTGTAAGAGGGCTTCAAATGTCGAATTTTCAAGTAAAAGCCGTTCTGGTTGCCCCTTTTGGATGTGATGTAACGCTCAAACGGGTGATTGAACCCAGCCCAGGAGCTTATTTCCTGGACATTGTGCCTTATGAGCAAAATACTGCTTGTCAGTGGCGAAAGGGACAGTATCTTCTTAGCATCCTCGTCGATACTCCCCAGGGAAAGGTTGTAGGCATTACTGAACTCTTCGTTGATACAACCAACTGAGAAGCGGATCATGAAAAAAATACATTGAGGAAAGAGCATGCTTCATTCATATGAATTCTCCGATTGCTCCAGAAATCTATCTCGCATGGTGCGGGTCTTGCTTATTTGTTTTTTCCCTATATTGAGTCAAAACGCCGCCGCCCAGGATTTGTCTTTGCCCAATACCACCGTCAGCTCGACACAAGTGTTCACTGCCGCGAATTCCATCACCGCCGGGCCCAATTTTATCGTGACCGCCACCGGTAACGCCACCCTGAATGCCCCCAGGGTGGCCCTGAAGCCAGAATTTTACGTGCTTGCCGGTGGCCGCCTGCAAGTGGTGTCAAAGGGCGTCGCCGTGCCGGTCCGTCAGGCGGAAGGTTCTCGGATGCCGGCAGATTTTTTCCTGGCACAAAACTATCCCAATCCTTTTAACCCGAAAACACGCATTCGGTATGGTCTGCCCCGAAATGCTGATGTGCGTATCGACATCTTCAATGTTTTGGGCCAGCGCGTCCGCACCCTGGTGGCAACCCAGCAGCAAGCCGGTTACCATACCGTGACGTGGAATGGCCTCGATGATGTGGGGCGTCACGTGGCCAACGGCATCTATTTCTATCGCCTGCGCGCCGGGGACTGGGTCCAGGTGAAGAAAATGGTGATAGAGCGGGACGCAGGGAGATGACCGTAGCGGCAAAAAACGAAGAAGGCCGGATAAGATGACTTCTGACGGCCAGACAGCGCCGCAGGGGATGATATCGACTTTGCCGAAATTTCCGGGTTTCGACGGAAGATTTATTTTGCATGAAATCCGGAAAGACTCCTATCGTGCCAGTCTCCTGCCGTCATCTCGCAACGTTATTCGCGTTCCGTTTTCGTTTTGACCATGGCTTCTCTTTTTTATATCAGGTTGAAAGCCTGTAAGATAGAAACGGGTTTTGAAGGCAAAATCGGGGTCAAACCAGCGAATTCGGTCCGTACCCTTTTCGCCAGCCGCAAAAAGCATTCTTGCGCAGAAACGCATCGTCAAAAATTCGATGACCGTATCGTCTGCCGGTATGGCTTGAAAAGTACGACTCCAGGATACCTCGTTTGGCCCAGTATTGCAGATGCTTGAAGGCGAGGGCAAGGTACTGGTAAGAAGGAAAATTACCACGATCGATGCCCCAATGGTTGCCGCCAATCAGAAAACACCGAAGCCCGTTTCCTTGAGCCGGGTGCCGATAAAGGGATCCAATCATGAACCAAAGCATGTTTTGCATCAGGGGCTATCGGCGCCGCTTCTAAATAGGGAACATGCATCGTACCGGATTCTCCGCCGGTCAGCAAAAGATGCAAGAAATGGTGTATAGGTTTAAGGCAAAAAATGATGGTTGGAGACCGTTTAAAATGTCGGTGCGTAGCCATTCCATACCGCATGCCTGTCCCGCATTGTTTTCTTCGTATCAGAAAAGCTAAGCGCTATCTTCAGCCAACATGAAAGAACAGGCCGTTATCCGGCGATAACAGCATTTCAACCGGAGGGCAACATGGCCACCTTGGAAAAGATCGGTAATGTTTTGCTGGTCTATGGGAATGATGTTTACGGAGATGGCTACCGCGGAAAGTTACGTAACTTTCTGTATAGCCAGGCAACACATTCAAGTCCGGTACGAAAAGGAACACACGATTTCTGGATCACCTATCCCGTTCCTTCGTTGGGTATTGATCAATGGGCGTATGAGGATCTATCCATCACGCCGCGGAAAATGCGCGGGATTATCCGGATGGTCATGCCGAACAATTCAAACCTCGCAACCATTCGGAGGCATATCCATGTGATATTGCAAGAAGTGGGACACCACTGGTTGGTGCCCCGGAAGTTAAAAATCAAGACAAACGGCACCGTTCGTCCATTGCCAAAGAATGATGAGATGACCCGGCAAATCAACGATGAGGCTGATTTCGATGGCCCACTTTTGCTGGCGCGAGGCAACATACATTGGAGTGCGTATTTTCAGGCCGATGCTTCCCCCATGGATGGTCAATACTATTTCGATATGGGAATGGAAGACGGCTATAAGCGATGGAAATGGCGGCTTTTCCCCGGCCCTGTCATCACTCCGCCAGGGCTTGATAGGTTGCAACTCATGGGAGCATATAACGATCTGGATTTGTATATTATGGGAGTGAAAAAAGCGTACGAAGCCTATTCACAAAATAATGGCCGTTTTTATTGGTTGGAACCCCGGCTGGCAGCTTCTCTCCCGTACCACATCGGAATCTTCGTCGCTTTCTCAAAGTACGATTTTTATTATTTTGGCTTCTATCGAAACCACTGGACACTGGGGGTGCAACGCACGGCAG
Source organism: Candidatus Zhuqueibacterota bacterium (assembly GCA_015491485.1). Lineage (GTDB taxonomy): Bacteria > Zhuqueibacterota > Zhuqueibacteria > Zhuqueibacterales > Geothermadaptataceae > Hydrothermovivens. The sequence continues at coordinate 3,736 of WFVT01000349.1, forward strand.
GCCAAATAACGACCGTGGATATCGGCACGGATTATCGCCCTCTCGCTCATGATTACAACGGCGTGGCCTTGCGCGTTGTCCGGCGCGGCAATCAGTACTATTTTCAGGCGCGGTACGACAACCCCCTGGCAGGGTGTTTAGCGGGCGTTCTCAAGGCGTTTTTCCCGCGTACGACCCGCCTTCGCGTGCCTCGTTTATTCGAAGACCTCGATTCCTTGCCGCAACCTGATGAAAACGGTACGTTCGACAGGTTTAGCACGGTTGCTATTCTTCAAAGCGATGACAGACCTGAAGCAGTGGGACTCATCGTCAAAAAATCGGATCATCCGCACCTGGCTGAAGGCGCATTTTTTAATCTGGAGCTGTTACATAATGGAAAACACACCATTTTCTTTACAGATGACGTTCCTGATCCTCTGCCGGCCGGTGCCTCACCCGCAAACATTCCTCCGGGAGAATGGCGGTTGCATAATCCGACCGGAGATGCGATTATAAAAAGCAAAGGAGTGCGATTGCACATTATCGCGCCATTTTCCACCGTTAACAAAGATGGGGCTCTGGAGCATCATCCCCCAAAACATTTCGACCATTCAAAGGATACAGACAATGCCCCGAAAATATTAACCAAAGCGCCGGACGGCGATTTTGCCTTCGGCACATCTTGCAAAGTGCACCGAACCATTTTCACGCCCTGGGCCGCTGGCTATGCCAAAAACCGGGTCCTTTGGGGAAAAGAAAAATCGGCCCGGGTGATGGATATTGTCGTTCCTGACGAAATCATCAACGAAAAACAGCCGCCTCCTCCTGCGAATACCTATAAGATCGCCTTTATCATGGTCGCTGAAAAACGATCCGACATCACCAATGAAATGATTGAGCGGGTGGATATGATTCGACGCTATTGGGATGCCGCCTTTGAAGCCGTTACGATCGGACGTCGCCATTCAAATAGCGTACTTTAGTGATATGATAGATGTTTGAAAAACAATCAATAACCTTACTCTGACCGCGAAAATCTTCCAGATGACCCGGGATTTTGGTCTTAATCAAACATCACTTTCAAACCCTGTCGTTTTTGAATAATCTTCCTCGGTATATCACCGAATCAAAATCAGCTCCGTTTGCCGGCCGTCGATGAAGCGGATGCCCTCGCGGGAGAAAAAGGCGTCTTCTTCCAGCATGATGCGGATTTCTTTGTTGTTCCACTCCGGAATGTTCACGCGCACGTTGAGCTCGATGGAATGCGCGGTGTCGTAATGCAATTCATAGTCGCCGCGGCCGGGCACGCCTTCCTGCTGATCCCACAGCCCGATGATCGGGCCGGCGGCATGACCGTGAAAGCCGATCGGATGGGTGTAAATGCTGCCGCGGATGCCTTCCTTTTTCGGCTGCTCCAAAGCATGCTTTAAAATCTCATTCCCCGTCCGTCCGGCCTTGAACTGCGACATCAAAATATCCTGCAGCCGGTTGCCAACCGCCAGCGCGCGTTTCAGGCCTTCCGGGGCGTCGGTTTCGCCGGGGCGCAGCACATAGGCGTGTTGCTGTGTGTCGGTGTTGAGGCCCAGGTAGGTGATGCCGAAATCCACGTGAATCAGATCGCCGCGCTGGATGATTTTCGGGCCGGGCCGCGAGGCGAATGTGCCGGTGGTTCCGGGTTCGCCGGCCCGCTGCACCGATACCGATGGATGAAACCAGGTCGAGAGCTTCAGCTCGCGGATGCGCTCGCGGTACCACCATTGCACATCTTCGGTGCTGGTGAAACCGGGCTGAATGACCCGGTCGGACAGCCCTTCAGCGATGATCCGGTGCGCGATGCGGCAGATGGTGGCATAGACCTCCATCTCCTCCGGGATACGCGTCTCCAGCCAGCCGATGGCCAGCCGCTCGCCGGACACCACACGCCGGCGCAGCGATTCAGGCAGATAGGCCATCAACGTCTCGTATTCGCTCCGCGTGATGCCATCGGCCAGCGCAAAGGTTTTGGAGTAGTTCAAGGCGATTTTGCGCGGATTGCGCTCTCGGATAACATCCACCAGACGCTTCCACTGATCCGGCTGCTTTTTCTTGTCCCATGCGCCCTTGAAAAAACGACCGATGTCGTAGCGGGCCACGGCCAGCCGTTCCACGCCTTTTTTCTCGCCGCGGTCGAAAAACACCAGAATGGTGCGGCGTCGCGCGTTCAGCCAGGTGGCCGGCGCCATGGTTTTGAACACCGGATCCTCGTTGTATTCCCGCGCGATGATGATCCACATGTCGATGCCTTCGCGGCGCATGAGCATGGGGATCACCGTGTCCAGCCGCTTTTGCAGCCACTGGTTGCGCAGTTGCGCGCGGTCGTGCATGGACAGAATGACCGGAATGCCCTCATGGGCCTGCAGTGAATACAGCGGCAACATCATCGCCGCCAGCATAAAGATCATCGTTTTCCGCATGGTTGACTCCTATCAATATGGATGAAAGTTCAAATAATTACCAAAAGGTGCAAGCGCACGCCCTGAATCATAAGGCTGACCGGCTGGTTGATGTGTGTTCAGCCACGGATTGCCCCGGATTCAATGCGGCTGCATGTCGGCGGAGAATCGCTCGCATCGGTATTGGAACGGATGACCCGTACCAATAAAACACCATGGTAAATGGTGTTGGATCGAACCGGGTTCAGAGCGGCTAACGCCGTTCCCTGTCGGCCGATACTCCGCGTTCTCCGTTCCTCTGGGGGAATCTTTTAACCCAGAGCCCACAGAAACCGCATGGTATCCGCATCGCAACAATTTGCAATCAATTGGCGGCCGAGTCAACCCATACCGGCCGGATGCCCGGAACGACCCAACGGCACTGACTCGTCGGATTATCGTTGCCCACGGGGCGTGGCATGTGTATGTTGCGGAAAGTGTATAATCCACCCTGGTTTATTTTCAAAGAGAAGAGAGAGGAGTATGTCGTATGAAGCAGTTGACGTTGTTCTCCCGTGCGGCCGGCGCGGTGCTGATGCTGGCGTTTTTGGCCTCGCCGGTGCGGTCGCAGAAAACCATTATTCACGCCGGGCATCTCATCGATGGCATATCCGATGCGCCCCGGGAGCGAGTGTCCATTATCATTGAAAACGGCCGAATCAGCGACGTGCGCAGCGGCTTTGTGAAAGTCGGAAAAACGGATAAACTCATTGACCTGAGTCAGAAATGGGTCATGCCCGGCTTTATCGACAGCCATGTGCATATGAGTGGGCAATTGGAAAAAGGCGGCTACATCAAGCGGTTTCAACTGTACCCGGCCGATGTGGCGCTGATCGCCACGAAATACCTTAAACGCACGCTCATGGCCGGATTCACCACGGTGCGCGATGTGGGCGCCGATGATTTTGTCAACGTGTCCCTGCGCAATGCGGTGAATCGCGGCGACATCATCGGGCCGCGGATGTTCGTCTCCGCCAAATCGCTGGGCGTGCTCGGCGGCCATGCCGATCCCACCAACGGCTACCGCGAGGATATTCTGCCGGTGCCGGATGAAACCAAAGGCGTGGTGGCCGGCGTGGAAAGCGCCCGCCGGGCGACGCTGCTGGCCATCAAGCGCGGCGCGGATCTGATCAAAATCACCGCCACCGCCGGAGTGCTGTCGCTGGCGTCGGTGGGACAGGTGCCGCAATTCACGGAAGAGGAAATCCGTATGGTGGTGGAAACCGCCCGCGATTTCGGGCGCAAAGTGGCGGCGCACGCGCACGGCGCCGAAGGCATGAAGCGTGCCATTCGCGCCGGCGTGGCGTCCATCGAGCACGGCACGTACATGGACGACGAGGCCATGGATTTGATGATCAAACACGGCTGCTACATGGTACCGACCATCATCGCCGGGGTGTCGGTGGCCGACTCGGCGAAAATTCCGGGCTTTTTCCATCCATTCGTGGTAAAAAAGGCGCTTACCATCGGACCGGTCATTCGCAAGACCTTCGCGAAGGCGTATAAGAGAGGCGTGCCCATCGCTTTCGGTACGGACGCCGGCGTGTTTGCGCATGGCAAGAATGCGCTGGAGTTCCAGTACATGGTGGAATCCGGCATGCCGCCCATGGAAGCCATCAAAGCGGCGACTTACCATGCCGCCAAGCTGCTGGGCAAGCTCGATGACTTCGGCACCATCGAAAAGGGCAAGCGCGCAGACATCATCGCCGTGAATGAAAGCCCGCTCAAAAACATCAAAACCCTGCAGCACATGAAATTCGTGATGAAAGACGGCGTGGTGTACCGCAACGAATAGGGTTGTGCTTAGAGCCTTAACGCTGGCAGGACTTTGGAACCCTGCCAGCGTGAACTGAGTCCACCCTGCCAGGGCTTTCAGTCCCTGGCAGGGTTAGAGGGGCCGGAACTTCAGCCTGATCCGCGGTTTGGCGGAGGTTTAACGCTGGCAGGGATTGGAACCCTGCCAGCGTGGGATTGCATCCAAAAACAATCCATCCCCTGGCCAACGAACCATAGCCTGTTGATCGGAATTTTGCAAT
>WFVT01000350.1 GCA_015491485.1 Candidatus Zhuqueibacterota bacterium
GTCAGATGTGTATAAGAGACAGGAATCGGCCTCTGCGATTGGCTGCCATTTGGGCCGCTGGTTTCGTACCGGCGGACGCAGCACCTCCAGCAGCGCTCTGGCCTTGGCTTCGGGCAATATCAGCGTCTGAATTTTCCGGCGTTTGGCCTGCGCCCAGACGGCAAAGGTGCGATGGTCATCCACCACCACAAGCCAGCCGCAGGGGAATATCCGGTACAGCCGCTCTGCGAGATGCGATAGCGATGCATCCAGTTCCGTTTCCTCCTGCAAGATGGCATCCAGATCGAGCAGTAGCTGTTCGAATTGTTTTCGCCGCTGCTCGTTCTGCCGCTTTCGTATAGCCGACAGCGCCTGATCCAGAAGCTCGCTCCACGCCTGCAGCCAGTGCAACAGGTGATCGTCCGGCGATTCGTGCATGGTGGCCAGCATGACGGCGGCCGGTGGATCCGCTGAACCGACCGATACCGCGAGCAACGCTTTGTCTTTCTCACCGAGCCAGGGGAAAAGGCCATCCCCGGCGGCTTTCTCTAACGCTTCTTGGCTCCATACGGAAATCCCGTTCCGGGCGGACGCGCCACGCAGCAAAGCCTCCACGGTATCTACCGAAAGCGTTTCCGGCAGCCTCCGGCCGTTGCGCCGGGAAAGCGGTTTGGGGATTTGCAGATAAGTTTCATCCGCCTGTCGGAGAAACAGCGCATGGGAAGTCAGCCCGCTATCTCGCAAAATACGAACGAAGCGCCGCACCAGGTCGGGAACTTCACTGTCCGTCTCCCCTCTCCTTGCCAGCGCCAGCAGGGCCTGCCATGATTTCAATGCCTGCTCCAGCTTGCGGGCGTCGTGCAGACGCGCCTCCTTCACCTGTTCCTGCAACGTTTGGATTTGCTGCTCCAGATCGCGGTGCCGGGACGCATCTTCTACCTGCAATAAAATTTGATTGCCTCCGCCGGGGGCGGCCATGGGAATCACGCGCCATTTGAGATACACCCTCCTGCCGCCGGGCTGCTTGTAAGTATCCGTAAATTCAGCGACCTGGGATTGCAGGCGATCGCCGTAATCCGCTTCGAACCGAAGCAGATCACGGATAAACGGGGGCAGCTTTTTCAGGGCGATTTCATCGCCGTGAATGCCCAGCAGGGATCCGGCCCGTTGATTCAATACCCGGCAGGCGCCGTCCGGCCGCACCAGGATCAGCCCCGTATCCAATGACTCAGCCAGGGCGCGATAAAACGCCTCGGTCTCTTTCCGTTCATCACGCTCCTGACGCACCTGCTCCAGGGCCTGATGCAGCCGTGCTTCCTGCTGCTGCCAGGCGGAGGCATCGCGCTCAATCCACATCAGCAATGCGGGCATGGAGTCCCGCCCGGGAAGCGGTATCAAATCGATTTCCGCCGGGTACCTGCTGCCATCCCGACGCACGGCATCGATAAAGCCGTGCCAGGAGCGTCCCGTTTGCAGACTTTGCCGGAGGGAATCCGGGACCGCCTCCGGATGCCGGAGTACGGGAAGACCGCGTTTGTGCAAATCATCAGCGGGATAGCCGGTCAATCTGGAAAATGCCGCATTCACGAAATGAATCCGGCCATCGGGCTCACAAATACAAACACCGTCGCGGGCGGCTTCGAGCGAGGTCTGATATAACCAGAGCTGATGTTCCTGCTGTTCCAGCAGCTCCCGAGTGCGGTCGGCATCCCGATCTTCCTCCGTCATGTCCTGCAGGGTCATTAAAAAGTGGCCGATTTTCCGCTGCGCATTGAACAGCGGAGCGATCTCCACTTTCACCTGGCGTGGTCCGGATGCCGTCGTCCAGGTGCAGAGCTTCTGACCGGTCTTGCCCAGCCGCGCCTCCTGCAACACCGTTTTTATGGATTGATAACGATCCTTTCCCAGCCACGTTTTCAGCGGCGTGTCGGTAGCGGTTTTTTCCGCCTGTTCGCACCAGCCGGCAAACGCGGGATTGTGATAAAGAACATGCTCTTCCGCATCCAGATAGACAAACGCCAGCGAGGTGGTGGATAAAACTTCATTTTGAATGCGGCTTTTTTCCCGCAACTGCTGACTTTCCTGCAATAGTCCATTGCGCAGCTCGGCTTCGGTTTGGAAAAAATGGCGGTGGTACAGCAAAATCAGCGCAATGATCAATAGACCGCCCATGAACGCCGGAATCATCGACAGCGTCATATCTACAAAAATATGCGTGTAAGACGCCAGTGCAAACAGTGCGAGAGCGGCGATAAACACAAAATATTCACTGATACTCCGAATGAGATTCCGGCTGCTGAAATAGAGCGAAAGCAAAGCGATAACCGCCGTGGGCAACATCCAGAGCATTTTATCAAAACCGGGAATGGGCAGCCAGAGGCCGAGCCTATCCAGAAGCATGGCGGTCAACAGCAGCGATGCCGAAATGAGGAAGAGATAACTCCGCCCGTAACCGCGTTTTGTTTCTTCTTTGCCGGGCAACCGAAAACCGTAGCCCGAAGGCGCCAGTCCCAACCAGATTAATCCAACGATATGATAGGCGATCTGAGTGTATCGGGCAAAACGCAGATACGCGAGATAAGGCAAAATGAGTTTCGGCGGGAGAAACGCCAGAAAGGTGTATGCCACCAACAGGCTATTGAAGACAATCAGGTGAAGAAAATACGCCTGCGGATGCAAACGGGTCCAGATAATGGCGAGGAACAACCCCACCAGAATATGAGCAAGCAATAAAAACTTCAGCAACGGTGATGCTGTGATGACCTGCAGACCCGATCCCACCACACGAACTATTTGTATGAAGATTTCCTGCATGAATTGAGTGATTACCGACCGATGGTTGTTTTGGGAATTACCGCGCCCGGAAATGATGAGCAAGAAAAGGACAAAAACCTCTCAGAACAATCGCCCCGGGTATCCTGTCCAAACCAGGCGTGAAAGACGGCTTTGTCGGTCAACGGATGCCATGCATCCCGGATTTGACCTCGTTTAAAATGGGCAAATAAATTGACTTTCGCAAGCCATTTTTGAGAAGCCTAAAGATAGAAAACATCAAAAGTTAAATCGTTTGCTTTTATGATAAGAAATGTTTAAAATACAGCGTCATCTTAACGCCCCCATCGGCGGCCACAGGTTTTTCGCAGCAGCCGGAAACGGCAGTCGCATACCCCGGGACGTCGGACGAGTTTACCGGCCTGTGCGCGGTGTCCGCAGCAAGAAAACATGACGTAAACCAAAACCGGGGCTGGTTTCCGCGGATTTCGTTGCCTGTTTGATTCCGTATTGCCGTTTCACCGTTTTCTATCCGTTGCCATCGAAAACTCAACCAATCATGATCGAATTCCAAATTTGCAGGAGGAGCCAAACATGTCATTCGTATCGGAACTTGAGCCCAGGGAATTGTGGCGGCACTTCGACGAAATTTTGAAAATTCCTCGCGGCTCAAAAAACGAGGAGAAAATCCGCCAATATGTGATTAGCGTGGCTGAACGCAATGGGCTGGAGTATAAAGTGGACGCCGCCGGCAATGTGGTGGTGCGCAAACCGGCGACGCCGGGACACGAAAATGCTCCTATCACCATCTTGCAGTCGCACCTGGATATGGTCAACGAGAAAAACGCCGATGTGGAGCACGATTTTGATAAAGATCCGATCATCCCCCGGCAGGAAGACGGCTACCTCAAAGCCACCGGTACCACCCTGGGGTCGGATAACGGCATCGGTGTGGCTGCTATGCTGGCGGTTATGGAAGCAAAGGATCTGGTGCACGGCCCCCTCGAACTGCTGTTCACGGTGGATGAAGAAACCGGTCTCACCGGCGCCAGCCAGTTAGCGCCCGATTTGCTCGAAGGCCGGAGACTGCTCAATCTGGATACGGAGGAAGAAGGTGCCCTCTACGTAGGCTGCGCCGGCGGTGCGGACAGCCAGTTGCATCTGCCTCTGAAGAATCAACCATTGCCGGAAAACAGCGTCACATTGGATGTGAAATTGACCGGATTGCGGGGAGGCCATTCCGGGGTGGACATTCATTTGCAGCGCGGCAACGCCATCAAGTTGCTGGCACGGGCGCTGTATGCCGTCTCGCTGGAAACGCCGTTCCACCTGGCGAGTCTTCAGGGCGGCAACAAGCATAACGCCATCCCGCGAGAAGCGTTTGCGGCGGTTTCTGTCGCCCGAGAACACCATGAAGCGTTTCGCTCGGCGTTGCAGCGGGAATTCGAATCGATCGCAGAAGAGTTCCGGCCGGCCGATCCGGATATGAAACTGGAAGTCACCCCGGATGCCGATATCACTGCAGTGTGGGATGAAGACACCACAGCAACCGTATTGCGGCTGTTGGTGGCGCTGCCCCACGGCGTGCTTTCCATGAGCTACGATATCCCCGATCTGGTGGAAACCAGCACCAACCTGGCCGTAGCGAATGTTGAAAATGACCAGTTGCATGTTTTGATGAGCAGTCGCAGTTCCGTGGCAACCGCGCTACAGGCGACCCGGCAGCGCATCCGGGCGATTGCCGCGCTCGCCGGCGCCCGGGTCGAGGAAGGCGACGGTTATCCCGGCTGGAAACCCAATATGAATTCGGAATTGTTGAAAGTCATGAAAAAAGTCCATCAAGAGCTTTTCGGTAAGGAGCCGGAAATCAAAGCCGTGCATGCCGGATTGGAAACCGGCATCATCGGTGAGAAGTATCCGGGAATGGACATGATTTCGTTCGGGCCGCAAATCGAATTTCCACACTCACCGGACGAGCGGGTGAAAATCGATTCCGTGGCGCGGTTTTATAAGCTTCTCACCGCCACCCTCGAAAAGCTTGCTTGACCGGTGCGGTACTTTCATTTGAATCCGGAAGACCGCGGTGCTGCAACCGCGGTCTTTTTTTATGGCTCGATCACATGGGAAAGGCGGCAAAGAAAGGGGTTAGCCACCGTCCCGGACAGTAGCACCGGCAACCCTGCCGGTGGAAGCCAGCGGTACTGCCATTTTGATTCCATATTCACCGACAGACCGAGAAATCCTACTTTTCCCCAATCAGACCGAGACCTCCGGCCGTGGGGGCCGCCTGGCCAGGACGCCGCGCGTCAGAACGAGCTTTCAATGGGCTGCCGCGTGCTGGATTCGCATTTTCAACGAGGACGCCTTGCCGCCAGACTGCCGGTAAAGGTGTCCTGCCTCCATAGATAGCCGCCATCCCGCGGAGCCAATCACGCACAGCGCAGCCATACCGGCC
>WFVT01000351.1 GCA_015491485.1 Candidatus Zhuqueibacterota bacterium
AAATATAGCCGGTCCGGCCGTCATTAAACGTATCCAGAGCCAGCGCGATGTAATCTTCCCGCGACAGTCGGGCGTCCCGCCCGCGGCTGTAAGCCACGATTTTTTCAGGCTCTGGATCATAACACATCACACCGATGTATAAACTTTTACGGTTGGCCAATACGCGCACGACGGTGCGGGCGGTGGGGTGCCCGCCCGGATGAGGCTCAATCATGGTGAGGTGGATAATGGAGTCGGCGTGGAACCAATCCGGCTCAGTAAGGCGGCCGTCCAGCCGGATGCGCCCGTTCAACTGTCCGGCACGCAGCACTCGTTCATCTTTTGCCCGCGCATTCAACGCAAGTCCCATCATAAACAAAACCAGCCATTTCCCGCTAACCACTTTCATGACAAATCCCATCTTTTGCAAACTCAAGACAGTCTCCGGGCTATCCGTCAATCCCTGAACATGCCCAAAGGATCAGGCGAAGCAGGGGCTTTTGGGGGGCACAGCCCGGGGATCCCATCACACAGGTCATCCACGTAAAAAGGAAGGAGGCTCCTACAAATTTAGATGAAAATGGCAGCGCTTTTGTTTAACTTTTCTTTGTGAAAAAATTTTCAGAAAGCGGATGCCGCCGGTTCGGGAATGGATTTTTCAAATCGAAGGGGAGCCTGATAAGGGCTGATGGGAATGCCTTGCATCGAAACCATAGCAAAGGCAGGGAATGCGGATGGCGGATGAAGTACGCCGTCATGTCAGGTTGGGGGATTAAATCACATGCCCGCCGTCCACCATGTAAACCGCGCCGGTGCAGTAGGAAGCTGCTTCGGAGGCAAGAAACAGTGCCAGACCCACCACGTCGTCCGGCATACCGATGCGTTTGATCGGCTGCCGGGCCAGCACCATATTTTTTATATCTTCATTCTGCCACAGTGCCGTTGAGAATTTGGTTTTGATCAGGCCGGGGCAGATGGCGTTGACCCGGATGTGGTCATCACCCCACTCTTTGGCCATCACCTTGGTAAGGCTGATCAGCGCCGCTTTGCTGACGCTGTAGATGCCGAGGCCGGGTTCCGGGGAAATGCCGCCGATGCTGCTGATGTTGATCACCGATCCGCCGCCGCGCTCTTTCATGATGGGATAAACCCGCTTTCCCAGCTCAAACGGGCCTTTCACGTTGACTTGCATGATTTTATCGAAGACCGCTTCGTCGGTTTGCACAATCGCTCCGAATACCGGATTGATGGCAGCATTGTTGACCAGAATGTCGATGCCGCCGTAAACCTCGACCGTCTTTTTCACTAAATGATCGAGATCCTCGAGTTTGCCCACATGCGCGGCGATGCCCACGGCATCGAAGCCGTTCTTGCGCAAATCGGCGGCTACGGCATCCACGGCGTCCTGTTTGCGGCTACTGATAACCACTTTGGCGCCGGCTTCGGCGTAGGCCCGGGCAATGGCTTCGCCGATGCCTTTGCTGGCTCCGGTGATAACGGCGACTTTATTTTGCAGGGAAAATTTTTGCAGGGTTCTCATCGTCGAGATTCCTCAATTTTCTCTCGCAGTGGCGCAGAGCGCGCAGAGATAAGTGTTCCCGGTTTCAGGGCTTTCCCTTTTGGATCTCACTTGCGATGTTAGAAGCAGCAACGGTGACGACGCTTTTCTGCCCCTATTGTCGCTATGTGCGTAGAGAACCGTCCTCATAGACGCGTAAAATGGGGTTTGGCCTTCATTCTCGGTTTGAGACAGATGGAAGACACGGGGCCGTGCAAAAGCCTCCATTCTGCGTTATTTCCGCAAGGGCGGGAATCCATAAAGGATCGTTTCTCCAGGATGCCCGCTTCCGCGGGCAGGACGATTTGGAGGCAATTTTTCTTTTTTGGTCAGCTCCGTATCTTTTTCCACTAAGCTATTGACAAAGGCACTTTATAACAGTATATTAATTCTGCAGGTCCGAGCCCATCTTAAGTGGTGGGGGTAGGTCCTGCTTAGAGGCCTTCCTTCGGGGAGGCCTCTTTTTTTCTATCATCCTAACCGGATGATCCCTTCGGGATCTTTTGATGATGCTTCTTTTACCAGAATCGGATCAAGAACGCGGAAGACTTGGTGTATATTATATTTCGTTTTTGAGGGGAGAGGGCGTTCTCGCCTTAATAAAGCATACGCACAAAAATCAACTAACTGGATAAAATAGGATTTTGCTGAATCTTTAAAAAACGGATCTTCTACAATTCGGTCGATCGGAACATTTTTCCAACTCTGCTGGGTTTCTGCCCAATAACCGAATTTACTTGGAATTGGATTAAATACATATAATTTTCGGACTAATTTGGTATAAATAGCCTCCTTGCCTTCATCGCAAATTAATAATCCATAACTATCCCACACCTTCAGCGCTTTATTAATTCGGTTCAACATCCATTCAAAGGCCGTCACATCTTTTTTGCGGGGAGCAACGGCATTAAATAGGCGAGCTTCTGAGAAATTGGCTACCAATTCAACAGTTTGCCTGAAAATTTTTGCCCTCTGACTCTTTGTAATTATCTTAGCTGATGGTCTGCCTCGTCCTGAAACGAATTTCCAGGCATGCAATTCCTTATAGACATAAATACCCCATTTTGTCTTTAAGGCTTTACGGAAATCCCTTATGCGCTGAAAGTTGTGATGCCACTGTTCTACTGGAATAGCAAGCGCTGAGAAAATACATAATTGCTCATCTCTGGAATCATCGATATAAATAAAATGCACATTTTCCCCGCCAATTTAGCGCATGACAGTTGTAAATTGAGAAATTTTTATCAAAAATCAAATGGATACGCCTCTGCTTTCAGCACGGCTTCGGCGATTTGCCGGCGCAGTTCCACCGTATTGAACGGCACATGTACCGTCAGCCGGTCGATGATGGAATGAAACGACTTCGCCTGCTCGCTGCTCTGGAAGCGGGCCACGGCTTCATGCGCCCACCGGTTGATTTTCGCCATAGCTTCTTCCACATACACCTGTACCATGGCCTCGTGAAC
>WFVT01000352.1 GCA_015491485.1 Candidatus Zhuqueibacterota bacterium
TACATTGTAACCCTGCCAGGGCTTCACGCCCTGGCAGGGTTACAATGTAGCACAAGCATCCTGCTTGTGTGGTGTCTGCCCCAGCTGATTTTGCGAGGTTTGTCATCGCCCGCGAATCGGGGAAAATGAACTCTGGCAGGGATTGAAACCCTGCCAGAGTTGGCTCACCCTGCCAGGGCTTCAGTCCCTGGCAGGGTTACAATGTAGCCCAGGCCTCCTGCTTGTGTAGTATCCGCCCCGGTTGATCTCGAGAGTTTTGTCATCGCCCGTGAATCGGGGAGGTTTAACTCTGGCAGGGATTGAAACCCTGCCAGAGTTGGTTTACCCGGCCAGAGTTGGCCTCACTCTTTTGACCTGCCTGATATCATCCTCAACCCCATTCCTATTTTTCCGCAACAAGCTGAAAACCCTTCCTCCGGCGACGATAATTCAATAAAAAATATTGTTATCGGCTTGCGAGTGTCCTATATTATTCACAAGCACGGCGTTCGGCGCGGTGTTTTTTTATTTGTAAAACGGAATTTCCCAACATGCCTATAGATCGATTTGAAGGAGTGAGTTGAACCATGTCGGACAAAAAGCAAAAGGACGTGGCCAGCGTGGCGTTCGGCCCCAATAGCTGGCTCATCGATGAAATGTACCGTCAATTCCAGGCCAATCCCGATTCTGTCGGCGAGAGCTGGCGGGACTTTTTTGAAGATTATAAACCCGGCCTGCCGCAGGCGGACTCGGTGGTGCCGGAATCCAGCACCATTGCGGAGCTGCGGCCGAAGGTCGAGCCTAAAAAAGATGAAAAAACATTGCCCCCCGGCGCGGTGCCCATCCGCGGGCCGATGCAGCGCATCGTCGATAACATGGAACGCAGCCTCAGCGTGCCCACAGCAACCTCCACGCGCATCATCCCGGTGAAAATTCTCGAAGAAAACCGCCGCCTCATCAACGATTATCTGGCCAATGCGGTCGGCGGCAAGGTGAGTTTCACCCACATCATCGCCTGGGCGATTTTGAAAGCCCTGAAAAAAATGCCCAACATGACCGCCTCGTACCGGGTCATCGACGGGCAGCCGTACAAAATTTTGCCTGAGCACATCAATTTCGGGCTGGCGGTGGATGTGGAAAAGAAAGACGGTTCGCGGTCGCTGCTGGTGCCCAACATCAAACGCGCCGATGAATACGATTTCCGCGGCTTTTTCAATGCCTACAACGACATCATCCGCAAGGTGCGCACCAACCGCATCGAGCCGGAGGATTTCATGGATACCACGGTGACGCTGACCAATCCGGGCACCATCGGCACAGTGCACTCCATTCCGCGCCTCATGGCCGGTCAGGGCCTGATCGTCGCCACCGGCGGCATTCAGTATCCGCCCGAGTGGGAAGCCGCCGATCCACGCACCCTGGCGCAGCTCGGTATCAGCAAGGTCATGGCCGTCACCAGCACCTACGACCATCGGATTATCCAGGGCGCGGAAAGCGGGCTGTTTCTGCAGTACCTGCACCGGCTGCTGGAGGGAGAAGAGGATTTCTACGACGAAATTTTCGAAAATCTGCAAATCCCGCATCAGGCCGTGCGCATGCAGCGCGACACCAATCCGGTGTTCGGCGAGGTGATGGCGCAGGCCGGCAGCGGCATCGAAAAACAGGCGCGCGTGCTGCAACTCATCAACATGTACCGCGTGCGCGGACACCTTATTGCGCACCTCGATCCGCTGAATCCGGAAATCAAATATCACCCCGAACTGGACCCCGAGCGATACGGCTTTACCGTATGGGATTACGACCGCGAGTTCATCACCGGCGGACTGGCGGGCAAAGACCGCGCTACCCTGCGCGAAATTCTGGATATTTTGCGCGAAGCCTACTGCCAGACTATCGGTGTGGAATACATGCACATCCAGGAGCCGGAACAGAAAGAGTGGATCCAGAAACGGGTGGAGGGGGTGCGCCGCAGCGATTGGATGGACCTGGAGACGAAACGGCATATCCTGGCGAAGTTGAACGCGGCCGAGGCGTTCGAGCGGTTTCTGCACACCAAATATGTCGGCCACAAGCGGTTCAGCCTCGAAGGCGCAGAGTCGCTGATCCCCATGCTGGATGCGCTGGTGGAAAAGGCGATCGATTACGGCCTCGAAGAGATGGTCATGGGCATGGCGCACCGCGGCCGGCTCAACGTGCTGGCCAACATCGTAGGCAAACCGCTGGAGAAAATTTTCCGTGAATTTGAGGGCGATCTCGATCCCGAAAGCCAACAGGGCAGCGGCGATGTGAAGTACCATCTCGGCGCTACCGGCACGCACACGCGCGAGGACGGCAAGAGCCTTAAAATCATGCTGGCGTCCAATCCCAGCCACCTCGAGGCCGTCGATCCGGTGGTAGAAGGTATGGCGCGGGCGCGGCAGGATTTGCACAATGATCAGAGCCACGATAAAGTGCTGCCGGTGCTGATCCACGGCGATGCGGCGTTTGCCGGTCAGGGCGTGGTGGCCGAAACCCTGAACCTGAGCGCGCTGAAGGGCTACCGCACCGGCGGAACCGTGCACATCGTGGTCAATAACGGCATCGGCTTCACCACCGATGCGATGGACGCCCGGTCCAGCGTGTACGCCACGGACATCGCCAAGATGGTGCAGGCGCCGATCTTTCACGTCAACGGGGATGATCCCGAGGCCTGCGTGCGCGTGATCACCCTGGCGCTGGCGTTCCGGCAGGCGTTCAAAAAGGACGTGGTGGTGGATATGGTGTGCTACCGCCGCCATGGCCACAACGAAAGCGACGAGCCCAGCTACACCCAGCCGATCATGTACAAAAAAATCAAGGAACGGCGGTCGGTGCGCAAGCTGTACACCGAGCTGCTGGTGAAACGCGGCGACCTGTCGATCGATGAAGCGGAAGAGGCGCTCAAGGATTTCCAAAGCCGACTGGAGGCCGCGTTTGAAGCCACACGTGAGAGCGCGCCGCCGAAAGTGCAGCTCATGACCGTGGAAACGCCGCCGGAGATGCTGGAGCCGGTGATTCCCACGGGAGTTCCCAGGGAGCTGCTGGACGAAATTATTCAAGCATTAACCACGGTGCCGCCGGGTTTTACTGTTCATCCCAAATTAAACCGGCAAATCCTGGCAAAGCGGAAACAATATGAAAGCGGTTACGTGGACTGGGCGCTGGGTGAGGCGTTTGCATTCGGCTCTTTGCTGGCGGAAGGCATCCCGGTGCGTCTCTCCGGACAGGATTCCCGCCGCGGCACGTTCAGTCAGCGGCATGCGGTGCTGGTGGATTACAATACCGAGGAGGAATACACTCCGCTCAATCATATCCGCGCCGACCAGGCGCCGCTGATGATTTACGACAGTCTGCTAAGCGAATACGCGGTGATGGGATTCGAGTACGGCTATTCGGTGATCCGCAAGGATGCGCTGGTGTGCTGGGAGGCACAGTTCGGCGATTTTGCCAATGGTGCGCAAATCATCATCGATCAGTTTTTGTCCTCGGCGGAGGACAAGTGGAACCAGACCAGCGGCCTGGTGCTGTTGCTGCCGCACGGCTATGAAGGCCAGGGGCCGGAACATTCCAGCGCCCGACTGGAGCGCTTTTTGACCCTGTGCGCGGAGTCCAATATGCGTGTTACCGTGCCGACCACGGCGGCGCAATATTTCCATCTGCTGCGGCGGCAGGCGCGATTTGATGTGAAAAAGCCGCTGGTGGTGATGACGCCCAAGAGCCTGCTGCGCGCCGAGGCGTCGAAGAGCCATACCGATGCGTTCGTGCAGGGCCATTTCCAGTATGTGCTGGACGATCCGCAATCGCCGGAAGCGGCCACGCGTATTCTGTTCTGTTCCGGGAAGGTGGCGTTCGATCTGATGAAATACCGCGAAACGCACAACATCACCGATACCGCGATCATTCGCATCGAGCAGTTGTATCCGTTCCCGTTTGAGCCTGTGCGGGAGCTGCTGAAAAAATACAGTCAGGCGAAAGACATCCGCTGGGTGCAGGAGGAACCGCGCAATATGGGCGCCTGGAATTTCGTGCAATGGCGGTTGAGTGAGCTTTTGAAGCGGAATCAGAAATTGAGTTATGTGGGACGGCTGCCCAGCGGAAGTCCGGCTACCGGCAGTTATCATGTGCACATGGCCGAGCAGGAATGGCTGGTGCAGCAGGCGTTTGCGTAAAAATGGAGAATGGGGGATGGGGATGGCTGTCGAGGTTACTACAAAGGCATAATGAATACGCAACGTCTCGCGCGACGCGCATGGAATCAAGTATCCGTGCGGTGACGGGCGTCTCAGCAATAGCAACTCACCAGCCCGAGGCCTCCGGCCGAGGACGGGTGCCGGGCGGGACGATTCGCGCTAATTGGTAGTTTCAGCGGAGCCTCTTCGCGTTAAACGATTGGTGAGGATGTCTTCTCGCCTTCGAAAATCAACCTGTATTTCACCGGACGGATACGATTCAACGCCATTTGCGGCGGCGCTTTTTCAGGGAATGCTTCATGGCTCCCGGTTCTTGCAATCGGGGGCTTTTTTTATTGTGCGTCGGGATTGCGGTAAGCGGGCACGGATGATGCGGAGGACGCGGATGAACACCGAGCAGCATTACAGGCTGGAAGCTTGTGTTACGGTTAATTCGGCGGCTATCGGATGTTCGGGGTGGATTTTGATTTCCGTTGTTTGGAAACGCTGGCAGGGATTGGAAACCCTGCCGGCGTCTTAAAAGGTTACATCGTGGTGTCAAAAATCCAATTGGATGAACGGTTGCCACTGCCATTGACGCTTCAGTGAGTGGTAATACAGCCGCACCCCGGCCGATCCCCATGCATTTTGAAAAGCATTGCCTCGGAGCCCCAACTGCACGCCGGCGGCAAACTGATCATTGCGGAACCAGCGGTCGCGTCCGGAGCCGTGGTTCCAGTAAGTCCCCCAATCGAAAAACGCCCCGGCAAACAGATAATCCACATACAGCGGCAACAGCGGCACCGGCCATTCCGCATAAGCGACCGGAAAAATATACGCCAGTCTGGCGCGCAATTGCTGCCGACCGGCGAAATCCTGGCCACCCAGGGGCGCGGCGCCGATCCCGGGATAGGCATAGTCGCCGCGGCGGCTGTGATAGACCAGCAGCAATTGTAATTGATGATGCCGTAGCCAGGTCGGCCAATAGCCTACCAAACTCACGCCGAATTGCTGTGCGCTGAACTGATTGCCCAGCAAAGGTACGGTCCATTCAGAAAGGACGTTCAAAAAGAATGCTTTATGCGGCACCACATCCCGCAGCGTCTGCGTGCCGCGGAACGTACGCAACCCGAGTTGAATGCCGCGGTAGTGCCGCAATCGCGGTAGAATTCGCCCGGCGCTGCGGCGGCGGTCTTCCTGCCGGAAACGGATGTACGGCTGCACAAACGTTCGATATACATTGAGTTCCGGGGTCAGCGGCATTCTCAGCGTAAGTTCAATGATATTCTTGCGCCAGAATCCTTCGTATCCCTGATAGATCACTTTCTGGGGCAGATTCGCAAACCGAAGGTCCACCACCGGCCAGAACCGGGAGTAACTGTAGCTCATATCCCAGGTTGGTTTGCCGTTTGCGGGCGACACCAGCAAATATCCTCCCCAGAAATGCCGATAGAGAGCATCCTGGCGCATGAGAAACAAACCGACGGCGCTGCCCTTTTCATCCTGCCGGGCGAAAGGAAACCACGCTTGCGGCAGCGGATTCAGCGGAAACGCCCGGTAGGATGTTATCCGCCAGGAGGCGGGCTGATCGTGAGCAGCAGAGTTCACGGCTGCCGATGGAAATGCATCGAGATCCGCTGCAGGCACTTCCTTGCTCGGCAGAAACTTCTGCGGCTCAAACGGCATCACAGCGATTACAAATCCAGTGGAAGTGTAGCGCGCCACAGCCAGGTGCCTGCCACCGGGAGAAACCGTGGGCGAGAAAGCGCCGAGAGAATCGTTGGTCACAAGCCAGCGCTTGCCGGTGGCTGGTTCCACAGCCCAGATATTGAAAGTGCCGGACCGGTCGGAGGTGTACAGCACAAACCGGCCGTCCGGACTCCAGGTGGGATGGTTGTCGTGATAGCGGTCCGGCGGAAAGGCAAAACGCCATTCGCGCCCTTGCACATCCAGAATGGCGATGTCCTGCCGGCCGGTGCTGTCCTTGAGCGCAAAGGCGATGAAACGGCCGTCCGGCGACCAGCGCGGATTGAGCAACGACGCGCCGGGCACGCTCAGCAGAGGCGTCACACTGCCGGTGGCGGGGTCGATGCGCACCAGCCGGGTGTGCGGCAAATCGTTTTGCACGGCCACGATCTGCCGGCCATCCGGGCTCCAATCGGGACTGGTGACGCGGGCATTGCGGGTGAGTCGCCGCAGGCTGCCGGTGCGCAGATCAAATATTTCCAGATCGGTGTATTCGGTGGCGCCGTAGCGGGCGTCCGGCTCAAGTGTCACCCATACAATTTTTGAAGCCGCCACCGAAAGCGCCTGTTCCTGCTGCGCCAGCCGCCGCTGTTGAAGCCGCTCGGTGCGGCCGCTCAGGAAAAGCATTTCGACCTGCGGCAGATCGCCAAAGCTGGTGTGATAGACGATCAGAGTTGAATCGTTGAGCCAACGGGGTGAAGTCAGATTCTCCGGCAGTTTCGGTTGGTACAGCACACGCGCATCGGGTGGACGAAAACCGGGCACCGTTGTTGATACATGGGCAAGGCTGTCCAGCATGTTTCGGTACAGGGTTTCCGGCGTCCGGCGTGTGATTTTTTTCACAGCACGGCGAAATCCCAAAATCGGCCAGGTGGAATAGCGGTCCAGAATGGCGGCCCAGGCGTTTTCGCCGAATTGTTTCTGGATGTAATCGGATAGAAAATAGCCTGCCACATAACGCATGCCGATCGGCTGACGTTTGCGGCTCAGATAGTTGGTGTTTTCCAGCCGCCACGGCCTGCCGGTCCTCAAAGTGGCGGAAAATTGCATCAAATGATACGGATTTCGCCCCCGGCCGCCGCGCGTAAAACGGGTTTCCAGATGGGTGGGATAGCCCTCGATAAACCAGTTTGGCGACAACATCTGCCAGAAACTGTTGAACTGGCCGAATAACGGGTAGGTGAGTTTCGATATCCCGCGTGTTTTTCGCAGGTGAACCACGTGGGTGAATTCATGAGTGATCAGTACGCGCATCCAGGTGTCTTTGGAGCCCATCCAGTTGTCCTGGGGTTCGGTCAGGTGCAGTTCCATGCGCCAGGGCATCGCGGACACAAAGCCGTTGGAAAAATCGGTGCGCGTGTGAATCACCACTTCCGTGGTATGCGGGCGATAATTCAGCGCCCGGCTCACGGGTTCATACACTTCCTCGCAGATCTGCGCCACTTTGCGCGCCAGCTTCTCATATCCCTTCGGGAAGTGAATTTTGAAATGCTCGGTGTGAAGCGTCCGCCACGTCAAATCGGGTTCGTGCTGCTGAGCCGAGACCGGCGCCGGATGCCAGAAGGCCAGGAGCAACCAGGCGACAAGCGCGGATAAAGCCGTGACTTTCATCGGATGACCGTGATGTTTCATCGATCGGAAACGGTTTCAGTTTTCGCGATTTGTGGATGCCGATTCCGGAAACAGCTTATTTTTGTGTTTTCGGTGTGGATGGGAGCGGCGAAAACGCCATGCCGTCCGGTTCTTTGCCGGCGCGAAGGGTCCCGCGAATTTCCCATCGGCTGAGATCGATCACCGTGATCTGGTCGGCATTGGTGTTGGCCACAAAGGCGGTTTTGCCGTCCGGCGGAATAAGGACACCGACCGGTACCGGGCTGTCGCCCATACGTCCCGCAAACAGGCGACCTTCTTTGCTTTCCACCGGTTTGGCTTGCATTTTGATGGAGTGGAGCTGTTTGCGTTTCTGAGTGTCAAAGACCACCACATTCCCGGTGCGTGCGTTGGACACCAGCGCATGCCGGCCATCCGGCGTGAACCGCACCCGGATCGGCATTTCTCCGCCGCTGCTGAAGGTTGCTTTGATGGCAAGGGTTCCGGGATCGATGACGCTGATGGTGTTGTCGCTGCGGTTGGTTACCCATACTTCTTTACCGCTGGGATGCAGATCGATGCCTTCAGCGCCTTCGCCGGTGGCGATGTCTTTGATTTTTGTCCAGTTTTTCGTATCAACCACCGTGACCGTGCCCGAGCCGATATTGGCCACGAATGCGCGCTGATGCTCGGCGGAGTAAGCCACCATGTGGCTCACTTTCTGGCCGGTGGTTACCGCCTTTTCCACCTTCCCGGTATCAATATTGACCAGAATCAAGCTTTGCGCGCCCTCGGCGGTAACCAGCACACGCTTGCCGTCGGGAAGGAATTGGATGCCGTGCGGCCGGGTGTAGGGAGCCAGTTTGATGGTTTTCACGACACGCTGCTCACCGAGATCGATCACTGTGAGGCTTTCGCCGGGGCGTTGCCGGCCGTAATTGGTGACCACCACCGTGCGGCCGTCCGGCGAAGTGGCGGCTTCGTGCGGGCCGTCTCCGGTGGGCAGCGTTGCGACGATTTTGCCGCTGTTCAGGTCAATCAGCGATACCGTCGCTTCAGATTTGTTCAACACAACAAGCGTGCCTTTGGCACCGGTATTTTCCGCCGGTTGACCGGTGGAAAAGGTTGAAACGGCCAGAACGATCGTCAAAAAAATCAAGCGTAGTTTCATAAATGACCTCCAGTTCAAAGATGGTCGAATCTCTATTTTCGGAACTCTGTGGATTTGGATGGTGCTGTCAAGCAGAAAGGAAAGACGGCCATTTCGTGCAAACGTTTACGAATTCCGGTCTGCCGGGATGTTATCCCCGATCCATTTCTCCGGGAGTCAAAATTTTGAACCGGGTGTCACGCGATTTTTGCTGTCCGGAAACGGCGTCTTTTACTGTCACCGTGAGTTCGTATTCACCGGGCGGCAGATTGGAAATATCCACACCGAAATATTCGCTTGCAGTTCGGTCCGTCCGTTCGTAGGAATGAGACAGCGAGATCATTTCCTTTTTTTTCTTGCGAAGACCGCGCAGCCGCGCCACCTCGAGTTCGATGGTGAATCGGCTCCGGCTGTTTTCATCAAAAAACAGGTGATAGATTTCCAGATAAACCATCAGGTTTTCCGCCTGCCAGAAGTCGATAGCCGGTACGACTGGAAACGGCAGTTGTTGCTCCGGTGTATCCTGGCTGCGCAGGGAGCCGATCACCAGATCGCTCAGTTCGAGAGAGTCCGGATCGGGATTTAACGGCGGATCAATGGGAAATCGGATTTCGTTATAGCCGGTCAAAGGCGGTTCGGCGGGATGGCGGGAAAACACCGCCTCAGGCGCCCCGTCGGGATTGAGGGAAAAGACCTCAGCAATGGTTTGCATTTCGGTGATGGACGAATCGTGGGCTGCATAAAAGGTGGAAATTCCGGAAGCCGTGTTTTTCAGATGGTCTTGCAGTTCGTCATAATCCGCTGTATCCTTGCGGAAGATGCGCAACGAATGTACCAGCCGGTGGGGGGGGGAATCGGCGGCGACTTCGGAGGTGGCACGCTCACCGGAAAAACTGGTGGAGGATACCACCACAACCGCCAATTGCGGCCGGTTTTGCGGATCCAGCCGGCGGATGGGCTGGATCGTCATGTTCACAGTGGCCAGATCGTCATCGAATGTGCTGTAATCATCCGGCAAAGGATAGCGCTTGGCGTGGGATTTTTCCAGACTGACAAACCGGGATCGGATGGTACGGAAATAGCTCCGGCTGGCGCTGTACATCCCGCTTCTTTCAAAACTCTCCCACGCCTGCTCCAATTCTCGCAGCCGATCGGCGAAATAATTGCTGAAATGAGAAAGTTCACCGTAATAAACCGTTTGCAGGATGGCGCCTGGCAGCAAATTATACCGACCGGTTGTCCGGCGGAAGGCGATATCGGGAATGAAGTCTTCGACGCCGTTGCGCAAACCGAATGAGCCGGTGCCGTTTCGGCGTCCGAACAGGTAAAAAATCGGCTCATCCGTATCAAATTGGCGGTAGATCCAGATTTCGTATTCCGGGAAGGTGTTGTAGCGATCAATGAATTGAATGAAGCGCTCGGCATCCTGGCGGGTGAACCGGTGGTACTGCAGCAGCACATCCGTCCATCGCTTAAACACCAGCCGATTGGTACCCAGTCTGCCCACATCCTGAATATCCGGTAAGCCGTATTTGACATAAATGAGTCCGCGGTCGTCGGTACCGTAAACGGTGTTTCTGCCTTTGTTGAAGTGCCGTCGGGCGTAGGCGATGCGTTCCCAGTGCTCCAGAAGCCGCTCATTGGTAATGGGGGTGGTGGGTGTGGGGTCTTTATCGCGCCAGAATTCACGCAATTCGGCTAAAAATAGGGTATCGCCGGCGGCGAGCATGTTTTGCCAGCGTGTAAACTGCTCCGGATCGAGAATGGGCTGCAAACGCCGGAGTTCTTGTGTATAAGAGGTGCGATAGGCAAGGGGATTGGGGCTGGACAGCGCCCAGTTGTACATTTCACAGGCAAGCTGATAAAGCGCTTTCGCTTCACGGGCCGTCGCCACTTCGATGAATCCGAAACCGATGCGGGGATCGACCACGCGCAGAGAATCGAGCATGGCGTAGCCCGCCGCCCACGTACGCAGACCTTCCTGCCACCGGCCTGCGCGGATCTGTTTTAAACCTTCAGAATAAGGATCGCTCACCGGCTGAGCATGGAGAAAAGTTGAGAAAAATACGCCGGCAAGGACGCAGATAACGGCTTTTCGGCCGAGAGAGATCATCATCCAACCTGATTTTATATCCGGCACAATTTAATCAATATCACGGATTGGGGCAATGAAAAAGTGCAAAGCGCGGACGGGGTGTTTCAACCGCTACACCGAAACGGCTGGTGCAAAAGCATTTCTGATAATGGACCCATCCACAAAAAGACAATTGAAAATGCAGTGATCGAAGCCCCGGCTCGTGCAGCAATCTTGCTTCTGCAAAAAATTATTTTTTTAAAACTTACTCAAAAATTGCTTGCACATGGAGTATGAAGTTTTTACTATTTTAACTTATCGGATAATATACTCCATACCGTGATTTTGAAGCCAACGGTTCCGGTCGCCGTCATGTGGGAAGGGGATGAATCTCCATTTGGATAAAAACCTTTGCGGACTGGCAATCGTTGCCTTTGGGAAAAGCGCGCCTGTTATCAGAAAGCCCGGTGGTTCGTTTTTCTGATTACTGAATGAACCAAATCCATAAAGCACGACCATTGCGGACTATGAAACCGATTTCGATCATCCTCGCCGCGGGCAAGAGCACGCGGATGCGCATGCCCGGTCAGGCCAAAGTTTGTGTGCCGGTATTGGGCAAGCCGGCTATTTTGCGGCTGCTGTCTTCCCTGGAAACCGCCGGTTTCCAGCGGCATGTAATTGTGGTGGGGGCGGAAGCCGAACAGGTGATGACCACCGTGAGTCACAGCCATGAAAATTGTGTGTACGCCTTTCAGCGGGAACAGCGCGGCACCGGTCACGCCGCGAAGGTCGGCTTTTCGGCGTTACGCCTGTTCGATTATGACGGCCCGGTGCTGGTGCTCCCGGGAGACAAAATCATCCAACCGGCGGCGCTCAAACGGCTGATTCGGGCATTCGAAAGTGAAAACGCCGACCTGGCATTCATCATCGGCAAAAAAGAGTGGATGCCCACCGCCGGTCGCATCATCTTCTCTTTGGAGGGCAAACCGGTCGGCAGCATCGAAAAATTCGACGCCGGGCGCAGTCGGCTGCTGGCGGCGTTTTTTGCGCAGACCGATCGCGGCGGCGTGATGGAGCCGGACCGGGCGCTGGCGCTGGCCCGTGAGTTCGTGGGGCCGGAGGAAAAAATCGCGCTGGCCCTGGGCGAGCTGTATGACTTGCTGAAAAAGGGGCACTCGCTGAGTCATGACCTGCTGACGCGTTATTTCTCGCCGGAGGACCGGCTGCTGTCGCTGTCCGACGGCCGGCAAATCACCGGCGCGGAGGTGGAAAAGAGCCAATGGGTGAACCTGTCGGTGTACCTCATCAAGAGCGCGGTGCTGCAAAGAGCGTTGACGGAAATCCGGGCGGACAATGCGCAAAATGAGGAATATTTGACCGACATCATCAATATTCTGGCGCAGCAGGGCGCGAAGCTGGTGCCGGTGAAGACCGAGTCCGAAAATGAAGTGATGGCGTTCAATACTCAGGAGGAATTGCAGCGGATCGAGGAACGGCTGGCTGAAACGGAGCCAGGCTCCGCAGGTGCGGAATCGCCAACCGTGAAGACCGATCCGGATAACTTGCCGCGGGTTTCCGACTGGCAGCATTTCCTGGCCAAAAACGGCCGTCTCGAGCGCTGGCTCAACCGGCTTTTCGGTATCGAGAAAAATCTCAGCGAGAAAAATCTGTTTCTGCTGCGCACCTGCCTGGATCGGTTCCGGGAGATCTACGGCAACGTCCCGGTGGTCATCAGCCGCGCGCCGGCGCGCATCAATTTGATGGGAAGACACATTGACCATCAGGGCGGCCCCAGCAACACCCTGGCGATCAACCGTGAGATTTTTTTGCTGGCACGTCCCCGCGAAGACCGGCTCATACGTCTGCACAATCTGTTTCATCAGCAATATGCTTCCCATGAATTCAGTCTGGATGAATTTGATGCCTTCTTGCATCAGGAATCGTGGTCGTCGTTTTTAAATATTCCCTTCGTGCGCCGGGCGGTGGAAGCCACTCGGGGAGACTGGTCGCATTATATCCGCGGGGCGGTGTTACGTTTGCAAAAGCAGTTCCCCGGGCGCAAGCTGAAAGGCATGGATATTTTGGTCGGCGGCAATATCCCGGTGGCGGCCGGCCTGAGCTCGTCGAGCGCCTTGCTGGTGGCGGCGGCCATGGCCACCGTACGCATCAATCAGTTGCCCGTGCAGACGGTGGATTTGGCGCAAATCTGCGGGGAAGCGGAATGGTTTGTGGGAACGCGGGGCGGTGTTTCCGACCATGCCGCCATGCTTTTCGCCGAGCGCAAAAAAATCACCCTCATTGAATTTGATCCGCTGCACATCCTGCAGCAGGCGGACTGGCCGGAAGAGCTGGCGATCCTGGTGGCGTACTCGGGCAAACCTGCCGAGAAGAGCGCCGGCGCCCGGCTGCTGTTCAACCAGCGCGTGGCCTGTTATCATATTGCCCTGCGGTGGTTCGAACGCAATTTTCCCGAACTTGCCGGTCCGTTTGAACGTTTGCGGGATTTACATCCGGTGCATTTGCAATTGCCGCTTGCGGAGTTTTATCGCCGCCTCGCCATGCTGCCGCAATCCCTCTCCGCCGAGCAGGTGCAAACTCAATTTCCTGACATCTGGGACCATTTCATCGGCGAGCACCGCGAAGCGGTGGAGGTTGAATTCCCGGTCCGTGACGTGGTGATCTTCGGCCTGAGTGAAATGGAGCGCAGCCGGCGGTTTGCCAACGCGCTGATCGATCGGGATTTTGCCACACTGGGACAACTCATGCAGATTTCACACGACGGCGATCGCGTGAGCATGTGGTATGGCAGTGAAAGCCGCCGTTTTGAGCGCCGCTACACCGATGAAGAACTGCAGCAATTGATCGAACTGGCGGAAAATGAATCCGATGAGGCCTCGTTATATTTGCAGTCGGGTGCATACCGCTGCAGCATCCCCGAAGTGGATCAACTGGTGGATATCGCTCAGAGCGTGCAGGGCGTTTTGGGAGCGCAGATCGCCGGAGCCGGATTGGGCGGCAGCGCCATGATTCTGCTACAAAAGGAAGCGATTCAACCCTGTGCGCGCATGCTGAATCAACAATTTTATAAACCGAGACAGCTGGAGCCGCGGCTTTTCCTCTGCTATCCCGTGGAACGCGCCGGAATTTTAGAGTTGCCGGATTAGGGAACTGAAATAACATAGAACCACCCCGCGGCTGTCGGCAGCATTCCCGTGACTGGCGGGCATCGCCGGATGGGGTATTGCAAGTCGGCAGGCACGCTCAGGCATTCCAAATACCGGATGGGAGCCTTTGGACAGGCATACGCTCCGGCGGGCTGCCGCTGCGTTACATGAAAATCGGGCGACCCGGGTTGAGCCCCGGGCGTGTTCATTCCAGCACGGTCTCGATGAGTCCGCACGATTGCGGACGAATGCGCGGAATCAGTTGCGGACGCCGTTCTTTTGTGTTAATTTTAGCGATGGCACGACTGACCGCCGCAGTTTCGGAAATGCAAACGATGCGCTGAGATCGATCGGGAGCAGCAGAGGTAAAGGCCGGTACACGGCGAATGGTGCCATTCAACAGGTCTGCCGGGGATGAAAACGATCGGTCAATGTAAGCGGAGGGGTTTTGTATGTGGACACGGAGGGAGTCACGCCCGATGCTGTACCGCATGGCGCGATTCGTGATCGGGACGGCCCTGCGGGTGTTCTTTTCCAAAATCGACGTGCGCCACGGCGATGTCGTTCCGGACCGCGGGCCGGTGGTGTTTGTCGCCAACCACCCCAATTCGATCATGGATCCGCTGGTATTGGGGGCTGTGACCAAACGCAAGGTGAATTACATCGCGCACGCCGGGCTGTTTCGCAATCCGCTGATCCGCTGGTTTTTGCGCGGCTGCGGTGTGATTCCGGTGTACCGCCGGCAGGATGATCCGGACAAAATGGACCAGAACGTGCGCATGTTTGAGGAGTGCACCAACGCGCTGGAAAAAGGCGAAACCATCGGCATTTTCCCTGAAGGCACCAGCGACGTGGTTCGCAAAGTCAAAAAGGTGAAGACGGGTGCGGCGCGCATTGTGCTGGAGACCGAAGCCAAACACGATTTTCAATTGGGCGTGAAACTGATTCCGGTGGGATTGCATTTCTACTCCATTTCGCATTTCCGCAGCCGGGTGCTGGTGAATTTCGGCGAGCCGATCGAGCTTGAGCCGTATTTTGAAAAATACCGGGCGGAGGGCTTCGAAGGCGTGAAGGCGCTTACGGCCGAAATCGAAAAGCGTTTGATGGAACTGACCGTCAATGTCCGCGATGAAGAGCTGGATCAATTCGTTTACGATATCGAGCAGATCTATAAAGATGAGCTGCGCACCATCAAAGGCGGTGGCAAAACCTTGCTGGATAAAGCCTACCGCGAGCAGTTTGTGATCAGCAAAGCCATTGCCGAGTGCGTGCAATACTACCACGATCACGATCCGCAGCGGCTGGATGAGATGCGCGAGAAAGTGGCCGCCTACAAACGCAAGCTGAAAAAACTGCATTTGCGCGACGCCATGTTGCGGGAATCCGTATCACCACGGGATATCTGGAAACAGGCGGGACGGGCGTATGCCCTGGCCATTCTGGGCTTCGTGCCGGCGCTGTACGGCATCATCAATAATTTCATCCCGTACCGCATTGCCGAGATGTGCGGCCGGCATTTCCTGTACGAACGCACCAAAATCCTGTCGGCGCTGCTGATCGGCGGCGGGGCGGCGTTTCTGTTTTTTTATGCCGTGCAAACGGCGGTGGTGACCCAATTGACCACTCCGCTCATCGGGCTGGCGTATCTGGTGAGCCTGCCGGTGTTCGGCTTTTTCGCCCTGGCGTACATTCAGCGGTTACGCGAGTTGAACAAAAAGATTTCGTTTTCGTTCTTTTTGTTTACAAACCGTCCCCTGATCGCGCGCATGCGGCGACAGCGACGGATGTTGATCCAGAAAATGAACGAAATCCGGGACGAGTATCTGAAAATCGTCCAGAACCAACAAGCAGCGAAGAAGCAGCCTGCGGTTTAGGGCGGTGTCCGTTCTCCGGCATGACGGGAATCCCTGTCCATGCTAAGCCGAGCCCGACTCCGGTTTTGTGGGCTGGTGGAACGGTGAGCGGAGGTGCGAAACAATCGCTTATCTCGGCTGCAGATGCAGTAAACGGTGCATTCAGAAAACGCCCGATTCAGACCGACGGGCTTTTTGCAAGACCCTGGGAACGGTTGTATGCGGGTGGCCGTTGCCATGCCTAACAAACACCCGGTAAACCGAGCCGGAATGGTTTTGACCGATCATTAACCGAATGGGACGACGCGTGTGGAATAAATTATTGAGCCTGTGGGAAAAACATGGCTGGCAATCGATGCTGGGCCATTTGAGTCATACCCTGGCGCCGGAGCGGCTCGGTCCCAGCCTCACCGAACGGATTTTCTGGCGTGCCGATACCGATGAGCCCGTGGTCGCGCTGTCGTTCGATGACGGGCCCCATCCGACATTCACACCACGGCTGCTGGACATTCTTGCCAAACACAAGGTTCCGGCGACATTCTTTCTCATCGGCCGGTATGTCAAAAAACATCCCCACATCGCCGAACGGATTGCCGCGGACCGGCACGAAATCGGCAATCATACCTATCACCACCGCATCATGCCGCTGTTGCCCGGCCGAATGCTGGAACACGAAATTCGCACCACTCATCAGCTTATTCTGGATGCCACCGGTCGGGAAGCCCAATTGCTGCGGCCGCCCATGGGCCTGTTTACCCGCCGTACCGTGGATGTGACCGAAGCCTGCGGCTACAAAACCGTGGTCGGCGATGTTTATCCGCGCGATCCCAATCTGCCGGGAACCGAGCGCATCGTCCGCCGCGTGCTCCGGCGCACGCGACCGGGGAGTCTGATCATCCTGCACGACGGCGGCAATACCCGCATGGTTGATCGATCGCAGACCCTCACCGCGGTGGATCGCATCATTCCTGAACTAAAGCGACGCGGCTACCGGTTTGTCACGTTATCCAAACTCATTGAAAAAGATAAATTATCGGAATCTATTGCGACCGGCGATTCGTAAAATAGCGTGATGTTGAGGTATTGGCGTTGAAAAGCATATCAAGTTTAACCAGGCAAATTCGAATGCAGACCGGGCTCCACAATTTCCTCGTGCGTAGTTTGAAAACGGGTTTATGGATCGGCCTTATCCTGACAGCCGCGCTTTCCCCACCGTTGCAGGCGCAAACTTCACACAGTTCGGAAGAGCTGCGCGCCTTCGTGACCGCCAAGGGCATGTACGATGACGGCCTCTATCAGCTTGCCGCAGAACAATTCCGCGAATTCTTAAAAACTTATCCGGACAGCAAACTCGCCGGCGAGGCGCAATTTCTGCTGGCGGAGACCTATTTCCAGCAACAGCGCTATTCCGAAGCCATTTCGGCGTACCGTTATTTGCTGCGGCATTATCCCGCCATCCAGTTGCGTGACCGGGCTCAGTTTCGCATCGGGCAGGCGTATTACTATGCCGAGCAGCCGCAAAAAGCCGTGCAAAATCTGCAAGCCTTTTTCCGTGATTACGCCGATTCCGATCTGGCCGATCAGGCGCACTATTGGCTGGGCGAGGCGTTTTATCAGATCGGCGAGGGCGACAGTGCGCTGGCCCATTATGCGAAGGTGTTCGGCGAATTTCCCGAGAGCAGCGTCGCCGATTACGCGCTGTATTCCGCCGCCTGGATTTACGAGGAAACGCACGACTTCCGCCGGGCGCTGGCAGCCTATCAGAAGCTGGTGGAAATGTATCCGGAAAGCGATCTGCGCAACGATGCGCTGTATCACGCCGGCTTTTCGGCCTACGGCCTGCCGGATTACCGCAAGGCCATCGAACTGTTGCAGAAAGCCATCCGTGAAGCGCCGGATCACGAGCTGCACGATCAGGCGGCCTTTCTGATCGCCGAGGCGTATTTTAAGCTCGAGGACTATGAACAGGCGCGCGCAGCGTATGAAAAGCTCGCCGCCGATTTCCCCAACAGCAAATTTGCCGATGACGCCGTTTACGGCGCCGGCTGGGCCGCGCTGAATCTGGGGCAGGATGACGACGCCCTGGCGCGGTTCCGGGATGTGGTGTCACGGTTTCCGCAGAGCGAGCTGGTGCCTTCGGCGCTGTTTCAGGTCGGCCGGATTCTCGAGCGCACAGGCCAGCTTGCCGAGGCGCGGGAAACGTTTTTGAAGATCAGTGAAAAGTATCCGCAATCCGAGGAAGCGGCGCCGGCGATTTACGAAATCGGCGCGCTGGATTTCGAGCAGGGCAAATACCAGCAGGCGCTGCTGTTTTTCCAGAAAATTGTGAAAGAGTACCCGGAAAGCGCGGTGGCCGCCGAGGCGCAGTACATGGCCGGTGAATGCTATCTGGCCATGAAGCAGTACGCGCGGGCGGAATCGCAGTACACGCGCGTCATCCATGAATACACGCCCAGCGATCTCACTCCGAAGGCGCTGTTCAAACAGGGCCGGGCCCGTTTCCAGCAGAAGAATTACCGCGGCGCCATTAAGAGCTTCAAAGATTTGCTGGCGCGGTTTTCCGAAAATGAACTGGCGGACGATGCTCAGTTCTGGCTGGCGGAAAGCTATTTCAAACTGAACGACTACCGCAGCGCCGAAGACAGCTACACCCGGCTATTGAAAAACTGGCCGGACAGCCACCGGAAGAGTCGCGCTTATTACGGCCGCGGCTGGGCGCGCATGAAGCGCAATAAATTTCAAAGCGCGGCCCAAGATTTTCTGGCAGCCGCGGAGGATGAGCCGAATCTGGAGATCCGTGCCGACGCCCTGTTGCGCGCCGGCGATGCGTTTTTCAATCTCAAGGCTTATTCGCGCGCCATCCGCACGTATCAGCAGGTGTTGAATCTTCCGGTCAATGCAGAACTGAAAGCCGAGGCGCAGTATCAGATCGGCGTGTGCTATTACCGCAAAGGCGATACGCAAAATGCGCTGACGGCGTTCGAGCGCGTGCGCAGCCGCTATCCGGACAGCGAGTATGCCGTGCAGGCGTTGTACATGATGGGCCGCACCTATTTCCGCGACAACCGTTTCGCCGATGCCCGGCATGCGTTCCAGCAGGTGCTGAATTTGTACCCGCTGAGCGAGTTTGCCGACGATGCACAGTATGCCATCGGTGACAGTTATTACAACGACGCCAAGTACGAGGAGGCGCTGGCGGCGTACCGGCAACTGGTGGAGCGATTCCCGAAGAGCGAATATGTTGATGACGCGGTGAGCGGCATGCAGTGGTCGCTGCTGCAGATGCAAAAGTATGATGAAGCACTGGCGCTGGCCGACCGCTACATTGAACGGTTTCCCAACAGCCGCGTGGCCGCCGATTTGCAATTCCGCAAGGGCGAGCTGCAGTTCAATTTGCAAAATTACGACGAGGCGATCCGTGAGTTTGAGGTGCTGTACCGCAAATATCGCAACACCGAAGCCGCACGTTCGGCCTGGTTCTGGATCGGCAGCGCGCAGTTGAAAAAGGCAGACACCACCGCAGCCATCGAGGCGTATCTGCGCCAGGCCGATGAATTCCCGAAAGCGCCCGACACCCCCGAAGCGCTGCTGCGGGCCGGCACGCTCCTGGCAGCGCAAGGCAATGGCCAGCGGGCGCTGTCCATTCTGAACCGCGTGGTCAATCAGTTCCCGGAAACGGTGTTCGCCGGTCGCGCGGAAAACGCCATGGCGACCATTTATCTGCAGCGGCGGCAGTTCACGCAGGCTGAAAAGGCGTTTAACGAGGTGTTGAACCGTTACGAAGATCGCGATGTGCGGGCGACGGCCGAGGTGGGACTGGGCCGGGTGGCCGTGGCGCGCAAACAGTTCGACCGCGCGCGGCAGCATTTCAGACGGGCGACGGAAATCGTTGGCAGCGAAGTGGCCGCCGAGGCGCAGTTCCGTTACGCCGAAACGTTCGAGATGCAAAACGATTTCAAGCAGGCGGCCGTCGAATATTTAAAGGTGAAATATTTGTACGGTTCGTACCAGTCGTGGGTCTTGCCGGCGGTGTACCGCGCCGGTCTGGCCAATGAGAAGCTGGAAAATTGGGGCGAAGCGCGAAGAATTTATCAATCCATTCTTGAAAATTATCGTGATGAAACCTATCAAAACATGGCCCGGGAGAGACTCCGTGCGCTGGCTGGCAAATAAGTGGATTCCGGCGCTTGGGCTGGGCCTGCTGCTGTGCCTGCCGCAGGACCTTTCCGCGCAGGCGGCCAAAAAGAAGAAGCCCAAAGCGCCGCCCAAAAAGATGACGATTCCGGCGGACAGCCTGCAGCAGCCCGCCGGCAAAGAAAAGCAAAAGAAAGAGCCTGCCGCACCGCAGCCCGACGAACGGCTGCAACTGCCCGAGGTGCTGATTTACGGCAAAGATGCCAGCCGGCGGGTGGCCGGTAAAAAGATCACCATTTCGCCGGACCGGCCGGAACTGGTGACGCCGGAAGCCATGTACGAACCGCTGAATGTGGAAGAGCTGCAAAAGGGACAGCGGGAGGAGCCCACGCCGGCCGACGAGCAAAAGAATCGACAGGTTGAGCTGATGGCGTTCGGCGGGCAGTTTGACCAGTTCGGTGCGCAGGCGCGCTACTGGCAGCGGCTCTCCGGCAAGGATTTTGGCGTGGACCTGCAGTACGCACGCACTTACGGCCAATATGTCAATAGCACCAAAGAATTGGGACATCTGCAGGCGCAGTTCGGCCTGATGGCGTCTGAGCATACCGAATGGCGGTTCACCGGCGTGCTGACCAAAGGACGATGGGGCCTGTACGGCGCCGCCGAGCCGCAGACCGATCGCGACAACACCGGCGTCGGACTTGGCGTGCGGGCCAATTTTCAGCCGGAATCGGATTTCACCGCGGACCTGAGTCTGGATATCGATTTCCAGTCGTTTGCGGACAAACTCGCGGACACCACCCGATTCGAGGCCGATTTGTTCCAGTTCCGCGCTGGTGCAAAAATTCAAAAAAGTTTCGAAAGCTCGGACGTGAGCCTGGAGTTCACTTCGCTATCAGACCGGTGGACGGCGCAGCCGGGCGAGCAATCCCGCTCCTGGCAGCGGTACCGCGCTGTTTGGGGTGTCATGCCTTGGCGCTGGCTGAGCGTGCAGATCGCGCCGGGGGTGACGGTCGCACGGCAGGATTCGGTACGCGAAAGCCGGTTCAGCCCGCAGGTCAAAGCCGTGCTGTCGCTGAAAAAGTCGATGGTGGCCACCGCACAGTTTCAAAAGGGCTGGATGTACATTCCCTGGGATGAACGGCTGGCAAGCAACGGCTATCTGTCGCTGAATACCATCAATACCATTCAGGATGTGCGCTGGGCGTTCAGCAGCGAACTGAACTGGGCGGTCGGGAAATCGACGGTGCTGCGTGCGATGCTCGAACGCAAGCGGGTGCATGGACTGCTGTATTTTGAACGCGACAGCCTGGGCACGTTCACCGCCAATACCCTGGATGCCGAACTCGGACGGTTCGCCATTGGGCTGGATGTGCAGTTGTCGTCACAGTTTTCGCTTTCCGTGACGTGGAACGCTCTGGATGACCGTGTGCGCAGCGGCGATCGCTTTCTGGCAGTACTGGATATTCCATACCGGCCGGAGTTGGAAGTGCCGGTGATGCTGACCTACCGGCCGAACGACGCCTGGCAGATCGATGTGCAAGCGCTGTGGGTCGGCGCGAGGAAGGTGAAACTGGCGAGAACGGAAACATTGCCCGCGTATGTGGATGTGGGAACGCAAGTCCGTTGGCGTTTTGGCGGTCACACCAGCATCTTTGTGCAGATCAAAAACCTGCTGGATGAAAATTATGCCGTATGGCAGGGCTACCGTGAGCTCGGCCTGCATCTGATGGCCGGCCTGCAGGCGAAGTGGTGAACATGGCGGATGGGTTCCCTGGTTAATGAATCCAGAGTTTTTTGAAAGCCAGGGATGGGTATTCGTCTTGCCAGCCGCCGTTGCGAATTCTCCGCCTCTGTATGATGATGATCAATTGCAACTCGGTGGCAAGCTCATTGCCATGCAAAGGAGGTCAACCCGCATAACTGCGAACCATATCCGGAGGACCGTATGTCGCTGTTAGACATTATGATGAAGGGCGGCGTGGTGATGATTTTGATTTACATCCTCAGCATCGTGTCGCTGTTTATTCTTGTGGAACGGTTGATTACGTTGCGGAAGCTGCGTATCAACACGCGCAGTTTCGTGCTGCAAATCCGCAACCTGCTGCTGCGCAATCAAGTGCAGGAAGCGATTCTTCTGTGCCGGCAGACCGGCGGGCCGATCGCACGGTTGACCCAGGCCGCGCTGCAGAACGCCGACCGGCCGCGCATGGAAATCAAAGACGCCATTGAAACCGCCGGCAAGGCGGAAATTTATCATCTCGAGAAATATCTCGGCACTCTGGCCACCATCGCCTCGATTGCGCCGATGGTGGGCTTTTTCGGCACTGTCACCGGTATGATCCGCGCTTTCATGGCCATTCAGGCGCGCGGCGGCAACGTGGACGCCACGGTACTGGCCGGCGGCATCTGGGAGGCGCTGGTCACCACAGCAGCGGGCCTGGTGGTCGGCATCCTGTCGCTGATTTTTTACAACTACATCCAGGGCAAGGTCGAACATTTTGTGTTCGAGATGGAAGAAACCAGCGCCGAACTGCTGGATGCGCTGATCAGTGAAAAAGGAGTTGCTCAGCATGAGTTTGCAAACAAATAGAAAACGGCTGGTGATGTTTTCCGCCATTTCGCTGACGGACATCGTGCTGTTGTTGCTGATCTTTTTCCTGCTGTCCTCGTCGTTCATCATCCAGCCGGGGATCAAAATCAAATTGCCCAAAGCGGCGACCGGCGTTCCGGAAGAATCGAAGCAGATCACGATCACCCTGACCGCGAAAGAAGAAATTTATTTGAACCAGAAGCGCATTTTAAAGGCGGATCTGGGCAGCAAGCTCCGTCAGCTGCTGGCGGAAAATCGGGAACAGGTGGTGGTGATCCGCGCCGATAAAAATCTGCCGCTGCAGAAGGCGGTGGAGGTCGTCGATTTGGCCAAAATGGCCGGTGCGGAACGGTTTATGATTGCCACGGAGCCGGGATTGTGATGAAGCGTGTGCAGAAAAAAAACATGGCGCGGCCCAAAACCGAAACGCGCGAGGAGAAGTCGGACCGCAGCGCACAACTCCTGGGATGGAGCGCGGCGGTGGGCGTGCATGCGATGCTGCTGCTGATCTTTGCGTTGCTCAATGTGGGCTGGCGGTATGACATCCCGGAATGGGTGGAGATGGAGATTGTGAGTTTGAATCCGCAGCCGGCCCGTAGCGCACCGAGCGTGGCTGCGCCGCCGAAACCGAAACCGGTGAAAGCCCCGAAGCCCGAGCGGGTCATCCACCTGCCTAAACGGCGCATGTTGGAAGAGGAGACCCCGCGCATTCCGGTAGAACGGCAGTATGAAGCCGCGGTGGAGCCCGAGCCGCAGGACGTGGTGCGTCGGGACTATCCGGTGCAGAAACGCGACATCGATGTGGTGCGGCCGGAAGTCGGCGAGCGCGGCAAGAGTACGGCCGAGCTGGATAAGCTGGATCTGGGCGGCAAGCAGGTGCAGGTGCCAGCGCCCGACCTGGGCAAAGGCGTATCCGTGCCGTTCCTGATTGAAGGCGAAGCGGCAGACCGAACGGTGATTCACCGCGTGTTGCCGCAGTATCCGCCGGGCCTGGCGCGTGAAGCCACGGTGAAAATCAGCTTCACCGTGCTGCCCAGCGGCGTGATCGCCAGCGCCGTGCCGGTTTTGAAAGGCGACGCCGAACTGGAAAAGATCGCGCTGGAGGCCTTCCGCCAGTGGCGCTTCAATCCGCTCCCCCGCGACGCTGAACAACGCCCGCAGCAGGGGGTGATCACGTTTCGGTTTGTGCTGAAATGAGCCTTTCGGGCAGGAAGCATCACAGGAGGACGGAGCAAACCTTCAACAGTTTGAATCATGCATGAAAAATGAAATGAAAATTTATCTCACTCCTTATGCCGCGGCTTAATCAATATGTTTGGCCTCCTTGCAAGTATCTTCCATTCAGCCTAAATTCCTGCTTGCATTTTCACCATGCTCTGCCTATTTTTTTAATATCTCCATTGAAGTTATATGATGCAGAATTTCACTATCATACCTGTAATTTCGGTAGCAACCGCCGTTCGCGTGAATGCGCGAAATGATTCTATAATAACATATTATTGATGAATAATTTTGCCGAATTTAAGCTAACAATGTTCCTATTGCTGGATGAATTCATGAACCCAATCCAAACAGGCGCAAAATGAGACAGGTGGTCTTGTATCCAGGTGAGGATGGTTATTGGGTGGCTGAGTGCCCAAGCTTACCCGGTTGCATCAGCCAGGGCGCGACCAAAGAGGACGCTCTTGCCAACATAAAAGAAGCGATTGAAGCTTACATTGCCGCCCTCGAAGAGGACAATTTGCCGGTTCCTGAAGAACATTTCCAAACCATGGTGATTGCCGTTTGAGCCGAAAGCTACCGCGCATTTCGGGGAAAGAGTGCGTGAAAGCCCTGCAAAAGGCTGGATTTACGTTTAAACGACAGCATGGAAGTCATATCGTTCTGAGAAGGGATAACCCTTTTTGTCAAGTGGTCGTTCTTGACCATAAAGAATTAGATCGGGGGACACTTCGCGCCATTATTCGTCAAGCAGGACTTCGTGTTGATGAGTTTCTAAACTTCCTGCAATAAGAATTCTCTATTGCCGAAGCTCGACTGATTCGGTATTTTGTATAATTTTGCTGTTTTCCTTCCGGATTTCGTAGCTTCCGTCACCAATGTGGGGGAGACAAGTCGCTTTTTTGAAGTGATTCATAGTTTGGGGTTAGTTTCTATTTTGTACAAGAGTGCCGTACGAAGTGCAAAGCTGACCGCTGGTGGCGAGAGAGGACTCACTGCTTCACCTTCTTTCTGTCAAAACACCAACGCTTTTGCGCACAAAATTTCTTTGCCAAAAATAGATACTGATTCCACCACAAAGAACGCAAAGTACACGAGGGCGTTTGTGAATCCCTGGTTTTCTTCGTGTCCTTGATGCGCTTTATGGCTAAAAAGTATCCGTCTGGTGAAGTACAGGTTGATTTTCAGGGCGCGAAGACATCCTCACCAGCAGCTTAGCGCGAAGACGTCCCCGCCGAAATTGTAATAATCTAACGCGAGACGTCTCGCCGAGCGCCCTGCGCCTCTGCGAGAGCATACAAACAATAGCGTATTTCATTTGATTGTGAGATTGCGTCGTCGCTCCGTTCCTCGCAATGACGGATCCGGCTCAACATCTGATGCTTAAGCTGATCCAAGTGAATAGGCCCATAGTTTCCAGCGCATTCATCCGTGTTCCATCCGCAAGAATTCGTGGCAAGTTTACCAATCAGCGCCTTCCCGCCGCAGTTACAAGGTAGAAGCTTGTGATACAGTAGCGCAAGCATCCTTGCTTGCGATCAGGCAGAAGGCCGCAAAGAATTGTAGGCTATGTCACTCCGTAGCAATCACAAGCTGGGAGCTTGTGCTACAAAGTATCCGCGATTATCCGTGGCTGATTAAAAAAATCATTTGTTCCCATGATTTGGGAATGGGCGTAATTCAGATGCACTTTATCATGAAATCAACAAGATCGCCCTGCGCGCCCTGCGCCTTTGCGAGAGTATATAAAATGCCCAGCATTCGGCCGATTGACAAAA
>WFVT01000353.1 GCA_015491485.1 Candidatus Zhuqueibacterota bacterium
CTGCGCGCCGGATGTTAGCCCGTTACGCGAAGGAAGGTTAGGCGCGGTCCCCAAAGGTTCATTGCAAATCATTCCTGCAAAAGCGGACCATCCCCGCTTGCCTTGCTGATCCTCGACAGCCGTTTTCGCGGGCATACGCTTTTGAGAAATGTCGGCTGTTTTTGGGGACATTCCCGAAATCATATTGGACTTGCACGGCTTGTTGATTTCTTTCAAAACCACTGAAAAAGGGCACGGATGCTTCTGCCAATTCTTTGGATTACAAAATGTTAAAGACTTTTTTATTTTTTTCAAATTTATCACAAAAAAAATTGCGTATTGCATTTTCCCGTTTTATATTCTTTTTCACCATAACTTAAAGAGGTACAGATTCTACAACCAAACCCCTATGCGGAGGGAGGGATTATGCGTTGTAACGTCATGCGATGTACCCTGGGTGTCTTTGTGGCGATTCTCATGTTGCCAATGATGTTCGGGGGAACAGCTCATGCCCAAAAGCAGGAAATCACCATTTCCGGGCGAGTGCTTGACAATGATACCGGGGAAGGATTACCCGGAGCGAATGTTTTTGTTAAAGGAAAATATGTCGGTGTGGCTGCCAACGAAAAAGGCGAATTCACGTTAAGAACCACCGTCCCCACCCCCTTCACGCTGGTCATTTCAATGATCGGATATGACCGATTTGAAAAGGAAATCACCTCAAGTGAAACCAACCTGGAAGTGTTCCTCAAACCGAAAACGTTCATGACCAACGACATCGTGGTTTCCGCATCCCGCGTGGAAGAAAATATCCTGCGGGCGCCGGTTTCGGTGGAAAAGATGGATCAAATGGAAATCCGCAACACCGCCTCCATTACGTTCTGGGAAAGCCTGGCGAACATGCGGGAAGTGACGCTGACGGCGAACAGCTTGTTTTTCCAATCCGCCACCGGACGTGGATTCGGCGGTACCATCAACCGTGGTTTTATTCAGTTGATCGACGGGGTGGATGCCACCGGTATCGCCAACGGTCAGTTCGCCATCGGTAACCTGACCAGCATCGCCAATATCGACGTGGCTGAAGTGGAATTTCTGCCGGGCGCGTCTTCGGCGCTGTACGGACCGAACGCGTTCAGCGGCGTGATGTTCATCAACACCAAATCGCCGTTTGAATATCCGGGCATCAGTGTGTCGTTCAAATCGGGCTTTACCAATTCCGACTATCTCGGCACCAAGCCGTTCCGCGGCGTGGAATTCCGCTATGCCAAGGCCTACGACAAGTTTGCGTTTAAAATCGTCGGCTCGGATATGCGCGCCACCGACTGGCCCGCCAACGACTACTCGGATCGTTACGGCATCGGGCCGAACAATCCGGGCTACAACGGCGTGAACGTGTATGGCGATGAGATCGCCTCCAAATTCGATCTGGACAAAATCGCCGGCACGCCCAAAGGGACTCTCGGAGAAATTTTTGTCGCCCGCACCGGGTACCGTGAAGAGGATCTGGTCAACTACGGGGAAGCGAGCACCACCAAATTCAGCACCTCGTTGCGGTACCGTCCCAACGAAGATATCGAAATGAGTTATGACTTCCGTTTCGGCATGGGGACCGCCATTTATCAGGGCACCAATCGCTATGCCCTGAAAGGCATCCGGGCTTTTTACAACAAGTTCGAAGTCAAAGGGCAAAATTTCTATGTCCGCGCATATACCCAGAAGGAAGGCGCCGGCGATTCGTACGACATCGTGTTCGCCGGTTGGAATGTGAACCGCCGCTGGAAAAGCGACAAGCAATGGTTCGGCGAATACCTGCAGACGTATATCGGCTCGGTGCTTCAGGGCAAAACGCCTGAAGAAGCACACAAGATCGCCCGCTCCGTGGCCGACCAGGGTCGCTATGAACCCGGTTCCCCGGAATTCAACCGGGCGCTGGAAGAAGTCATCGCCACCAAAGATTTCGCCACCGGCGCGGGATTCATCTCCCGCAGCGGCTATTACAATGCCGAGGCAATGTACAATTTCGCCGATAAAATCAACTTCATCGAGCTGCAGGTCGGCGGCAATTTCCGCTTCTATGATGTCAACACCGCCGGA
Source organism: Candidatus Zhuqueibacterota bacterium (assembly GCA_015491485.1). Classification (GTDB taxonomy): domain Bacteria; phylum Zhuqueibacterota; class Zhuqueibacteria; order Zhuqueibacterales; family Geothermadaptataceae; genus Hydrothermovivens. The sequence continues at coordinate 2,074 of WFVT01000353.1, forward strand.
ACCATCTACAGCGACGCCAATGAAAAAATCAAAGTCTGGGAATACGGCCTTTATGCGCAGGCGACCAAGCGTCTGATGGAGGACCGGCTGCGTTTGACCGGGTCGTTGCGTCTGGACGGCCACAAAAACTATCCGGATCGGATCTCGCCGCGCGTGGCGGCGGTTTATTCCCCCTCGCCGAACCACAATTTCCGGGCGTCCTATCAGGCCGGTTTCAACAATCCGGTGATCGAGTCGCAGTACATCTTCCTGAATCTCGGGCCGATCGTGCTCCTCGGCGGCACCCAGGATAACATGGACCGCACCGGCCTCGGCCGCATTTATGAACGCGGCATCTCTCTGGAAACGTTGAAGCCCGTGAAAACGCCGTTCCGCAAACCGGAATATCAAACTTCCATCGAAGTCGGATACAAAGGCCTGATCGGACAATCGCTTTTCATCGATCTGAATTACTATCAATCCGATTATGTGGACCGCTTTAAAGGCGTCCGCGTTCTGGATCCGGATTTGTTCCCGCAAAAAATCATGCCCTATGCTCTGTACACCAACGAGCTGGATAAAAACGTGGTCATCCGCGGCGCCGGCGCATCGATTACCTACAATTTCGACAACGGATACCGCATCAGCACGCATTACAACTTCATCGAACGCGCAGGTGGCACCGATGATCTGCTAACCAGCCTGAACCGTGCTAAACACCACGTGAAGGTGGTTCTGGGCAATCCGCGGGTCACCCGCAACCTCGGATTTAATATCGCCGCCCGCTGGCGTTCCGCATTCTACTACGTCGCCACGTTCGGCGAAGGCCCCGTGGATGAAGAGTTCGTGATCGATGCCCAGGTTACGTACAAATTGCCGCAATGGAAAACGGCTATTCGCTTTGGCGCCAACAACCTGCTGGGCCGAAATTACCGGCAGGCATACGGCAGCGCCTTGATCGGCCGCATGTTCTTTGTGGCGATCACTTACGATAGCTTCTTCAACCGCTGATCGATTTGACAACTGCAAAACAGCCACAAAGCCCGGTGCGCAGGCGCCGGGCTTTGTTGTTTAGCGCCGAGCGAAACGCCGCTTCACGGCATCTTCCGGCTGCATTCCCTCTTGCATTCCGATGCCGGCTTTTGCATATTTTTCTCGTATCGGCGCTTCTTCTTTGGCCATACTGAATCCGGCGCGAGGAAAGGCCGGCGTCTGCAAAAGCCGGCTTCATCCCTGAAAACGGCTAACCATCGACCCTATCATGGATTGAATCGGATCAATGCCATGAACGCACCGATCCATGTCGGCTGCTGCGGCTTTCCGAAAGCCATGCCGCAGTACTTTCGTACCTTTTCGGTGGTGGAAATTCAGAAGACGTTTTATCAGTTGCCGCGGGAAGACACCGCCGCCGGCTGGCGCGAAAAAGCCCCCGCGGAGTTCGAATTCACCCTCAAAGCATGGCAGGGAATTACCCACCTCGCCACGTCTCCCACCTACCGCAAGGCCGGCATCGCCATTTCGGAATCGCAAAAGGCGCATTACGGTCATTTTCAGCCCACGGATGAAGTGATGCAGGCCTGGGAAGGCACACGGCGCATGGCTGAAATCCTGCAGGCGCGGATCATCGTCTTGCAGTGCCCGCCCAATTTCAAGCCCGGCGACGAAAATCAGCGCAACCTTGAAAGCTTCTTACAGGCCATTCAGCCGCATCCGTTTCGCCTGGCGATCGAATTCCGCGCCGACTGGCCGCGCGATTTCATCGAGGACCTGTGCCGGCGATTTCCGGTCATCCACTGCACCGATCCGTTTGCAGCCGATCCGGTGCCGGGGGATGTTGCGTATTACCGGCTGCATGGAGCTCCGCCCGGCGAGAAGATGTACCGCTATCAGTACACCGACGGTGATCTGCAAAACCTTGCGGACAAACTCACCCGCGACACGCAGGCCGGCCGTGAGGTCTATTGCATGTTCAACAATGTCACCATGTGGGAGGATGCGCTGCGGTTCCGGGAGCGTCTTTTGGCGGTTTAGTCGATTTCCAGAAGGTCTTCCGTTCCCTCTCCATAGCCAGACACAATGCATTTTTGATCGGTTTCAACAAATATACCGTTTATCCATCCAAGGAAGCATTTTCGCCACGAAGATGGTGCAGCCCTTTCAGGGCTGAGAGAATCTCGGGTGCGATGGGCCCGGGGCAATGCCCCGGGCTGGATTGTTTTGCCGCGTTGCGGCAAAGGATGGGTGGAATTTCTTGCATTCAGGCAAACCGGCAAAAAGGCCTTCCGAGTGACGCATGTACCCCCGGGCTGAGGCCCGGGGCTATCCTGGTTGCTTTAGCCAATTCGATCCGGCACTCCCCGTCCCTGGCACTTCGGAAGTGACGGGGACGTTTTAGACGTTCCAAGCTGCGTACCACCAGAATTTCCATGCCAAAAACCAGCATTGCAGGTAATGGATTCACTCCGCTTCGATC
>WFVT01000354.1 GCA_015491485.1 Candidatus Zhuqueibacterota bacterium
AGCTCCGGAACCGGGCTTCAGCCCAAATGCTCTTTGCCGTTGGGCTAAATCCCGATTTTTTTATTTGCGGTTTCTCGTCGTCCCCGGTTTGAAAGCCGGAGCTATTCACTCAAGGGTGAATCAATCGAGCTCACCCTGCCCGACACCTGAAGAGAAGCCAGAGGGCATCCTCCCTGACGCTCTTGTTTTTAGACAGGCCCTGTCTCGGCTGGGGATAAAAAGCGTTTATATCATTGCAGAATCCCGCTTCACTTCGCCAGAGGGCCGTCCAGTTTCAACCGGTGGTTCAAATTGGCAATCCGCCACGCGGTAAGGTAAACTAAACGCGCGACTTTTTCCATCTTGGCAAAATTGATTTTATCGAGGGTGTCAGTGGGCTGATGGTAGTCTTCATGCGTGCCGGTAAAATAAAAAATGATGGGAATTTTGTGGCGGGCATAGTTAAAATGATCACTGCGATAATAAAAGCGCCTTGGATCCGTGGTGGAATTGTAACGGTAATCCAAATTCAGGCCGACGACCGCATTGGCCTGCTCATTGATCCGGTGCAATTCGGTGGATAAAAAATTGGAACCGATGATAAACAGCCGGTTCTCTTCGTTTCTGCCGATCATATCGAGGTTGAGCATGGCTATGAAACGGTCGAGGGGAACCAGCGGATGTTGCGTAAAGTAGCGAGAGCCCAGAAGGCCTTTTTCTTCTCCAGTGTGAGCGATAAACAAAAGGCTCCGCGCGGGAGGCGGGGAGTGCTGGCCAAAGGCGCGTGCGATTTCCAGTAACGCCGCCGTTCCGCTGCCGTCGTCATCCGCTCCGTTGAATATGATGCCGTCCTGGGTCATCCCCAGATGATCGTAGTGTGCGCCAATCGCCACAATTTCGTGACGCCTTTTCGGATCGGAGCCGGGCAAAAAAGCAACCACATTCTGTGTCTGCAACACCTCGGTTTCTTGCCGGATATCAATTGTCATTCGCACGTGTTTTAGCTCAAACGACATCGGTTTTCCTGCAATGGCCAGAGTGCGCCGCAGGGCGTCCGCTGTCATCCCCTTCTCACGGAGCAGCGCGTTTGCCATTTTTTTGCTGATAAAGAATTGCGGCAGCGGATGGTTGAGGCTGGAATCCATCAGCGAAAAGGAGGGGCGTTTAAGCCAGCGGCTGAATTTGGCCACCAGAAGGGGAATAGAACGTTCCGAAATCAAGACCAGAGCTGCAGCTCCGGCTTGTTCAGCAAACTCCGCTTTTTTACGACGATCGGCCAGCGGCGAATCCAATCGCGCCGGGCTTTCCGGCGCTTGCATGGATACCGGGCCGGGAGCGCCGGCAAACGCCAGCACAATCTTGCCGCGAACATCGATATCCTGATAATCATTATAGCCATTGGCTGTATCGACGATACCGAAACCGGCAAAGACGACCGGTGCATTGATGGACATGGCGCGGGCTGCGCCGCGTGGAACATAGAAATCTTCATAAATCAGAAATGAAAGTTCGCTGCTGCTGAATCGATTCTTCCGGTGCAGAACAATGCGTGAATCCGGGAGGAGACGGCTCTTGCGGATGTGGAACGGCTGCCACATGCTGGATTGTCCCGGCGGAGGCTGTAAACCGGCAAGGGCAAATTGTGTTTCGAGAAAGCGTGCCGCAATCTGCAGTCCTCGTTGTCCGGTGCCCCGGCCTTCCAGTTCATCCGATGCTAAGAATTGCAGCAGCGCGCGCATGTTGTCCGCCCGAATGGCCTGCATCCCGGGCCGTGCGGCATCCGGTAGTGCGCTCCGGCTGCCGGAGAGACCGGAAATCAACAGCCAGGTCAGGCTTAAAAAGGACAATATTCCGGACAACAGAAGAAAACGACGGAAGCTTTGCCAGCGCCGAAAAGAAAGCCATTGCATGGAATCAGCCTCGAAAGCGATCTAAGTGCCGGATTGGGCCTGTCGAAAATGACCTGCCCTGTAGCCGAATACGGTTATCGGACGTTGAGCATCTTTTGAGTAAATGATGAGCAAGAGCAGCGTCCAGACATACTGACGGCTGGAGATGCTCGTTTCGGGGGATCCGGCCGGTGTTCTCAAAATTTTCATGAATTAGATGCCGGTCGGAAAGTCAAAAAATTCCGTTGGCAGCTGAAACAGTTCTTGCAAATGGTCAGCCAGCGCTTTCAGCCCGATGGTTTCGGTATCATAGTGGCGGCCGTAATACAGATGCATGCCTTCTTCCCGCCCGAAATGGTAAAATCCGTGTCGCGGCTCACCGGTGATATAGGCATCGATACCGAGCCGCCGGGCTTCCGGGATGAATGATGCTCCGGCACCGGAGCAGATTCCTATGTTGCGGAATGTTTTCGGTCCGAAACCATCGAGGCGCACATGCTCACCGATCACCTTTTTGAGCTTTTGCAGCAATTCATCTGCCGTCATCTTGCGTGGGGCTCGCGCATAAACCGCCACCGGGTTGCCTTTATAAGCGCCGAAATAATACTCAATATCCAGTCCCAGTTGTTGAGCGATTTGCGCATTGTTCCCGACTTCCGGGTGACTATCCAATGGTATGTGGGCACAGTACAGGTTGATGCCCGCTTCGATCAGAATGCGCAGACGTTCATACATCGAATGCACAATGGGTTCCACTTTTCCCCAGAACAAACCGTGGTGCACAATCAACAGCTCCACGCCGGCGTCCCTCGCGGCTTCAAATGTCTGCACACATGCATCCACCGCGAAACCGATTTTATGGATTTCTTTTTTTCCCTGGACCTGCAGGCCGTTGAGGGAGTCATCAGGGATTTCGCGAATGCGCAAATACTCATCCAGATAGTGGACGATATCTTTCACTTCCAGATCTGCCATGCCGCCCTCTTTTGGAAATACTCGTTGATGATGTTGTGACAGGTGACCGTTGTTTCGTTGCATTGTGTGGCAAAAGTTAAAATGGTGAAACCGGATTGTCGCCCCGCTGGGGTAGCGGGAGTTGCCGGGTGAACGTACTATCGCCCGGGCTGGGTTGATAGCCGAATTGCTGGAAGAGATAGACGTCCCGGAAACTGCCGCAGCCCGCGGTCCGGCGGAATTCGAAACCGACCCCAAACCGATCGTAGAACCAGATTTCCTGCCAGTAAGGATCGATCCCGCGGGAGATGATCCGGTCCGGCTCGCCGTATTCGGCACGAATTTTTTCGCGATCATCCCGGCTGCTGCAGGTGATTGTGAAAAGCGCCAAAAACAACAGGGCCAGGGTCAAAGTAAACGGAAATTTCATGTTGGCCATCCCGAATTTTGATCGGTTATTGCTCATCAGGCGGGTCGCCTGGGGTTTACCGCCACAGCCGGTGTCATAACAGCGGCGTGCAGCCTGTGGGTCTGAAATTAGCAAACGCGGTTCACAATGGCAAGCGAAAACATGGTCACCGCAGGAGGCATCCGCCTTTTCAAATTCGTTTTTGATCGGATGTGGTGAAGGGATTAGGGGCTCTTTCCACCATTGCGAGGAGCGAAGCGACGACGCCATCTCATCAACAAACGGAATAGCAATTGATTTTATACTCTCGCTGAGGCATAGAGTGCTCAGGGAGTTTTCGTTGATTGATGATACCATCCCATTTCCAAAATTGTGGTAGGATGGTTTTTTATCAGCCACGGATTGACGCGGTTGAAACGCGGATGCATTGTCGCACAAGTTTCCAGCTAATAACAATGTAGCACAAGCTTCCAGCTTGTGATTGTGGCAAGAAGGCACGGCTTTGTAAACATGCCACGAATTTTTGAATATGGAACACGGATGAATCGTTGTTGAGGGCTCTAAATCCAGGGGTAAACCGCTGAGTTCGCTGAGGACGCAGAGATTTTTTAGGGAAAAATGGCTGGCCAGGGTGGTTTTGGGGGAATTGGTTTTTCCGGAAGGATTATCCTTAATTTGGATGAAGGAACTGCTACCGAGCCGACTCCGTCATTGCGAGGAGCGAAGCGACGACGCAATCTCATAATCAAGCGAAATGTGCTTTTGATATTATGCTCTCGCAAAGGCACAGAGTGCGCCGAGGGTTTTCATTGATTAAAGCTGCGGCTCTCCTGGATCAATGCCATTCTCAAATCTGGGATACGACGATTTTTATTCAGCCACGGATGCACGCGGATGAAACACGGATGCATGGTAACACAGGCTTCCAGCTAATAATAAGTAGCACAAGCTTCCAGCTTGTGATTGTGGCAAGAAGGCACGGCTTTGTAAACTCGCCACGAATTTTTGAGGATGGAATACGGATCCTTATGAGCACAATGGTTTGCCTTTTTACGCAGCTCAGATTCGGCATCAAATGTTCGTCCGGTTCCGTCAATGCCACGAAAAAAGCTGCACGAAACTGTGGGCAGGCAAAGGCTGCCGTTAAGCCTGATTCCAGGCGCAATATAAAAAAAACTCCGTGTCAATCCGCTTTCATTCGTGTTCCATTGTGAACTCGGCAGAATGCGAAACATTTTTTCCTTTCGCAAAGACGCCAGGAACGCAAAGAAAAACATGCCGCTTATCAGGTTGATAAAATCCGATTCGATATGCCTGGATAAATCATTCTTTCAATCACGAGTCGCATATCACGAGGATACAAAGAAAAGAAGACGGCACAAAAAACCTTCGTGCGCTTAGGGGTGGTGTCGGTATAAAGAAATGATGATGAAATCGTTGCGAGGCAAATCGCTGAGTGAACCGCCGATGCATGTCCCCTTTTTGCTTAACGCAGAACTCCAAAATGCTTTTTCCGCTCTCATCCATATTTCCGCAACCGGCCGAAAAAG
>WFVT01000355.1 GCA_015491485.1 Candidatus Zhuqueibacterota bacterium
ATGCATTGTAGCACAAGCTTCCAGCTTGTGACTGCGGTGGGAAAGCCGGATTCGTAAACTTACCACGAATTCTTGCGGATGGAAAAAGTGATGATGGTTGGTGAGGGAACAACTTCCGGGACAAACCGCTGAGCTCGCCGAGGACGCAGAGGGTTTTTTCTCTTTTAATGATTGATGGCCAACGACATCGGCGTCCTTCACGCTGGTTGTTTTTTACGGTTCATATCCGTGGTCATTGGCGTCATCCGTATTATCCGTGTTCTCTTTTGTTTTTTCTAGCCGAGGCGCAGATGGAAGCGTACCAGAGGCAGAGTTTCTTCAGCCATATCACAACCACGATTAAAGCATACAATATAAATCATCTGCGTGTGATCGGTTTTAGGGGACATTTAGGTCATGCAATTTTTGCTTGACTTTTTTGAGAAGAGCGTTAATTTTATAATAAGCCCAAAAAAGCGAATGTAGCTCAGTTGGTAGAGCACCGGCTTCCCAAGCCGGGTGTCGCGGGTTCGAATCCCGTCATTCGCTCCTACTTAGAAAAAGGGACAGCAGGCAAAATGCTTGCGTCCCTTTTTTATTTCGTGATAATTTAGCACAAAGGACGGCTTTCAAGCCGGGTCGGGCTTCGGCTGTCTCTGGCATTAAATGGAAGGAAGGTTTCGTAGCGTTTTATAGGATAATCGCAGCACCGCACATTTGCCGCGGGAGAAAAAGCGAGAAGAACAGCTGCACTCGACCGAAGTCCATTCCATTGGTAAATGAGAGATATACCTTAATTACCATGATGATTCCCTGATTGAATGCAGGTGAAAGTTGGGGGCAACGGATTCAAACTTTCACAGCTTCGGTCGAAGTAGATAATTTTCCCACGTTTTTGACCCTCGCATGTTTTTCCTTTTTTCTCTTCGAGAAATGTATTAATTTGATTATTATTTTAACCTGCAGTTTGCCCGAACAGCTACCTCCAACCAGGAGCTTGTTTTATAACCCAAAAACGGGCGGCATGAAATGACTTGTGGGGCGAATTGAACAGTAGGCATGAAGACCATCTTCTTCCTGAAATCCAACACGGTTTTGCGGAATTGTTCAGGGGTTGAAGTTGCATTTCATTCCGATCACCGTAAACGAGATCGCTTATCCGTCAAATCCTCATATTGAAAGCGAAGACTCATACTGCGAAACTGCGTTTATCACGGCGCCGCATCCAGTCTTCCTGGACACCAGAGTTTGTATCCCGTCCGCCCGGAAAGGGCTTGCAGCCGATCGTGAGCCATTCATGGGATTGACAGGTTCACCATTTGCTATGGAACCGGTGTTGCCGTAAAAGGTGGCCGCGTGGCTTCCAGGAAATAGATATGTAGCGTCAGCTTCGAACAGTCTATGACTTTGATGGTTGTCTTTTCGCGGCCCTGGGTGTTGCCTCCATTTTCGCAATCGTCCTGGACATGGGAGGTGCATTGGCTGCAAACCCTTGCCCAATAGTCAATTTGTCGGATGGCATCCCATGACAGGGTGATCGAGCTGAACGATACGCATGGCTATCCAGGCCGATAAATCGTGTCTGGCGCCTCCCTGGAATCCAATTTCTGAAATGCCCACCGAAATCTGAAAGGCTGGTCTTTTGATTTTCGTTCCCGCTTGGCGAAGCAATGTTGCCGCCACTCGGATGACGTTTTATCACTGGAGCCAGCAGCAGACGAAACACAACAAAGTATGGATGCAGCAGATTGACAATGACGGATGGCAGGCCGTTTGTATGCCATACAAATGGTTCGACTCGCTTGAATTTGTGCCGGATGGTTTCACAGATTGGCCTGGAAGGGCCGGGGCATGGCAGTTATAAAACGCAAATGGAACCATTGAACCCATAGCAAAGGAGTGGAAAATGGTCTATAAACATGGAGTGTCGATGATATTGGCGTCAATCATTCTTAGCTTTGGCGCCGTTTCGGTGGCGCAGGCCGGGGGACCAAAAGAACTGAAAAAACGCGTTGCCGTATTCGTGTTTCAGGATAAAACGGACAAGCGCTTTCGCTGGTGGGATGGTCGGTCGGTAGGAGATGGGGTGGCGGATATGCTGACCACGGCGCTGGTCAAGTCCGGCAAATACATTGTGCTGGAACGGCAGGAAATCGACCGGTTGCTGCAAGAACAAGACCTGGGGGGCAGCGGTATTGTGACCCCGGAAAGTGCCGCCAAAATCGGGAAAATGCTGGGAGTGGAGCTGGCGGTCATGGGGGCGGTGACGGAGTTTGGCCATTCGAAAAGTGAAATCGGCGGTGCGGTCAAAGGACTGGGCCTGGGCGTTAAAAGTCAGTCAGCGACTGTGGCGGTGGATGTACGGTTGGTCAATACCAGCACGGGTGAGATTCTGGCGGCGGAGGCTGTACGTAAATCCAAAAGTAAAAAGGGGCTGAAAATTCGTACCGATGAATGGCGGTTTGCCAGCCGCAATGCTTTCGATCAGTCGTTGGTGGGTAAGGCTTCCCGTGATGCTGTGAATTCAGTGGTGAAACTTATCGACAAACACGCGCCGAAAGTGCGCTGGCAGGGGAAGGTGGTGCTGGCCAAAGGCGGTATGGTGGTGATCAATGCCGGAGAGGCGGCTGGCGTGAAGCAAGGGCAGCGTTTCGTGGTGTACCACCCCGGTGAGGAATTGATCGATCCGGACACCGGGCTTTCATTGGGTAGCGTGGAAACAAAAGTCGGCGTCATCGAAGTGGTGAATAACCGCATTGGCAACGGCAAGGCTTCGCAGTGCAACATTATTTCCGGGGATGGATTCGCGCGTGGAGACATTGTTCGAGTCAAATAGCATGCTGATGACGGGGCGGACATTCGCCTGCGGACAAAAATGGGGTTTAATAAGCTGCGATGGAAACCCATGTGACAGGGAGGGGAGCCCCTAACGGGAAAAATCCTCCGAGAGCATCGAGCCCGCCGGAGGAAACCTGCAAGATGAACCACCACTTATAAATCCCCGCCTTTGAAAGGGCGGCCGGGAACAAAATCTTAAAGATAGCCTGTTTAGCACGCAAGGCTTTTCCCCTCCTGAATCGGCAACCTCCTCTTTGTGATCAGAATGAATGTGGTGGATGCATGAGCCGCGCGTTGGCTGAAAGCAACGAAAAAAAGCAATGCGCCTGACCTGAGGGGGATAAACGTACTGACAGTCCGCTGCGCAGAAATAAAGCTTGTGTTTTTGATGCAAATGCATCTATATTAAAGGTTCGAAATAGCGCCCTTTTGAAAGGGAAAAATCCGAAAACAATGTCTCATTCGATACAAATATGGTTAAAATCCAATCCGTTGAGGCGGGCAGCATTGCCGAGGAAGTCGGCATCCGGCCGGGAGACCGGCTGCGCAAAATCAACGGCCAGCGGGTCAACGATATTCTGGATTATCGCTACCTGATCACCGATGACCTGGTCGAGCTGGAGATCGAGCGCGACGGCGAAATTATTATTTATGATATCGAAAAAGATACCGATGACTCGCTGGGCATCGAGCTGGAGCCGCTGAAAGTCCGCATGTGCGGCAACGATTGCCCGTTCTGTTTTGTAGATCAGAATCCCGCCGGCATGCGCAAGTCGCTGTATTTCCGGGATGAAGATTACCGCCTGTCGTTTCTGGCCGGGCATTATGTGACGCTCACCAATCTTTCGAAACGCGATCTCGATAAAATTGTGACGCAGCGTCTTTCGCCGCTGTACATCTCGGTGCATGCCATCCGGCCGGAGGTGCGGCGATTTCTGCTCGGCATCAAGCACGACGACCGGCTGCTGGAAAAAATGGATTTTCTCACCGGGCACGGCATCGAACTGCACACGCAGATCGTCGTGTGCCCGAACATCAACGACGGCGAGGTGCTGGATGAAACGCTGCGCACCCTGGAGCGCTACCATCCACATGTGCGCACGGTGGCTCTGGTGCCGCTTGGACTCACCAAACACCGTGAGGGGCTGACCCCGCTGGACCCGGTCACGCCGGAATATGCCCGCCAGCTTTTGCCCGTTGCCGATCGCTATGCGCAGGACTACAAGCAGCGACTCGGCATTTTCTTTGTGTATCCGTCAGACGAGTTTTATATCATGGCCGGCGAGCCGATCCCGGGCCGGGAGCGGTATGACACTTTCGAGCAGCTCGAGAACGGCGTGGGCATGGTGCGCACCCTGCTGGACGACTTCGCTGAACTGGAGCCGCGGCTGCCCGGGCGCATCGACGAGCCGCGCCACATCACCCTGGTGACCGGCGTCCTGGCTTCTGGAATTCTGCGGGAACATATTGTGAAGCGGCTCAACGCCATCGAGAATTTGCGGGTGGATCTGGTGGTGGTGAAAAATCGTTTTTATGGTGAGACCATCCGGGTGACCGGGCTTTTGACCGGACAGGATATTTTCGCGGCGCTCCATGGCCGTGAAAACGGTCACCGAATTTATCTGCCCAAAAATTGTGTGAACGAGCAACAAATTTTTCTGGACGACTGGCGTTTGACGGAGATCGAAGAGAAGTTGCAAACCCCGGTCCGCGCCATCGATAACGATTTTGCTGAAATTTTTCGCGATCTGGACGTATGGGAACTGGCAGCGTAAAAAAGCCGATCGTGGCCATCGTCGGCCGGCCGAATGTGGGCAAATCCACATTTTTCAACCGCGTGATTCGCAAGCGGGAAGCGATTGTGGATGATTTGCCCGGAGTGACTCGCGATCGCAAATACGCCGAAGCGGAATGGGCCGGAACCGAGTTTATTTTGGTGGATACCGGCGGCTATTTTCCCGGCACTCGGGATCGGATCGGGCAGGAGGTGTTAAAGCAGGTCGAAATGACCATCCGGGAAGCGGATGTGGTGCTGTTCATGACCGATGCACGCGCCGGCCTGACGGCGCTGGATGAAGAGATCGCCCGCATTCTGGCCCGGAGCGACAAGCCGGTGTTGCTGGCGGTGAATAAGGTGGATAACGATCGTGTGGCGCTCGATATCGGGGATTTTTACGCCCTGGGACTGGGCGAGCCGCAGCCGCTGTCCGCCGCCAACGGCCGGCAGGTGGGTGATTTGCTCGATCGGGTGCTGGAACTGATTCCCGAAGAAAAACGGCGCTGGTACGATGAGGAACGGGACGAAGACGTGCTGCATCTGGCGATTGTCGGCAAGCCCAATGTGGGAAAGTCGTCACTGGTGAACGCGCTCACCGGCGAGGAACGCAATATCGTCACCGATATCCCGGGCACCACGCGGGACGCCATCGACACGCGGATTCGCTATTACGGCAAGGACATCGTGCTGGTGGATACCGCCGGACTGCGGCGGCGTACCAAAGTCAAAGACAGCATCGAGTTTTACAGTATGGTGCGGACGCACGACGCCATTCGCCGCAGTGACGTCGCCGTGGTGATGATCGATGCCACCCAGGGCATAACCGATCAGGATTTGCGGATCATCAACGAAGCGGTGCGTTTCAATAAAGGCGTGATCATCGCCGTGAACAAGTGGGACCTGATCGAAAAAGACGCCAATACCGCCAGGGTGTTCGAGGCTGCCATTCGTGAACGGTTGCACTCTTTGCATTACATCCCCATTTTACTGATTTCCGCGCTGACGAAAAAACGCATCTACAAAGTGCTGGAATTGGCCGAAAAGGTATTTGCCGCACGCAAGCAGCGCATACCCACCAGCCAATTGAACAAATTCCTGCAGGAAATTATGCAGAAATATTCGCCTCCGAGCATGGACCGCCGGGAAGTGAAGATCAATTACATCACGCAAGTGAAAGAGAATCCGCCGGTGTTTGCGCTGTTTGCCAATCATCCAAATTCCATCAAAGCCAATTATCGTCAGTACATCGAGAATCAATTCCGCGAACGGTTCGATTTCACCGGTGTACCGCTGACGTTTGTGTTCAAACAGAAATGAAACGGGCGCCGCGGTGGCCCCCAATGGCAAACGGAGTTAAATGAAGCTTAGCCATGATGCACGACCGCGGATGGTCCCGATCGGCGCGTAGAAATCAACTTTTTCATTTTCCCTAAATGGGATGCCGGATATCTGAAAAATGACGCTATTCAGATACCGAACGGCAGTCGCCGGAGGCAAGGCTGGATTTGAACCTCCTGACTGAATTGTCCCCATCCATTCGGTGGAAAACGCATATTTGAGAGGCACAACGGAGACCCATTTTCGGAGAAGGATTCCTTTTATGCACGTGCGCATTGTGTTGGTATCGTTGCTTCTGCCTGTCACCTTATCGGCTCAAACTCTGCAATCCCGGAACGTAGCCACGCTGCAACGGTTCGTCAGCGCCCTGTCGGAAGAAGAGCAGCTGCCGGTCAAATGCGGTCTGTCGGCAGCGATGGCCTTCCGTCAGTACGCCGCCGATTTGCCCGCGGAGCAGCGGTCGCGACTGCAAAGCGTCATGCAGCGTCCCAGTCTGGCGCACAGTTATGTGTCATCCGGCGGCAATTTTAGAATTCATTATGATACCGAAGGTCCGCATGCCGTGGATCCCAAATCCACCAACCCGGATGGCGTGCCGGATTATGTTTATGAAGCCGCTCGCGCCGCGGAACGCAGCTATTTTTTACTGGTGGACAGCCTGGGATTTCGGCCCCACATTCCCGATGACGGTGAGCATGGCCCGGAATACGATATTTATATCCTGCATCTGGGCAACGTTTATGGCTGGACCTTCAGCGAGAAGCAGGTGTCGCAGAATCCGGTGCGCTACAGCAGTTACATGCAGGTGGATAACGATTTTGTGGGCGGCTACTTCAGCAAGGGGCTGGACGGCTTGCGGGTAACCGTTGCGCACGAGTATTTTCATGCCATTCAATTCGCTTATGCCTATAAAAATGAAGACCTTTTCTTTTTTGAAATGAGCGCCGTCTGGTTTGAGGATGTGGCGTTCGATTCCATAAACGATTATTTGCAATATTTGCCCAGTTTTTTCCGGGAGCTCGACCGGCCGCTGCATTTGCGGAACGATTGGCATGAATACGGCTCGGTACTCTGGTTGAAGTACTGGCTGCAGGATCGCGATTATCGCAGTCTGCGGCGCATGTGGGAAGGCCTGGAAGTCCGCCCGGCGCTGGAAGCCATCAAGCAGGAGGTCGAGCAGCAGGGCATACTCTTTCCCGAGGCCATTGCCGAGTTTTACAGTTGGTGTCTCTATACCGGTACGCGTGCGGTTCCGGGACGGTATTTCGAAGAGGCGGCGTTTTATCCAACGATTTCCATACCGCCGCAGCGGCTGATTGAAATGACCGGCGATACGCTGATCGTGGATTCGTTACAGGCTTTGGCGGCCCGCTTTTTTCAGGTCAATGTGGACCCTACCCAGAATTTCAGTGCCATTTTGAATACACCCAGTCCGGCAACCTGGCGCATTATCGGCGCCTCAGAGACGTTGAGCGGGGAACTCAACGACGCCGTCCTGCGGCAGGGCCCGACGCCGTTGCTGCTAAAAGCCGTGGAGAATGAGGGCAAAATCTATGTGGCCGCGGTCAACGGCGGACTTCCGGATGATCTGCAGCAGAGCGCGGAGCTGTTGCCGAGAGAGACCTATGAATTGAACCTGAGCCTGCGGGTGTTCGGCGATTTTAGCGAAGGATTATTGCCGCCGCGCCCCAATCCATTTATCGTGCGCGAAAACACCAGTCTTTCCGTTTTATACAGTCTTGAAGAATCGGCAGAAGTCGAGCTTGCCATTCTCGACGAGCGCGGGATTCCTGTGCTGAGACGGCGGATTGGCCTTAAACCGGAAGGGCTGAATCAATTTGTTTGGGACGGCCGCAATGAAAACGGGGAGCAAGTACCTTCCGGCATTTATCTTGTTCTATTGCATACCTCGTCCGGCGTGCAGTCGGTTAAAAAAGTTGCGGTGATCCGCCCATAAGGCTAAAAGTAGGAGAGGCCAAAGGGCGATTGCCAGGCCCATTCTGAGCGCCGTGCACAGGATAGTGAGTGAGACAACCATCAGCCGACCCGGGCGTTCCAGGATGGGTTCCTATTGAGCCTGCATCGAAGCGGCAGACGGCCCGGTGGGGCAAATCCGGCCCGGTTCGGCAAATCTTGTTGACATTTAAAGCCACATTTTGTATTATTGATATATCTTATTGTTTTTTCAAGATTCATGGTGTTTGAGGATTATGAAACGGATATCGGAATATATCATGCTCGCTCTGCTGATTTTCGCCGGAGTGATTTTTATCGCTGCGGTAGTCAGCCTGTTTTTCAAGAGCGATGATGCTTCCGGCGGCCTGCCGCTGTCGCTGTCCGGAGATAAGATCGGGCTCATTGAAATCAAAGGCGTTATTTTAGACAGTGAGCCGATCGTGAAGCACATCAAACGGTTCCGAAAAAGCGATCACATCAAGGGCATATTGGTGCGTATCGACAGTCCGGGCGGGGGAGTGGCGGCAAGTCAGGAAATTTACGAAGCGTTGAAAAAGGCGCGGGACGCCGGCAAGGTGGTGGTCGCGAGCATGTCTTCCGTCGCGGCGTCGGGCGGCTATTACGTGGCTTGCGCCGCTGATACCATTGTGGCCAATCCCGGTACCACGACCGGCAGTATCGGCGTCATTTTGAATTTTTTCGATTTCTCAGATTTGTTGAAAAAGATCGGGTTGCGTTTAAATGTCGTCAAAAGCGGTAAGTTCAAAGATGCCGGATCATTTGGGCGGCCAATGACCCCGGAGGATAAAGCGTATTTTCAGCAGTTTGTCAACGACGCTTACGAACAGTTTGTGGCGGTGGTGGCGGAAGCGCGACAGATGACGCGGGAAGACGTTCTGAAGCTGGCGGATGGACGCGTATTTACCGGAAAACAGGCCTTCGAAAGCGGATTGGTGGATGTTCTGGGTACCTATGAAGACGCGGTGGATTTGATTGCGGAAATGACCCGGATTTCGGGCGAGCCGCAAATTGTCCGGCCGACTCGCCAAAAAAGAACCCTCTTTGATCTGCTGTTTGGCGATGTCACCGAGCTGATACAGGAGATTCAGCGTTGGCCGGTGCTTCGCTATCAATGGGTATTTTAATTCATGCAAGAAGGAGGCAGCTGTGACCAAAACAGAAATCATTGACATCGTTGCCCAGGGAACGGGCCTGACGAAAGTGGAAACCGCCGCGGTCATCGACGGGTTTTTGGCCACCATAACGTATGCCCTTGCCACCGGTAACCACGTCACCCTGCGCGGATTCGGCAGCTTCCGGGTCGTTCAGCGCAGTGGCAGAACGGGCATTAACCCCAAAACCGGTAAAGCCATGAATGTCCCGCCACACAAATCGCCTGTCTTCCGCGCCTCTAAGGATTTGCGAAAAGCCGTTGAACAAGGCTTGCCCGAACGCGAACTGGCCGAATAAGCCGTCAAAAGCGACCCCGGGGCGGCGATTCCGGATGTTTGCAATTTTCGAGAAGCCGCCATCGGCTCGGGCCGAACGGAAGCTATGTAAGCGGTCGCCGATACTCCGTGCAAAGAGGCGGTCGGAATTCCGAAACGGCAGAAAATACCATCGGTTGTCGTCAGCCCCTTTTAATTGATCCTGCCGACCGGGACCCCGGTTGGGCGGTGCTGATTGCCCTTTGCACCGGACAATGGAAGCGGCGGGAATCCAAAGCTTTGTTCGCTGCTCCGGCAATTGCCATCATGATGCTGCCGCTACCATCCGGGCGAGCAGGCTTGGCGGAAGCCTCAAATGGATAAAGTGCAGTTCGCACTTGACAAATTATGAAAAAAGTGTAGTTTATAATCTTTTGCAGGTTTTCGGTTCATGACCTGCGGGAAAGGAATCCGGTGGAGCCGCAGGCCCGAGTGGGGTGTTCTGGCGAGTCGGGCTCCCCTGGATGGAAAGAAAAATGATGTGCCCTCAGAGCCGCCGATGCGGACTGAAATAGTGGACTTAATCAATCAACCAGCAACTGGCTGAAAGGAGGTGATGCTCATTGCCTTGCGGAAAGAAAAGAAAGCGTCATAAAATCAATACGCATAAACGTAAAAAACGCCTGAGAAAAAACCGGCATAAGAAGAAAAACCGTTAACGGTTGGTTTCGGTCAATCCCCGGAAGCTTGAAAAAGCCGATCCCCTGACATGGGGGGAAGAATGATGAAAAAGACCAAAAAAATATTGCTCATCGATGATGAGCAGATTATGCACGATCTGGCTTTCGCCTATCTGGAAAAAGAAGGCTTCCAGCTCCTGTCGGCTTATTCGGGCCACAAAGGCTTGAAAATGATTTTAGAGGAGCGGCCGGACGTGGTTCTGCTGGACTACATGATGCCGGGGATGGATGGAGAAGCCGTTTTCAATGAGTTGCGGCGAAATCCCGTTTACCGGGATGTCAAAGACACGCCGGTGATTTTTTTGAGTGCCCGCGGCGGTGATGAAGCGCTGAAGCAGCGGCTGATTAAACGCGGCATCGTGGCCTATTTGCAAAAGCCGTTCGGTCTGCGGGAGCTTAGCAATATTATTGACAATATATTCATTGTCAGCGAGATTCGGCAGTCGAACCGGCAATTGCGGCGTGAAATCAAAGGCACGCGTGATTTGCTGGTGCAGATTATCCAGAATGCGCCGGTGGGCATCTTCACCACCAACAGCGCCGGTGATATTGTGCTGGCGAATCGGGTCATGCAACATCTTTTTGCCGGCAGCCCCGGGGAGAATTTGTATCAGCAGAATGTGTTCGAAAGCCCGCTTTTTCGCGATACATTTGTTGCGGAAGGGGTCCGTCAAATTCTCAACGGCAAAAAATCCTGGCGGAAGGAACACGTTCGCTGGCAGCGGGCGGAGCACGATTATGCGCTCCTGGACGCCCGGTTTGTTTCGATGGGGCTTGGCACGGCCACCGAAGGGGTGATCGGCCTGGTGCAGGACATCAGCGCGCGCATGCGGCATCAATACGAAATGCAAATGTTGGCGCAGATCACCCTGGCCATGCAGGAAACCACCGATCTGGATCAGCTGCTGCACCTGATTTTGACCGCGATTACCGCCGGTCAGGCCCTGGGATTCACCCGCGCCATGATTTTTCTTCTGGATCATCAGAAAGAAGAGTTTTACGGCGCGATGGGGGTCGGACCGAGCAGTCCTGAAGAGGCGCACCGAATCTGGAGTGAGCTGGAGCGCGAAAACCTCAGTTTAGAGCGGTTTCTTAAGAAATACGGCTACAAACCGCCGGCTGAAGATGACGCCTTCAACAACTTTGTACGCTCTATTCGATTTCCGGTGCAAAGCGATTGTGCGCTCAACCGCGCCATTTTACGGAAAAGGCCGTTTACGCGCAACTCGAAATTTGACGAATGCCTGATGCCCAATGCGTTGGCACGGCTGGAACTGGAAGATTTCATGGGAGTGCCGCTTTTAACCCGAAACACGCTGGTGGGCTTTATCCTGGCGGATAACAAATACAGCGACCGCCCGATCCCCAGGCGGCACCAATATTTGCTGATGCTGATCGCCGGCCAGGCCGCCAGCGCCATCGAACGGGCGCATGCGTATAAACAACTGGCGCAGGAAAAGCAAAAACTGGAAAAAGCGCTGCAAGATTTGAAAACCGCCAATGAACGGCTGATTCATTCCGAACGGCTGGCCGCCATTGGCGAAATGGCGGCGCATGTGGCCCATGAAATTCGCAATCCGCTGGTTACCATTGGCGGTTTTGCACGGCAGTTGCTGAAAAAATGCGATCCGCAATCCAGCATCTTTGATTCGGCGAAAATCATCGCCGATGAAGTGATGCGGCTGGAAAAAATTCTGGCCAATGTCCTCAATTTTACCAAGCTACCGCGGCCTGAAATGAGTTTGGGCGATATCAACCGGTGTATCATGGATGTTTATGAGCAGGTGCGGCATGAATTCGAACGCAATGATATCTTTCTTGAAATCAATCTGCAACCCGATATCCCGCAGTTTTATTTTGACGATGCCAAGATCAAACAGGTGCTGTTGAATTTGCTGCAAAATAGCCAGCAGTCCATTTCCCGGGACGGCGTCATCGGCATTGAAGCCTATGCCAGTGATAACGATGTCTGCATTACCGTTAGCGATAACGGCGGCGGTATTCCCAAAGACCATCTTGATATGATTTTCAACCCGTTTTACACCACCAAAGAACACGGTA
This sequence comes from Candidatus Zhuqueibacterota bacterium, assembly GCA_015491485.1. Lineage (GTDB taxonomy): Bacteria > Zhuqueibacterota > Zhuqueibacteria > Zhuqueibacterales > Geothermadaptataceae > Hydrothermovivens. Next base: position 12,117 of record WFVT01000355.1, read on the forward strand.
CCGGTCTTGGACTGGCGATCTCGCAGCAAATTATTCACGATCACGGCGGCGATATTCTGGTCTATTCGGAAGTGGGCGTCGGCACGGTGTTCAAAATTCTTTTGCCCATGGATGTGCGTCCGGAAGCCGTCGCAGACGATGCCCGGACGCTGAACGAAATCATTTTTTAGGTTGAACCCATGAAAGCGAAGTTATTGCTGGTCGAAGACGAGCGCTCTCAGCGCTTGTTGTATAAACAGGTCCTCGAGGACGAAGGATATCAGGTGTTTGATGCGAAAAACAGCGCCGAGGCGCTGGAAATCGTCATGAAGCACGATCCCGACCTGGCCATTCTGGATATCCGGCTTACCGGGGAAGATGGCCTGGAATTGATGGGAAAACTGCTGAATATCAATCAAGATTTGCCTGTGATTTTGCACACGGCGTACGGGGTCTGGAAAGACAATTTCCGGGGCCGGCTGGCCGATGCCTATGTGATCAAATCTTCGGACATGGTGGAGCTAAAACAGAAAGTCGAAGAATTGTTGCAGGCACGAAAAACCAACGTGTAGCCAAATTGGGGATGACATCCACGATGAATGCTTTTCGGACGTTTCGAACGGTGAGTATAGCGGCTATGGCCGCTCTTTTTTTACTCCCGGCCCAAACCTTTTCCTGGGGATTCGCCGGTCACAAGTTGATCACCCAGAAGGCGGTGATGGCGTTGCGACCGCAGTTGCGAGCCTATTTCCTGCCCATCGCCGATAGCCTGGTGGCTCACAGCATTGATCCCGACTTGTGGCGCAGGGTGGATAAAGCCGAGAGCAATCGTCATTACATCGATCTGGACTCGGTGGCCACCTTTCCTTTTGATGATTTCCCGGTCACTTACCGCGCCGCCGTGAAAAAGTTCGGCGAAAACGTCATCCAGGGCATTGGGATTGCCCCATGGCGAATTGAAGAAATGGTGGATAGCCTGAGTATCGCCATGAAGCAGAAAAATTCGCGACTGATTTTGCGATATGCTTCTGCTCTGGCGCATTATGTTGAGGACATTCACAATCCCTTACATACCACGAAAAATTACGACGGGCAACTGACCGGAAACAAAGGTATTCACAGCCGCTATGAGCGCTGGATGGTGGATACTTATCTCGATCAGCTTGACAGCGCCATTCATCCGGAACCGGGATCATCACCGGGCCGCCGGTTGATGCCGACCATCTTCAACTGGCTCCGTGCCAGCTATGTGTGGGTGGATAATCTGCTGCTGGCCGACCGGCTTTCGAAAACGCCCGGCAAGCGGTACACCCGTAACAGCAGCTATGAAGATGCGTATTACGAACGCCTGTTCCGCCACACCCGGGATTTTACCGTTTTGCAGATGAGCCGCGCGGCCACCGCCGTGGCGGCATGCTGGCAACTTGCCTGGCATAAAGCCGGCCGCCCCCGGCTGGATTTTCTGGACGCCGAAATTGCAGGAACCCGGTAACCCATGGGCCTGTTCGAACCGACAACGGAGATGCGCCAGGAAGAGGTGCTCACCGTTTCCGAGGTGACGCGCAATATAAAAGTGCTGCTGGAAACGGCGCTTCCCATCCTCTGGGTTGAAGGGGAAATTTCCAATTTTAAGCACCATTCTTCCGGGCACATGTATTTCTCGCTCAAAGATGAGAACGCTCAGATCTCTTGCGTGTTCTGGGCCGGACGGAATATGAACCTGACATTCCGTCCTCAGGACGGCATGCAGGTGCTGGTGAAAGGCCGGGTAACGGTGTTTGAGCGCCGCGGACAGTATCAGTTGGACGTGCTGCAATTGCTTCCGGCCGGGGTTGGGGCGCTGCAACTGGCGTTTGAGCAGCTCAAAAAACGGCTGTCGGAGGAAGGATTATTCGATGCCGAACACAAGAAGCCGTTGCCCAGGTTTCCGCGCCGGATCGGTATCGTGACGTCACCCACGGGGGCGGCCATTCGGGATTTGCTTTCGGTCATCCGGCGGCGGTGGCCGTCCTCCGAGATCGTTTTGCGGCCCACCCTGGTGCAGGGGCCGGAAGCGGCTCAGGACATCGCCAGGGCGATTCAGGAATTCAATGCTTTCGGCGAAGTGGATGTGCTGATCGTCGGCAGGGGCGGCGGGTCGATGGAAGATCTGTGGGCGTTCAACGAGGAGGTGGTCGCGCGGGCGATTTTCGAATCGGAAATTCCGATCATTTCCGCCGTCGGCCATGAAATCGATTTTACCATCGCTGATTTTGTCGCTGATAAACGGGCGCCGACGCCATCGGTGGCCGGGGAAATGGTCGTGCCGGATTCGCAGGAAATCTTACAGCAATTGCAGCATCAGCTCTTGCGCGCCTACCGGCTGGTGCACGGACAAATTCAGCAGGCGCGTGAAAAACTGAATGGTTTGCAGAGCAGTTACGGTCTGCGCCGGCCGCTGGATATTCTGCGTCAGCATCAGCAAGCGCTGGATGAGCTGAACCGGCGACTCGAGCAGGCGATTGGACAGCACGTGGAGCGACAAAAGATGCGGCTGGAGGCGCTGACGAAGCAGTTGCAGGCGTTGAGTTATGAAAATGTCCTGCAGCGTGGTTTTGCACTGGTACGGGATCATGATACAAAAGCGTTGCTTATGACAGCGGCGCAGGTGCAGCCCGAGCAACAGATCGATATTCTATTTCAGGATGGGGAAGCGGGTGCGCGTGTGGTCTCGGTGCAGCAAAGGACGCAGCAACCGGAGCAAAATCGGACCGATTAAGCTGTTACAGGGTGACCTTGCTGAAGAGTGAGATTGATTGTATATTTTTATTTCGCATTGGAACCCGATTCGATGAAACCAGCATGAAAAAACATTTGTTGTGGAAGGGGTTAGTCGAGCTTTTGGGCATTAAACGCGATGATTGGCATCGTAAATCGGAAAAAAACAGGAAACATCACGAGCCGAAATAAATCATTGATTTTCCCATGAAAAATACGATCAAATTTGAAACAGCACTGGCGCGGCTGGAAGAAATCGTTTCCCAGCTCGAGCAGGGCAACACCCCGCTCGATGAAGCGATTCAAATTTTTGAAGAAGGCATGAAGCTGGCGCGGGAATGCGCCCGGCAATTGAACGCGGCGGAGAAGAAATTGCAAAAATTGGTGAAAACCGATGAAGGCTTTCAGTTAGAGCTATTGGACATTGAGCCGTAATGCAAATTCATTTCCTCGGACATCCCGAAAAAGAAGCCATTCGTCATTATTTGCCCGGATGGGTGGATTGGCTCTTACAGCAGGAAAAATCGGTGGGCATCGGTGCTTTGCTGGCACCGGTTCTACCTGCCAATCTCCGCCAGCGTGTCACGGTATATCAGGACGAAAGGGAGCTGGTGCGCCAGGGGGATCTACTCGTCACGCTCGGCGGCGACGGTACGATTCTTCTGGCGGCACGGCTGATGGGCGCTGTGAATGTGCCGATTATGGGGGTCAAATTTGGCGGACTGGGATTTCTGGCCGATGTGAGCCCCGATGAATTTGAAGACGCTTTCCGTGAAGTCTCACAGGGGCATGCCATGCGGCAGCAGCGGATGGTGCTGGAGGGCTGGATTCGGGAAGCCGGGGAGAAAGTGCATCAGCAGGCGATCGGTTTTGCTTTGAATGAGTTTGCCGTTTTGCGTGAGCATCGGGCCAACGTTTGCCGGCTCAGTGTATGGGTGGATGATCAGCCGGTGTGCACCTACATTGCCGATGGGTTGATCATTGCCACGCCGACCGGCTCCACCGCCTATTCCATGGCCGCCGGCGGCCCTTTGCTGGCGCCCATGCTGCGTTCCATGGTGCTTACACCCATCTGTCCGCATTCGCTGACCCAGCGGCCTCTGGTCATCGGGGATCACAGCAAGGTGAGAGTGGAAGCCGCGAAAGGCGAAAGCGGACGGCTGATCATCAGCGCGGATGGTCAGGAACTGGAAATTTTAACACACGGTAAAAGCCTGGTGGTGAAAAAAGCAGCGCACACGATCACGCTATTGCAACGCGCCGGACACACGTACTTCGATGTTTTGCGGGCCAAGCTGAACTGGGGAGACGATATTCGCCAGAAAAACGATGAGTAAGGACAACACCACAACGCCGCTGATGCGGCAATACCACGACATTAAAAAGCAGTATCAGGATGCGATTTTGTTCTTTCGCATGGGCGATTTTTACGAGATGTTTTACGAAGATGCCAAAATCGCATCCGAGGTGCTGGGACTCGCCCTCACTTCCCGCTCTCATGGCAAAAGCGCTTCCGTGCCGCTTGCCGGTTTTCCGTACCACGCCCTGGATACCTATCTGGCTAAAATGGTCAAAGCCGGCTATCGTGTGGCCATCTGCGAACAAGTCGAGGACCCGAAAAAGGCAAAGGTGGTGGTCAAGCGCGCCGTTACCGAGGTGGTGACCCCGGGAACCGCGCTTTCGGAAGAGTTGCTCGACAGCCGGAGAAACAATTACCTTTGTGCAATCGTTTTCGAAAAAAAACGCGTCGGTATCGCCACGCTGGACATATCGACCGGTGAGTTCCGGGTGGGGGAGTATCCAATCGCCGAAACCCGGGACCAGCTTGCACTGATTCAGCCGGCGGAAATTGTGATTTCGGAGGATCAGGTCAACACCTTGCATGAACAGTGTCAATTGCCGTCTGAATGTGTCGTTACGCCCAGGGAAGGATGGATTTTTCAGCGCGATTTCGGCTATGAAAAGCTGACTCAGCATTTTCAAACCCTGACACTGAAAGGGTTCGGCGTTGAGGACATGGATGCCGGCATCGCCGCCGCCGGGGCAGCCCTGTATTATGCCAAAGAAAATCAGCAATCCGATTTGGCGCATATCAGCCGCCTGGTGCGTGATGAGGAAGCCGCCTATCTGAGTCTCGATGCCGCGACCCAACGAAACCTGGAATTGCTTCATTCTCTGCGCGGTGAGCGTAAAGGCACGTTATTATCGGTATTGGATCATACCCTCACCGCCATGGGCGCGCGGCTGTTGGTAAAGTGGATTCAGCGGCCGCTGCGGCATGTCCATGAAATCAACCAGCGCCTCGATGCGGTCGAAGAGTTGGTCGATAAATCGGAGTTGCTTGAATCAATCCGTGAGCCGTTGCGCAGCATCGGCGACATCGAACGGCTGATTACACGGGTGACCACGCAGCGCGCCAATGCCCGTGATTTGAATACACTGTGTGCCGCCTTGGAGCAGATTCAGCCCATCCGCGAGGTGCTGCTGCAAGCCGAAGCCCGGCGCTTGCGCGACATCGCCGAAGCGCTCGATCCATTGCCCGATGTGGTCCGTGATATCCGCGCCGCGCTGGTGGATGACCCGCCGCTGTCGATCACCGACGGCGGCATCATCCGTAAAGGCTACCACGAAGAACTCGACCGGCTGCGCGAAATAGCCTATTCGGGCAAAGATTGGATTCTGCAGTTGCAGGAATCGGAACGGGAAAAAACGGGCATCCCGTCGCTAAAAGTGCGGTACAACAAAGTGTTCGGGTATTACATTGAAGTGACGAAACCGAATCTTTCGCGCGTCCCGGAACATTACATCCGTAAGCAAACCCTGGTCAACGCTGAACGGTTTATCACGCCGGAGCTGAAGGAATATGAGGAACAAATCCTCAGCGCCGAAGAAAAAATGGTGTCTCTGGAGTATGAGCTTTTTGTGCAGTTGCGTGAACGGGTGGCGTTGCATGCCCGGCAAGTTCAAATCAATGCCCAGCGGCTGGCTGAGCTGGACTGCCTGTGCAATTTTGCACGCATTGCTAAAGAGCGACATTACTGCCGGCCGCAGCTCAGCGAAGACGAGGCGATCCACATCGTCGAAGGACGGCATCCGGTTATCGAACGATTGTTGCCGTTCGGCGAGAAATTTGTCCCCAACGATACGCACATCGCCAATTCCGATGCCCAGATTCAAATCATCACCGGGCCGAACATGGCAGGCAAATCCACCTATCTGCGGCAGGTGGGGCTGATTGTTTTGATGGCGCAAATGGGCAGCTTCGTGCCGGCGAAACAGGCGGAGATCGGGGTGGTGGATAAAATTTTCACACGGGTGGGGGCATCGGACAATCTGGCGGGAGGAGAAAGCACCTTTCTGGTGGAAATGAATGAAACGGCAAATATTTTGAACAATGCCACGCCAAAATCGTTAATTCTTTTAGATGAAATCGGACGCGGCACCAGTACATTTGATGGACTGGCGATTGCATGGGCGGTGGTGGAATATCTGCACGAAAATCCGCAGGTCGCCGCAAAAACCATGTTTGCCACCCATTACCATGAGCTCACCGAGCTGGAGATGATTTTTCCGCGCGTCAAAAATTTCAATATCGCGGTCAAAGAGTGGGGCGATCAGATCATCTTTTTGCGCAAAATAGTGGAAGGCGGCTGTGATCATTCGTATGGTATCCAGGTGGCAAAACTGGCCGGTCTGCCCGGCGCCGTTATCCGGCGCGCCAAAGAAATTTTGACGCACCTCGAACAAAATGCCCTCGCCGCCGATCACAAGCCGCGGCTGGCCGCTAAACGCGGAGCCGGTGTGCGGCCTCAGGCTGCTTTGCAACTTGATTTTTTTGCCCGGGAAAATCACGTGGTGGTCAAAGAATTGCAGCAACTGGATCTGGAAAACATGACGCCGCTGCAGGCCTTCCAAAAATTGATTGAGTTGAAACAAAAAGCGGACGAACTTTGAAAAGAACCCAAAATGATCCACCGAAACCGTCCGGCCGCTGTCGAGGACGAAACGTTTTTCGGGCGCGTTTTCATTTCGCGGATCGCTTCAGGTTCAAGAAAAAGGGAATAAAACGGGACGTTTTGTGATTAGTACCGGTTGTTACGAATCAGGTCCTTGCAGCTTCATGACGGGTGATGTATGATTGAGCAAA
>WFVT01000356.1 GCA_015491485.1 Candidatus Zhuqueibacterota bacterium
ACCACGCCGGTGATGCAAATCGATTCGGATTTCACCATCCGGTTTGCGAATCCGGCTTGTGAGAAAGTGTTGCAAAAGCACATCGATGAACTGCGCAAGCATCTTCCCGGCTTTCAGCCGGACCGGTTGGTGAACCACAAACTGGACAGCCTGTTTGACCACTTTGGCCAAGAAATCCACCGGCTGTATCATTCCAATTCCAAGCCGGTGTCCATTTTACTCACCATTGGTAAAGTGCAATTCAAACTCATTAGCAGTCCTCTCTTGCAGCAAGGGAAACATGTTGGCAATATCATTGAGCTTATCGACTTAACCAACTTTTTCCAGATGCGCGAATCGGCTCTGGCCACGTCAGAAGATCTGAATCAATCTTCCAAAGGGTTGTTAACCATCAGTCAGAATCTGGCGGACAATGCCGAAGAGACGTCGGTGCAGTCGAGCAATGTGTCGAAGGCCAGTGAAGGCGTAAGCCGAAACATGAGCAACGTCGCCAGCTCCATCGAAGAGATGAACGCCAGCATCAAGGAAATCGCCGAAAGAGGTTCCGAAGCCGCCCAGATTGCCAAACAGGCGGTGGAGGTGGCGGACGAGACCAACGCCACCATTTCCAACCTGGGGCAAAGCTCGATGGAAATCAGCAAGGTGATCAAAGTCATCCACTCGATCGCCCAGCAAACCAACCTGCTGGCGCTGAATGCCACCATTGAAGCCGCCCGGGCGGGTGAAGCCGGTAAAGGATTTGCCGTGGTGGCCAATGAAGTGAAGGAACTCGCCAAAGAAACGGCCAAAGCGACCGAAGACATCACGCAAAAGATCGAAAAGATACAAGCGGATACACAGAAATCCATCGAATCTACGCGTGCGGTCACGGAAATCATTCAGAAAATCAACGAAATCGCCAACACCATTGCGGCAGCGGTTGAGGAACAGGCGGCAGCGTCTCAGGAGATCGCTCGGAATGTCTCCGAAGCCGCCGATGGCAGCGCCTCGATTGTTCAAAATATTGCCAACGTCGCTGAAATGGCCCAGGAAACGGCGAAAGGTGCTTCCGGAACGCAGGAGCACGCGGAACAGTTGCTGAACCTGTCGGAACAGCTTAAATATTTATTGGAAAACTTTGAACTGTAACCATAACCACGAGGGATGCCTTATGAAAATACTCACGGTGGATGATTCCGATTTGGTGCGCATGATGTTGCGCAACATCCTGGAGCAGCAGGGTCACGAGGTGATCGAAGCGGAAAACGGCCAGAAGGCTCTGGAGATGCTACAGACGCATCAGGATACCGACATTGTGTTTTTGGACTGGGAAATGCCCGTCATGAACGGCTACCGGTTTTTGACCACCGTCAAAGATGAGCGGCGTGCTGAAAACACCAAGATTATCATGGTCACCAGCCTGAACAAAATGTCGAATGTTCTCGATGCGTTGAAAGCCGGCGCGGATGAGTATATCATGAAGCCGTTTACGGCTGAGATCATCATGACCAAAATGAATTCCGTGTTCTAAACGGAAACGGCGTAAACCCCGGCGAGGTATTCATTGCTTTTTTTGGATGCCTGTAGCATTTCGTGCGGATCGGAAACGGAACCGAGAACAGGAACTTTTCAAGAACTGCATAAGGAAACCGGATGCAAAACACGTTTCAAGTTTTAATCGTTGATGACTCTGCTCTTTACAGACAAATTTTGAAGCGGCTTTTGAATGACATTCCAGGAGTGGAAGTGGTGGGGACGGCCACCAATGGCAAGGAAGCCTTACAAAAAGTCGCAACATTGCGTCCGCACCTGCTGACGCTGGACATGGAAATGCCGGAGATGGACGGGCTCACCACCCTCCAGCATTTAAAGGAACAGTATCCTGAAATCAAAACGCTGGTTTTGAGCCACCATACGGACAAAGGGGCGGAAATTACGCTGAAGGCTCTGCGATACGGCGCAACGGATTTCATCACCAAGCCGGCGTACTCCGGGTCTTTTGAGGACAATTACCGGAAAATTCAGGAAGAATTGGTCCCCAGGATCAAAGCGTTTCTAGCTGACCGGAATGGGAGTGTTTCCGGACCGGCTGCCGCCCGGCGGGACCCGGCAAAGCCGGCCACGCCTTCATTCAACTACAACCATTTACTCAAAAAGGCGCCGAGAGACGTCATTGCCATCGGCTCCAGCACCGGAGGCCCGCAATGTCTCAGCCAGTTTTTCAAACAGTTGCCGGCCGGTTTTCAAAAGCCGATTTTGATTGTCCAGCACATGCCGCCGATTTTCACGCAAAAGCTGGCGCAGCAACTGACACAGGTTGGGACGGTTCCGGTGAAAGAGGCCGAGGAAGGAGATATTGTTCAGCAAGGACAGGCGTACATTGCGCCGGGAAATTATCACATGGAGGTGAACCGTGTCGGAAATGAGGTTCGCATTCATCTGCATCAAGGGCCGAAAGAGAACTTTTGCCGGCCCGCGGTCGATGTCCTTTTTCGGTCGGTCGCCCGCGTTTATGGGCGTCGGGCCATCGGTGTGGTGTTAACCGGCATGGGTAGCGATGGTTTAAAAGGAAGCAAGGTCATGAAGGAAGCAGGCGCACCCATTATTGCTCAAGATAAGGAAACCAGCGTGGTGTGGGGCATGCCGGGGGTTATCGTCTCTGAAAACCTGGCGGATGCCGTCACCCCTGATCATAAAATTTTTGAAACCATCAGCGAGTTCATGTTCTAATTCACCCATTCATGAGGATATTTCAGCGATGAGCACGTCACTTTACAACGACCACTTGGAATACATTACCAAATTCATCTATAAACATGCTGGAATCGTTTTAACTCAGGAAAAGTCGTATTTGATCGAAACCCGGCTCAGAGAAGTCGCCCGGATTGTGGGGGAACCCGATCTCAACCAATTGATTGAACGACTGAAAACCACCGGCGATGTGCAGCTCAAGACGCTTGTGGTGGATGCGCTGACGACCAATGAAACCATGTGGTTTCGCGACCGCCGTCCGTTTGAAGCGTTGAAGAACCACGTTTTGCCGGCTTTGCAAAAGGCGAAACCGGATCGCACTTTGCGGATCTGGTCGGCCGCATGTTCGACCGGGCAGGAACCGTACAGTCTGGCGATCATGCTTGAAGAGCTGGGGTTGTTTAAACATTGGGATATAACCATTTATGCGACCGATATCGCCAATAAAGTGATTCAAAAAGCCGGGGATGGGATTTATACGCAATTCGAAATCAGCCGCGGGTTGCCGGCAAAATATCTGGTCAAGTATTTTCAGCAACTGGACGGTGACCAGTGGCAGATCAGCCGGTCGATCCGAAACATGGTGCGGTTCCAGCGGCACAATATTTTAACCGATTTGCCGCCTCACCGTCATTTGGATCTGGTGCTGTGCCGCAATGTGCTGATCTATTTCGATGCGCCGTCGAAACAGCAAATCTTGAAAAAAATACACAAGGTCCTCAATCCCGAGGGGTTTTTGATGCTTGGCTCTTCGGAAAGCACCCTGGGCATCACAGACCAATTCGAGCATGTTCAATTTGACGGCGCCATCTTTTTTCAGCCAGCGCCTGCGGAACAGCTCGTAAAACCGGCTCTGGCCGTATAGGGTGAGCCATCCGGCCGATGCCGTTACAATATCAACGGCAATTCGGCGTACCGGGTCTGGCAATCCACATTGCGATGGGCTATTATTGAAAAGATTCGGAGTAGGGGATTGCGGAGAAATCCGTTTTGGAGAAAGCCATCTCACATCCCCGGCGCCGGCACGAAATCCTGCAGCAACGACCATTGACCTGCTTTGTGCACTATCAGTAACGGCTTAACCATGAATCGTGTCGGGCAGTCTTCCGGTTGCAATCGTACCTGATCAGGCTTTTTCTCTCATCTGCCATGGTCGGTGAGTCGGCGCGCGTTTATCGCTGCCTGCGCAAGCAGGAAACGTGATAATGCGCGCCTTTCTCCCGGCCGCGTTTCTTGCAACGGACCAACAGCATGTTGGATGGCGGTTGCTCCGTCACCGGGAGAGGCGGGATAAAAATTTCCATTTGTCCGGGCATGATATCGAAGAAGGTGGCGATTCAGGTGCACTGAGGATGAATCAGCTTAAGCCCTCTGCGTCGCAGCGAGAGCATAAAATCCAAACCGCATTCCGCTGATTACGTCGTTCCACCGCTTCTCGCCATGACGGCGAAAGTATCCGGGACCCATCCGCAAGCGCTCGGGGGAAGGTTACAAATCGGTATTCCCCGCCGCAGTCACAAGCTGGAAGCTTGTGCTACAGAGCATCCGTGGCAGATATAAACCTCCGCTACATCCCATGTTGTGGATGATCATGAGCCGTCTCATAAAATAAAAAACGCTGCGCGCTTTGCGCCTCTGCGAGAGAATAAAAATCCAATACTCAGCCCGGTGTATGAAATTGCCTCGTCGCGCAGCTTCTCGAAATGCCTATGAAAGTATCCGGGGTTTATCTAAAAAAAGGCAAGTTTACAAATCGGTGCTATTCGGCCGCAGTCACAAGCTGGGAGCTTGTCCTACTGTAAGGGTTCAGATAGGATTGAGCCTTCGTTCCACGCCATACCGGAAACGACGCCCAAACAGCGAACTCGAGCTCAAAACCACTGCCGCTTTTAAAAGCCCAAAATGCCGGAAATTTAACTTTTTTAGGAAAGAATTTCTTGAAATTTAAAATGATTTACGCTATTTTCACCAAACGAGAAAAGGAGGTGGATGCGTCGTCCGAGTCCGACAGCACTGTCATTAGCATGCGCCCAGGGAAATTTTCTCTCATAATAAAATGGCAATTGAATGGGTTCATCCCATTACCGTCTTAAACCAGAAACCGTAAGTACCGGCTCTGGATTTCGCTCCAGCGTAGCAAGCATCATGATTTTTTACAACCGGCCCAGGCATTTGCAATGACTCACATCTTCTGCAAACGGTCTCGACCGGTCAGGCACCGGATGTCATTGGCCATCGATTTACCTTGAGCTTTAAAATCAGGTTTTGCCGTATCAACCACATGGATTTTAGCAGATCAGCGCTTTTTGTGTGTCTGCATTTGATCCGCTGTTTGGCTATATATTTGACGATATCTTCCCTGATACGATGGGTTACGCATTTTCCAGTTCCAAATTGCGACGGTTTCATTAACGGGACCCGGAACGGAATTCTCTTTTGCTTGCAGGACTGCCTCCCCTTTTCTCATCCAGGTCAACAGGAACAACAGCAAATCAGGCCCCATAAACAGCATCCGGGCAATCGTTCTGGAATGAAAAATGCCCCAAACTTCAGTGCTTCGTTTATGGGCAATGGATTCGTTTAAAATTATTTCAACGGTCGGTTCATGGTATCCGTCCGGTGAAGGACAGGTTGATTTTCAGGACGTGAAGCCATGTTTGCCTGTAGTCTAACGCGAGGCGTCCCCGCCGAGCAACCTCCCCTCGGCCGGAGGCCTTGGGCTAATTAAAAATTATTCGGCTGGAGGTATCGGGCCAGTTGGAAATTCTTGTACCGGTCGTCTTCGGTTCAGGAAAAGACCTCCGGCCGGGATCGTTTTGATATAAAGACCAATCCTGGAACGGTTGATTTCGAATTTATAAACCATTCCAGATGGTTTAGTCAAAAATCAATTGCTCTATCATTGAATACATCGTAATTTTGCGAAATATACGAGTGGTTCATCTCAATGAACACAGGAAGACCATACCATGAATATAAAG
>WFVT01000357.1 GCA_015491485.1 Candidatus Zhuqueibacterota bacterium
GAGCTGAGCATGCAAAGTTTTCGCATGGGTTTATGTGCATCGGCAGTTTTCAGAAATTTGGGAAACGATGATTTTTATCAGCCACGGATGAACGCGGATAAAACGCGGATGCTTCCGATTGAAAAAATAGCCAATGCACCGGACGCAAATTAAATATTCGATATTCAGCCCAGGCTGTCATTGCGAGGAGCAGAGCGACGACGCAATCTCAAAAGCAGGCGGAATGCGTTTTTGATTTTATTCTCCCGCAAAGGTGCTGAACACGCGGAGTTTTCGCATGGGTTTATGTGCATCGGCAGTTTTCAGAAATTTGGGAAACGATGCTTTTTATCAGCCACGAATGCACGCGGATAAAACACGGATAATGGTCGGCGAAGGCTCTAAATCCAGAAGCTAACCGCGGATCTTGCTGAGGACGCAGAGATTATCAGGGGAAACTGACCGGACGGTGCGCGTTTTTTAGAGGCCCTGGCAAAAACGTCCACCGACCATGCCCAAATGCCCCGGCATCGCAGCGACGAGCGCCCCATTCTTTCCCGGATTCCGAATGGATAAACCGGCATCGGCAGGGAAAACCGATGCTTTCGCGATACCAGGAATTCTCCTATCCGGGTCAGCGGTACAAAAAGATCATGGCATAGATGATCAGAACGATAGTTATAATGCCGGTGCTCAGCGCCGCCATTCCGAAGATGCGGGCGGCTTTTTCCTGCCAGCGCGGCGGCGCTTCTACTATATATTTGCGGATTTTTCGGTTTTTGATCAGCCGCTGATATTCGCGCGGCCGATCCAGCCGGAATTCCGCCAGAGAAACCCGGCCGGTAAAAATCACCGTATCCATCGGAAATTTATCCGGTCGGAAATGGGTGTTAAAAAAGTGGATGGTAAATATGAATCCGGTGGCGAGAAGCGCTTCATCGCTGTGAATGATGGTAGCGACGTTGATGAGCCATCCCGGCACCCCCAAGCGGGTAAAGAATTCAGGGAACCAGAGCAGCAGCCCGCTGCTGCCAATCACCGCGACGCCCCAGAAGACGGCGAGGTAGTCAAACTTTTCCCAGTAAGTCCATTTGCCGTATTCGGGCCGGGGCCCCAGTCCAAGGAACCATTTGATATTTTGCCAGAACTCAATCGCATCTTGTTTCCGGGGAATGAGGGTATCTTCGCCGCTCAACATGTCTTTCAAGCGGACGCGCTGCTTAAATTTTTTGCGAATTAAATATCCAATGTGCAGGAAGAAGTATAAGAAGGTCACCACCGCTGCAACCCGGTGCACATATCCGGTCACCTCATAGCCCCCCAGCCAATGCGATAGGCTTTGAAAAACTCCCACCCCGGAGAATTTGATTGTCATTCCGGTGATGGCCAGCGACAGAAAGCTCAAAATCACCAGTAGATGCAAAAACCGAGAGAACGGATCGAAGCGCTGAAAATAGGCGATGCGCCGGGTAACCAGGCCTGAAGCGGAAATTTTGGTTTCATCGCCGTTTTGAAGCTGCCGGTCGCGGTTGGCGGCGTACCACTTTTTCAACTTTCGCAGTTTGCTGCGTTCACGGATAGCCCGGGGCAGCCATAAAATCGTATGCAATCCAAAAAAGGAAAAGGTAAAGATCAAAAGACCGGTCATAAACCAGAACGTGTAGTACAAATAGGGATACTTGCTTTTGTTATGGTGAGTGGCATGAGTCAAATAGCCGACGAACTTGCGGTTTGAATTCGGATGGCATTTCTTGCACGTTTCGACCACATTGGCATGGCTCAGGGTCGATTCCGGATCGGAAGGCGGCAGAATTTTGTGCGCGCCGTGGCAATCGTGGCATTTGGCGGTTTTGGCCGAACCCAGTTTGGATACTTTTCCGTGAAACGTTTCAAAATAGGTTTCCGCCACATCCATGTGGCATTTACCGCACTGATCCAGAATGCCCTGCCGGAATTCATCCACATCCACCCGTTTGATGGTGTGCGATTGGTGGCAATCCTTGCAGACCGGCAGTTTTTTATCGGTCTGATTGACCAATTTGCTATGGATGCTGTATTTATACTCTTCATAAATCCCCAAATGACACTGCGCGCAGGTATTGGCGATGTTGTCTTCATGCACCGTGGACCGTCTATCGCTGGCCGGCAGTTCTCGGTGGGCCGTATGGCAATCGATGCAGGTGGCGGTGACCATGAGCCCGCTTTGGAGCAGGCCTTTGCCATGAATACTCATGGTGTAGTGCTTGATAATCTCATGCTCCTTGCCCTTATAAGCCACGGCCGCTTTTTGGCCTTCGCGATGACAGCGGCCGCACAGCTCCGGAATGTTACGCGAAAACGTCGGCGAACCAATGTCGTCTTTCGATTGCATGTCGTGCACGCCGTGACAATCGGTGCAATACGGGGCAATGGGATTTCCTTTGGCCCAGTAAGTGCCATGCTGGCTTTCCTGGTAATTGGCCACCTGTTCCGCATGACAAATAGAACAATCGACGCGACCGCTGCCTTTGCACACCGGATTCCGTGAAAAGCTGACGCCTGTGTGGCACTTGATACACGATTGAGTCCCATGCACGGATTGTTTAAAACGGTTGTAATCCACGTACAACGGCCGCACCTCGCCATCGCGAATCATCTGCAGATTTTTTTGCTCATGACAGGACATGCACAGGGAGTCGGGAAAACTTTCTTCGTAAAAAACCCGGCGTACTTTATGCGGCTGGTGGCACTCGATGCAACTGGGAATCATGTGAGGCTGTTTTTCCCATAACTCCCCACGAATGACTTTCAGATGAACGCGCTCGATTTGAGCATGGCACTGCATGCAGGTTTTCGCAATATTGTTTCGATTAATAGTGGAATTTGGATCCTCATGAGGCAGAATGTCATGAGAGGTATGGCAACTGGTGCAAACCGCGGTTACAATCAGGCCCCGCTTAAACAAACCGTCTCCGTGGATGGATTGCGAATAATCTTCCAGCACATGCCGTTCGGCCACGGTGCGCAACTGCGATACCGGCGTCCCTTCTTTATGACACCGGCCGCACAGTTTGGGAATATTCATCACATAGGTGGGCGACCGCTCATCCGATGATGGCAGAATGTTATGCTTGCCGTGGCAGGTTATGCAGCTCGGCGCCAAATATTTCTCTTTGGCCAGGGCCTGCCCGTGCAAACTGTTATGAAACCGTTCGCTGATGTCGTCATGACAGGTTCCGCAATCCACCGGCTGCAAATCTTCATCGTGAGGGAAGTCCTCTACATCGGCATCTTCATGGCAGGATACACAACCGTTTTCCCCGTGCACCGATCGGGCAAAAGCCCTGCCATCCACATAGAGCGAAATTTCCCGGCCGTTGCGTTCAACGACAAAATCTTTTTCGCCGTGGCATTCGAGGCACGCTTCGTCATCCTGTGCCATCACAACGCCCGGTTGCCCTGACATGAACACCGTCAGGGCAATGACCCCAATCGCCCGTTGCAGATTTTTTTTCATGGCACAACCCGCATTTCATCATCATTCGCATCGGTTTCGTGGTCTTATCACATGGATATCTCGGCACCATGAGCGTTTTGCACCCGCACAGGATGTCGGGCCCTCCGCACCGCTCCCTCGCAAAGAGCGCAAAGGTCCATCTCCTGCGCTGCTCTGAATTCGCCATCACGCTTTCACAACACCGATGCATCCATCATCTTTTAAACTGCAATCCCAGATTGACAATCGCCCCAATGCAGTCGGATAGTCAGGTATGAGCGTCCGGCACGGTTCATTTTCCGGTTTCGGATTGTCAGCTCCCACCTAATGCCGGTTCACCGCTGTTCCCCCTCAAAACGGTTTGCTTAAACCGCCAAGGTTTCGCTTTTTTCGTCGGATTCGCTATCGGCAGCAACCGATAGCGGATCGATGATGTCGCCGGCTGGATTTATTCCGCTTTGGCTCAGCATTTCCAGTTCCTGAGCGTGCTCCTCTTGCATGGCATCTTCCGTCAGGGTGCCTGAAATCATGCTGGGATTCAGCGGATAGACCAGCGGATCGAAAATCACAAAATAAAAATGCCACACAAAGATCGCCGCGGTCGCAAGAATCGCCTCATAATAGTGGATCACCGTGGCGACGTCCAGAACCCACAGCGGCAAAAACCGCAGCGAAAGGTTTTCGAACCACAGCAAGAGCCCGGTCATCACCATGATGACGGTTCCCCAAACCAGCGCCCAGTACTCCATTTTTTCCCAATAGGTATAATGACCGTACCGGGGCGGGCGGGAAAGCTTGCCAAGGTTGTACAAAATTTGATGTTTCAAATCGCGGAAATCCTGTAACCGCCATTTCAGCGCCTGCCACTGTTTCCGTCCCCGGGGGGTTAACAGCAAATACGCCACATGGTACACCGCAAGAGCGATATAGACGGTAGCGGCGATCCGGTGCAGCAGGCCGCGCAAATCGAATGATCCTGTGATGGTGAACGGCCAGGTCCACCACGATTCCGGATATTTGAGGGCAAACCCGGTGATGACGAGCATAAAAAATGAAACGACCAGGAGCCAGTGCTGAATGCGTTCGCCCACGGTCCAGCGCAGATAGAGCCGGGAATGCGTTTTATCCATGGCCATGTTGAGCGAGCCTTAATCGTTTTGCTTTCGCGATAAAGTCAATGAAATTGTGGAGCACCATGAAGCCGATCACCACCGCAATCAAGACGACATAGATCCAGCGCACCATTTGAATCACCCGCGCCTCGGCCTCCTCGCCGACCGGATGAATACGGCCCCGTGCAAAATTCTCGGTTGGATTGGGATGGCACTTGCCGCAGGTTTCGACCAGATTATCCCGGTGAATGGGAGAACGGGGATCCGAGGACGGCAGAATGGCATGAACACCGTGACAACTGCCGCAGTTGGCGACCGTGGCTTTGCCGCCGCGCAGGGCCAGCCCATGGTAGCTGTTCTCATAAGTCGTGACTCGCGCCGGGGTGAGGCCATATTTTTTGGCCAGCCGTTCTGATGCGTGACATGGGCTGCATACTTCCACCGGCACCCGGAAGCCGGAGGTCGGGGACTCTGGATTTTCCGGCCTGAGAATATCATGTTCGCCATGACAATCCGTACAGACCGGAGCATCCTTCGCTCCCTGCTGCAGCGCCCGGGCGTGCACACTGATGCGGTATTCCTCGTAAATCGCTTCGTGGCATTTTCCGCAGGTGTTGGGAATTTCCAGCTTGAATATGGACGAGGCAGGGTTGAGTGGCGTGAGAATCAGATGACCTCGGTGGCAATCACTGCAGGTGGCAGCGTCTTCTCGTTCCTGGGTCAATCGGCCGTGGATGCTCCCCTCATAAATCGCTACAGGCGCGACCATCGGAATTTGATTCCTGGCGATAATATCCGGATCGGAATGGCACCGGCCGCAGGTTTCCGGCTGGTTCGCTTTGGAGATCCGGGATGCCGGATTGTCCATCGGTAAAATATCGTGCGTTCCGTGGCAATCCGCACATGCAGGAGCATCCGGCGATCGCGCCCGTAGCTCCATTCCGTGAACGCTTTTCGCCACGGCCTCGGCTTCATCCTCATGGCAACTGCCGCAATCCACCGCTTTCAGGGTGTCTTCATGCGGCAATTCCACAATATCGGCGTGGCAATCAATGCACTCTAAATCGGCGTGCACACTGGCATCAAAAACAGAATCCGGAACAAAAAGAGAAATTTCCTCGCCGCTTTCGGTTTCGGTAGTCAACTCGGGATCAGCATGACATTCCTGGCATTCTTCGCGAGTCTGCGCCTGAAGCTGAGGTGCACTACCGAGTATCCACATAAGTATCCATAAACTCAGCACACAGCGGCGCATCAGCCGACCTCATCATCGTCAACGATCGGCCCTTAAAGTCGATGCGAATCAAAGAGGTAGATCAGGATTTTTTGGGCTTCTCGTGTTTGATCTTTTCATAATATTTATCAAAATCAAACTCTTTGTAGGTCGGGCTCTTTTCGTTATGGCATTTTTTGCACGTTTTCTCATCAGGAATCACCAGCCCGACCGAGGCGGGATCAATCTCGCCTTTCGAAATCGCGATCATGGTTTTCTTTTTCTTATAGACCGATCCCGGGCCATGACAGCTTTCGCAGCTCACTCCCTCTTCGATTGAATATTTTTTCCCCAGCAGCTTGGCATCCACGCCATGACCGGTTACGTGACATTGCAAACATTCATCCGCTTTCTGAGGGTCCTCAATGCCCTTTTTCTTAGCAATCGCTTTGGCTTCTTCGCTGGCCAGGGTCTTATATGCCTGAGCGTGTTTGGTTTTAAGCCAGATTTTGTACTGCCGACCCTGCTTTTTGGTATTGTGACAGGTTTTACAGCCCTTGGCCCCGACATAACCGAACTGCTTGTCCTGAGCCATCACCTCTGTTGCGAACAGCAGCGACAGCGCCAGAACAAAGCTGAGTTTTAGAAGTTTCATACGAGATACCCTCCATAAAATGTGGTCCTTACACTCAACTCGCCAGTTATGATTGACAAATACTATACCAAAAGAGAACGGCTATCTATTTTAATAACTTCGGATAAAATGTATTGTTAATCAACAGGTTATCGAAATGTGCAGATGTTTTTCCAGAGGAGCCGGAAGCCCGCTTTCTTAAAATTGCGAATTCGGGTTAAGGATTTCTTATGATTGAGAAACTTTTCCCCTACCATTGTAAATAAAATTGAATCCGTTTGTTTTGCGATGAGCGATGTTCGATTCACCAGTGAACAAAAAAGCCATCCCCACAGCAAGGGGATGGCTCCGTATGGGTTTCTATCACGGCATTGCAATTTGGATCATTAGCTTGCGACGGCCATTTGCGAGCCTTTTTTCTCCAGTTGTAGCTTGCCGCGCAGAAGATCGATGAATTTCTTTTCGGCGTTGGAAAGAATACGACCTTTTTTGCTTATAACGGCTATCTCCCGCTCAAGCGGTATTCCTTCCAGTTCCAGCGCGACCAGGGTACCGTCTTTCAATTCGGTCCGCAACGAATGGATCGGCACAATGGACACTCCGGTGCCATTTTCTACAACCCGCTTGATGGTTTCAATATTGTCCAGCATCATCACAATCTGCGGTTGGACACCGTGCTGCCGGAACGTTTTGTCAATCAACTTGCGGGTCGGGATGTTGCGCTCGAACGTGATGAACGGCTCTTTGTCCAGCGCTGTAATGGGAATCGACTTTTGACCTGCAAATTTATGGGATGGATTCGCGATCACCACCAGTTTTTCCTTCCAGCAGGGATAGATATCCAACTGCCGGTTCTTCTGCGGCTGTGCCACCACCCCCAGATGCGCCATGTTACTCAGGATGTCCTGATAAATTTCGGCCGATTGCCGGTATGTCAAATGAATCTGGACATCCGGATAAGCCGACATGAAATCCTTCACATACTGGGGCAAATCGTGCAAACCGATCGTATAGATGCTTTCCAGCTTAATGGTTCCTGCGACCACATTGGAGAGTTCACTGATTTCCAGGCGCACATCTTCCAGACGTTTCAGGATGTCTTTGCAGGCGCGGTAAAACACTTCTCCTGCGGGAGTCAGCGTCAAATTGCGTTGGGCGCGTTCAATCATACGCACACCGTATTCGCTTTCGATGTGACTGATCTGCTGACTCACCGCGGACTGGGTCAAATGATTGACTTTGGCTGCTTCTGAAAAGGAGTGCAGCTCCACGACATCGCAAAAGGTTTTAAGAGTTCTGATCTGCATAGGCCTTCACACAATTTTATCCGGTTAATTACCAATTTTAAATTGAATTATAATGAAACATTTAATATAATATGAAAACCATTTTAAAAATACAAGATATTTCGTTGCTCTAATATAAGAAAAAATGATTGATATGCAAGAAAATTGTGGATTAGTAAAAATAATTCCAAATTTCAGGTTTTAATGTATCCTAAATCTTTGAAAAAGTTAGACGAAGGCACGCTACAAATCGAATGGGACGATGGCCATTTCAGTAAATTTAATATCCCCTATTTGCGTGAAAATTGTCCCTGCGCGTATTGCAAAGAAGCGCGCCGCAACCCGGCGAACCATAAACCGGTTGCATCGATGACCGGTGCCGCTGCGAAAGGCTCCCCCTCACCAAAGCCAACGATTTTGGAAGCGCATGTGGTGGGAAAATACGCCATCAAATTCATCTGGACCGATGGCCATGAGGATGGCATCTATCCATTTTCGCTGCTTCGGGAGCTTTGTCAATGCGATACCTGTTTGGCGCAGAAATCCGGCATGTCAACGGCCGGCGAATAGGTCCGGGCGGAAGGCGCCGATGACCGGTCGCAGCCCAACGCACACCGGCGCCGAATGTATGGCCGATAAGCGCCTGATGTTCCCATGCGACTTGCTTTCGATGGTTCCGGGGAGCAAATTTGAACATCGGTCAAATCGTATTCTTGCGTTTGCAGTTCAAAATCCAGCATGCATCATCAGCCGAATCAATCATCGCTACGGAGAAAAATGAACGATATCGCTACCATCTTTAAAAAAATGGGAGCCCGATTCGGGCAGTCGGGCACTTTCCCCGAAATCATGGACTTTGGGAATTGGGAAGATGAATATGCCGCCGCACGTCAGCAAGCGGCGGTATTCGATTTAAACGGCCTGAACGTAATCCGCGTCTCAGGGAAAGATCATGCTGATTTGTTGCACCGCTTGAGCATGAACGAATTGCGTTCCATGAAACCGGGCGATATTCTGGTCAATGCCTTCCCGGATGCCAAAGGCAAAATCGTGGATGCGGTTTACATGGTGCGCCGGACGGACGCGATCGAGTTAATTACCGGCTATGCCCGCGGCGCTTCCCTGATGGCGTGGTTGGACAAATATATTTTTATTGAGGATGTCAGCCTCACAGATATCACCGGGGAAGTGAGGCTTGTTTTGCTGACCGGGCCCGCTGCGCATCAATTGCTTCCGCTGCAAGCCCCGGAGATGCATTTTCATGAACATTCCCTGGCGGGGGTAACCGTGGAAGCCGCCATGGTTTCCGGGCTGCTTCCCAAAGGCGTTCTGCTGCGCATCGACCAACCACAGCTCCACCGGGTGTATGCCCATTTTGCCGATCTTGCCGATGCAGGCCGTCTCACGTGGGCGGGAGCCCGTGCCTTCCACGCATTGCGTATCCGTGAAGGCATTCCGATGCACGGCCATGAATTCGGGGAGGATGCCAATCCCTACGAAGCCGGGTTGAAGTCGTATATCAGCTACACCAAAGGATGTTATATCGGCCAGGAAGTCATTGCCCGGCTGGACACGTACGATAAGGTGAAATATGAGTACACCGGACTATGGATCAATACCCGGGAGCCGCTGACACCCCCGTTGCCGATCCTGCAGGACGGCCGCGAGGTCGGGGTCGTGACTTCGGCTGCATTTTTGCCGGATGCCGGAAAGACGGCCGCCATAGCCCGAATTCGGCGCAAAGTGATCGAAGCACCGGGGGCAATAAAAGTACAGGCCGGCCCCGATACGGTCGAGGCCGAAATCCGCGACTTTGCGTCCGAGGAACCGCAAAACGGATAACCGGTTCCACTGCGGTTATTCATTAGGGGCCCCGGGGACATTCGTGCAAAGGGTGTTTTAGTTTTTTTAACTTGCCGTCACCCGGGCCTTTTTCTATTTTGATACTGTCAATATCATGATGCAAGACGATCGAGGCGGCGCCCATGCATATCACACTCGCATTCATTTTCATGCTTGCCGCATTGAGGACCGAGCAATCTTTGGAAAGGAAATCTGCGATGGAAAACCAGCATCCCAAGCTCCGTTACGTGGACACGATTCCGGTTGAGACTGAACAGGGTGAAATGATTGCCCTTCGCGATCCGATGGGTCTTGCGGATGAAATTGTGCTGATCAGCCGGGAGGCGCTTTATATTCTGCAATTTTTTGATGGCACCAAAACCGTCGATGATGTGATTCAGCTTTTCAAAAAGCAGTTCCGCGTTGATCTTGAGCGTCAGGCCGTTATGGGCTTATTACAGCATCTGGACAATCACTACTATCTCGATAACGAGCGCACGCGGCAACGCAAGCGACGCCTGGAAAAAGCACTCCTGGACGCTAAAGTGAGAGTTGCGGCTCACGCGGGGGTCAGTTATCCGGCAGAACCGGATTCGCTGCACGCTCGCCTGGAGGAATTTTTTCTTTCCGGCGCGGGACTCCCCGACCGGGTCAACGGACAGCCCACGCCGGTGGGGATCGTCGCCCCTCACATCGACCTCCGTATCGGCGGCGCGGTTTATACCCACGCCTATCGCCGTCTGGCCGAAGCGCCGCCCGCGGATGTGTACGTCATCCTGGGGACGGGACATGCCGGAGTTTCCGAGCTGTACAGCGTCCTTCCGGTAGATTTTGAGACGCCCCTGGGCCGTGTGCCGGTGGATTCCACTTTCATCCGGTTGTTGCAACAAAATTATCCGTTTGATCTTTATAGCGATCTGTTTCTCCATAAAACCGAGCATACCATCGAATTTCAGGTCGTTTTTTTACAAAAAACGCTGGCCGATCGCCCATTTAAAATCGTACCGATTTTAACCGGTTTCAGCTACCACATTTTCGAGTATCCCATGTTCGAGCGGGAGCGCGAGATTGTCAAACGTTTTACAGCGGCATTGCGGCAGGCGATCGAAAACTATCCGGGGCAGGTGACTGTAATTGCCAGTGTAGATCTCGCCCATGTGGGACCGCGTTACGGCGATCCTGAAAAACCGGACCACGCGTTTCTGCAAGAGGTGAAAAAAGCCGATTTTGCAGCCCTGGAATCCGTGAAGAACGTGGATGCAGCCGGTTGGAATCAGGCGGTCGCACGCGTGGAAGACCGTTACCGCATCTGTGGATTCTCGCCCATCTACACCCTGTTGGCCAGCGTTCCGGCGAAACGCGGCGAAATTTTAAAATACGAACAAGGCTTGATGGACGACGAAGAGTCGTATGTCAGCTACTGCAGTGCTGTTCTGTATTAGTCATAGACGTGGAGACCGGCATGCCCGATATTCCCACCGCTACAACAGAACCCAGGGAATTTTTCCCGGAAGATTATGTAAAACGCGCGGTTAAAATTCTTCGTCTGTTGAGTGATGAAAACCGCCTGCGGATCATGCTCTATCTGGCCAAAGAGGGCCGAACCTACGTTTCGCGCATGGGCGAAGCTCTCGAGTTAAATCAAACCACTCTCAGCCATCATCTCGCCCTCTTACGCAACGCCGATCTGATCGTACCGATCCGGGAAGGCAAAAACATTTACTATGAAATCAACAAGCCGTTCTGGCGGGAGATGGGCCTGGAATTTTTCCAGCATCTCAAAAAAGGGCCTAAAGTCAAATTCCTGGATCGGTTCGTGATCAGCATGCTGCAATCGATGGAATGATCGCAGCCGTGAATAACCCGCCGGTTTCCCCGATTCCCCGCTGCTGGATGTCATGACCACCAACGATGATCGTTGTCCGGCCTGTGTAGCTCGTACCCGCTTTTTCTATTCGGATAGCTCCACTCCTTTCGCCATCCCTCTGTAGCTGTTGATCAGGCCCGAAAATCACCGCTGCCAACCGGATTCCAGCACACCGGATATGCGGGATCGGCTTCTGTCCGTCTCCTTCTCCGAGCCGGCGAAGATGCCAGCGGCTGAAGATGGTTTTTAAAAACAACCGCAAAGGATAATAA
This sequence comes from Candidatus Zhuqueibacterota bacterium, assembly GCA_015491485.1. Classification (GTDB taxonomy): domain Bacteria; phylum Zhuqueibacterota; class Zhuqueibacteria; order Zhuqueibacterales; family Geothermadaptataceae; genus Hydrothermovivens. The sequence continues at coordinate 11,681 of WFVT01000357.1, forward strand.
GCTGGCCAGCTGCATGAGACGGGTTCTTTGCAGCGTCAGAATTAAAAAAGCCGGGCCTGTTAACAGACCCGGCGGATGGATGGAGTATGCAGAATGGAACGTCAGCGCAAATAGATCATCGCTTTTTTTTGCCGCTGCACCGAGGTGGTCAGCACAAAACCGCCCTTTTGAATTTCTTCTTTAATCTCAAGGACGTAGAAATAAGTGCCGCTGGGCAGAGCTTCTCCCCGGTCACCGGTCGCATCCCAGATATACCGGTGCATGCCCGCATCGAGACGCTGCTGCACCAGCCGCCTTACCAGCCGTCCCTGTGCATTATAAATTTTTAATTCCACCAGAGAGGGTTTTGCCAGATAGAACGAGATTTCCGTTTGAGGATTAAACGGATTGGGGTAATTCTGGTAAAGCACATATTCCCGCGGTTGTTGCCCCAGATTTCTCATTTGAGGATTGGTTTCGATCAGCACCACGTACATGCTGAGATTGTTATCCGCTTCCGGCGCGGCATTTCCGCCGAGGGTGATCGGTCCGGCGGGGACACGGGCTTCCCAAACATCGAGGTACATGGCGGGACCGGATACCCGTATGCGGTAGGGCGTGCGCTCGAAATTGGCGGTCAGCCAGTTCGGCCAGGAAGTCGCCCGCGAATCATAGGCGACAAACACCCGCCCCGGTTCAACCAAATAAAAGCTAAGGAATGAACTTGAACGGTTGGCCCGGTCAGCATTTGCCGTTTTGATCCATACCAGATTGCGCAAACGATCAGGAATGCGCAGGATCACATAATTTTCGTCCACATAATAAGTTTCACTTTCTTCAAGACGCGATAATTGATACCGACTCGGCGAAACGCTGTGCACCTGCATCGGACCTTCATTCTTCAGCGGGTCGTTTTCCGGCGGCTCTTCCCGGCCCCGTTTGATGTAAGTAAATGTGCTGTTGGCTGCAATAACATTCTGAAACGGAGACTGATCTTTAATCCCTTTCACCGTCAGAGTGTATTCCCGATTGAGCTGATGCGATGTCGTGACCAGCATGACTTCACGCTGATTGTCCTGCAAGCTGGCGGATTGCACCAAAACGCCGTCAGAAATCTGATAGTTTTCTTTCATCTCTGCGCTCTGGGGGGTAATCTTCTCCGAGAACAGCACCCGGACATGTTCCAGATCGTCGAGGGTCACATCGATAATTCGTGGCGGCTGGCGGTCTTCTTCATAGTAAGTGTACGTCCATTGAATGGGTTTGGACATGAAATTGGGGGGTTCAGCCAGGTCTGCGATATTCCGAATCGTCAGCAGATAATCTGTGCCGCTCTGGTGAAGGCTGGTGGTGAGGACCACCGTGCGGCCATCGGCTTGAAGCTTTGCTCCACCGATGGCAATACCCCCGCTGATAGCATAGTTCGCTTTATTTTCAGCATTTAACGGCAGAACTTTTTCATTAAACACAATTTCCACCCGGTTATTGGCGGGTACATTCACATTCAAAACAAAGGGAGCCGTTGTATCCGCTGCCGGATTCGCATAGTCATTCGCATTGTACACGTATCCCCACTGGGTGCCTTCGGCGATGGTGTTGGGCGGATCAGCCATATCCTGAATGTTTGACA
>WFVT01000358.1 GCA_015491485.1 Candidatus Zhuqueibacterota bacterium
CCGGATTTCCTGAAGATCATCCGCCCGAAAACGCAGGTCAAAGATTTCGATGGCCTGCCCCTCGTCAGCATTCGTTCGCTGCCCACCGAAAGCTGGGGCTACACCGTGGCCAAACGCGCCTTCGATATCGCCTTTTCGCTGACGGTGCTGATCCTGGGCGCGCCCGTGTTCGTGCTGATCGCCATCGGGGTGAAACTGAGCTCACCCGGTCCCGTCTTTTTCACGCAGGAGCGCATCGGGGCCAAGCGCAAGCCGTTCACCATGTACAAGTTCCGCACCATGCGTGTGGCGCCCAAAGAAGAAAGCGACGTGACCTGGACCACGCAAAACGACAATAGGCGGACCTGGTTTGGCGCGTTTTTACGCAAAACCAGTCTGGATGAATTGCCACAGTTCTGGAACGTGCTGAAAGGCGATATGAGCGTGGTCGGACCGCGCCCGGAGCGGCCGTATTTCGCCGAACAGTTCAAGGACCAGATTCCGAAATACATGGTACGGCATCAGGTGAAGACGGGCATCACCGGCTGGGCGCAGGTCAATGGCTGGCGTGGCGATACGTCCATTCAGAAGCGGCTGGAGTGCGATCTGTATTACCTGGAAAACTGGTCGTTCTGGTTTGATTTGAAGATCATTTTCCTGACGATCTTCAAAGGATTGGTAAACCGGAATGCGTATTAAATGGTTGGGGAACTGTGAAGCGCGCAGCGAACGCGAAAGACATGTTTAAATTGGATATAATTTAAGGTCGTTTATGCGGTTAAAGTGTTTGGTGTTTAAAGTGGCCAGCGGCAGGTCGTAATTGATGGCGGTGGCTGCAATAAATATATCCGCAGCGCCAATATTCGCATTTTTCCGTCGAAGAGTTCGATAGATTTCGGCTACTCGCCTGGCTTCGAGACTTGTAAAATTTAAAATTGTCAACAAATCAAGAATATTGATAGTATCTTGAAGCAATTCCCTTGATCTGGCGCCACTTAATAGCTCATATTCTGTGACTACCGAAATATATAATTGACTTTCCTCCATTAGTTTAAAAAAAGATGTTTCTTCCTTGTTGCTCATTCTGAAGAATTGAATGATTAGAGAGGAATCAATTAAAATGGCTTCGGTTTCCACCGGTCCAATTCCTTTTTGACCTTTTCGAATTCTTTTAACTCGTTTTCTGAATACGTCTTTATGGATTTAAGAATATGGCGCCAGTTTTCACGGGTGGTGCGGGATTGGCCTTTTAAAATAATAAGATTCACCGTCTCACCCAATTCAAGCTGAGAACACTCCCCGGTGAGCTGAAGGAGATTCTTTTTGAAAACTCTGGCTTTTGTTTTAATGATTTCCATGGGATGACCTTTCCCCGTCAATAGCAAATGGTTCAGGCAGCAATGACCGATATGCTTTGCGAAATGATCTTAACAATTTAGATCAAAAAATGCAAATCTTTATTTTTCCAAATGTCAGGAGGGCATATTATTATTCGATGGAGGAGCTTCGCCGCCATCACGGCGGCTGGATGGCTGTTGCTGGCTGGAACGGGAGGAGCTCAATCGCTGAAAAACACCACCCTGCCTCCCTACCACTGGGCCACGGAGTATTTGTTCGAATGGCAGCTCCGGAGCGTTCAAAAGCCCCTTTTGGCCGCGACGCTGCCCTGGCAATTTTCTCAAGTCTATGATGCGGTTTCCGCAGGATCCCCGCGGACGGAATACGAACGTTTTTTGCGATCGCGAATGATGAGCGATCAGCAAGCATACGGTCTGCGGTCGGAGCCTCAGCAACCTTTCTTGCATTTCGGCGCCCTGTTTGTGGAACGTGCCGGTCGCATGGCCGATGAGCTGCGGTCGCGGCTGGTGTTCCGGTTCTTTTCCAGCGCCTGGATTTCCAAAAATGTGCAGATTTTCAACAGCATGACCATGGATCAGAATCTGGGCGATGATCCGGATTATCTCGGCAAGAATTGGCGCGGCATCACCGCCATCACCGAACAGGCCTATACATTGGTGCATTTTGACCGGTTTTCGCTGAAGTTCGGCCGCGATTACATCCGCTGGGGCCGCGGCTACGACGGCACGCTGCTGATTTCCGATGCTTCCCGGCCTTTTGATCAGTTGCAGTTGCAGTTCCGGACTCGCTTGATGCAGTTTAGTTATTTTGTCAGCAAGCTCAACAGCGTGCTTCTATCCGATACCGCTGCGGCGCGTCTGCAAAAAACCTGGGCCGATCGCTATCTTGCCGCCGGCCGCGTGGATTTCGCGTTCTTCAAGCGGCGCTTGCAGTTTTCGATCACCCAGACCGTCCTCTGGGGCGGCGACCGGCAATTGGAGTGGTATTATCTGAATCCCTTTATCTTCTATCACGGCGAACAGCTCAACGAACCGCAGCCGTTGCGTGCCAATACCATGGGCGCCATCGATTTCGTTTTTTACCCCACGCCGGGATGGGAATTTTACGGTCAGCTTCTGATTGATGATATCCAGGTGGAAAAGACCGGACCGGGAGACCTGGAACCGAATGAAATCGGCTATTTACTGGGCTTTCAAGTCGCGGACCCTGGAGGATGGGAAGGTGCCACAATTGGCCTGGAATACACGCGCGTGGCGAATCGCACGTACAACACCCTGCCCGAGGCGGAAAAATACGTGCACCGCAATAAGCCCATCGGCCATTTTCTGGGCAATGATTTCGACCGCTGGCTGCTGCATGGCCGACAGTACCTGGGCCGCGGAATGACTTTGGCGCTGAAAGCGGAATACCGCCGGCATGGTGAGGGCCGGGTGAATGTGCCTTTTGATCGGCCTTGGATGGAATATACCGTGGAAGAGGGCTACTCCGAGCCGTTTCCCACCGGCATCGTTGAGAAAACCCGTCTTGCCGAACTGGAGCTGCGCTGGCACCCGCGCTGGGATTTTTTTCTATCGGCCCATGCCCGTTATGAATCGGTTGACAATGTGAATAATGTGGAAGGGCAAACGCGCAACCGGTTCGAATTTTTTATCCGGCTCTGGTGGGAAGTGCAACAATTCTTTCCATTATAATAGATGTACGGCGGCTGTACCTGGATTCCGGGGCCGATCCATTATATGTGCGGCCTGAGCAACGGAACGGGTGCCAGGGACGAACCCGGGGAGCGCAGAGACTGCATGATCCTTCGGGTATCCGGCTGTATCCTTCCGCTAAACGGCATCTTTTTATGCCAGCCCGCGGCCTCTGGCCGAGGGGGTGCTCGGCGGGGACGCCTCGCGTTAGTTTGTCATTTCGGTGGAGACGCCTTCGCTTTTAATGGTGCTTTTGGCGAGAACGCCTTCGCGTTATACGACCGGTGAGGATGGCTTCGAGCCCTGAAAATCAACCTGTACTTCATCGTACGGATACTTCGGATTTGGTTTTCCAAAAAATGCAGTTTTTTTGAAAATTGGCCATATTTTTATTTTCATCCCGGCGAAAAAGATTATATTTCATCATGCGGTGATATGGATGGCAGCCGGTCATTTTTAATTTCACGGAAAACAGAGTCAATATGGAACCAGCCTTTATCGATCACCGGTTTGAACGCAGCATCGAGGTCAAACAGAAAACTCTGCAATC
>WFVT01000359.1 GCA_015491485.1 Candidatus Zhuqueibacterota bacterium
ATGGATGATACTGCGCTTTCGGGGCGCCGCCATTCCCAATCCTGACATGAAATGATTTTTTATCAGCCACGGATTGACGCGGATGAAACACGGATGCATACAATATTGTAGCACAAACTTCCAGCTTGTAACGGTAGCGGCAAGCCAATGAAACGCATGAATTGAATTGTGGGCCAAAGCAGCAGCGGCTTTCATAATGGTTGTTTTTACAGCTCTTATCCGTGACCATCCGCATTATCCATTTCATCCGTGTGCTATTCAAAAGTCGGAAAATGCCAAACCTCTTTTTCTCCCATGAAAAGACACCAAGAATGCGAAGAAAGCCGTGCCGCTTACCATCTTGTGGCAAATTCCAGGGAAACCGCAAGACGTAAAGAAACAATCGGACCAATGGTATCCGGTCGTATTTTTTGTTTTGCAGTGTATCGGAAGCCAATGCAAATTGTGACAAAACGGATCGTCATCCCCTGCATTTCAGAGGCTTCCAGAGAGCGTTGAAAACCAATGCGATTACGACGTTTTCATGACCGAGTGGTTCTGTCGAGCCTCAGGAGGCCGCAGGCAGGGGCAAGAGACGGCGGTGTTTCGTGTTTAAGGGCAGGGCTACTTCATAATGTCTTTTGACGTTAGCGTGTGGGATGACTTGTTTGAAAATAAAATCAATCGTACCCAGGTGGAATTTTCGATCTCAGCTATTTGAGAGGAATGTCATGAAAAAATGGGCTTCGATCATCGTTTTGTTGCTATTGCTGGTTATGCAAACCGAGCCGATTCCGGCGCAATCGTTCGATGTGCTCATCCGCGGTGGCCGGGTGATGGACGGCAGCGGCAATCCGGCGTTTTATGCGGATATCGGCATCAAAAAGGGAAAGATCGTGGCGGTGGGCAGGCTGTCCGGGGCGCGCGCCAAAGAAACCATCGACGCCACGGGCCTACTGGTGGTGCCCGGCTTCATCGATATCCACACGCACGCCGATGAACCGCGCCGGGCCGATAAGGGGCTGCGCAGCAAAGAGGCGAAGCGTCGCGCCGCGCCCAATATGGTCATGCAGGGCATCACCACGGTGGTGGTCAATCAGGACGGGCGCTCGGCCTGGCCCATTGCCGAACAGCGCAAAACCATGGAAAAGCTGGGCATCGGCCCGAATGCGATTCTGCTGGTGGGCCATGGTACCGTGCGACGCCGGGTCATGGGCGAGGATTTCCGCCGGCCCGCCACCGCCGATGAAATTCAAGCCATGCGCAAGTTGGTGCGTCAGGCCATGCAAGAAGGAGCGTGGGGCATCAGTGCGGGCCTCGAATACGTGCCCGGCCGCTGGAGCACCACCGACGAAGTCGTGGCGCTGGTCGAGGAAATCGTGCCGTTCGGCGGGGTGTACATTTCGCATCAGCGTAGCGAGGGGCCGGATCCCATGTGGTACTGGCCATCGCAGGATTCCGCCGGCCCGCCCACGCTGCTGGATGCGGTGATGGAAACCATCGAAATCGGCGAACGCACCGGCGCCACGGTGGTCGCGACGCACATCAAAGCCAAAGGCGCGCACTACTGGGGCTCCAGCCATGCGGCGATTCAGCTCATCGAGCGGGCGCGGGCGCGCGGCGTGGACATCTGGGCTGATCAGTATCCCTATAACACCAGCGGCAGCGATGGCAACACCGTGCTGATTCCGCGCTGGGTGTTCCGCGATGCGGACGGAGCGCCGTCCGCGCGAGCCGAAGCGGTGGATTACGCTGCGAAACTCCGAAACGTGTTGGGCAATCCGCAGCGCGAACGCGACCTGCGCCGGGACATCGCCCACGAAATCCGCCGGCGCGGCGGTGCCGAAAATGTGGTGGTGTTCGAGTATCCTGATTCCAGTTTCATCGGCCGGAGTCTGGCCGATTTGGCCGATCGCTTCGGGGTGTCGCCGGTGGACATGGCCATCAAAATCCAGCTCGAAGGCGATGCCAGTCGGCCCGGTGGGGCGCGGATTCGTGGCTTTTCCATGTGGGAAGACGACCTCGAGGCGTACATGCGTCAGCCATGGACGGCTACCAGTACCGACGGCGCCATTGCCCTGCCTGAAGACGGCCCGGTGCACGCACGGTTTTACGGCACGTTTCCGCGCAAGATCCGGCGTTACGCGCTGGAGCGCAAGGCCATTACTCTGGAGCACGCCATCCGTTCGTCCACCTCACTGCCGGCACAGATTCTCGGCCTCCGTGACCGCGGCATGATTCGGGAGGGCTTCTGGGCCGACATCGCCATTTTGAATTTGAACACCATTCGGGATCGGGCCACGTTTTTTGAGCCGCATCAGTATGCGGAGGGCGTGGAATATGTATTGGTCAACGGCCGGTTCGTCGTCAAGCAGGGCCAGCCAACCTGGGCCCTGCCGGGACGGGTGTTGTTGAAAAAGCAATGACCGCCTGTCCCGAAAACGAGGAAGACAGCGGTTATCGGCAATACAATTTCATCTCAATGGCCGAAAAAGACCGAGAAGTCCACATAAGGGATTAGCGGGAAACCCTGTTTGAATGCGAACTCATCGAACCCGACGAGGGCGAGGTCCACGGCCAGCCGTTGTCCGAAAAAGCGGATGCCGGCGGAATAGAGCAGCGACAGATCATTGCCGGCAAAAACCCAATTTTCGGTGATGAGTTTGACGTGATTGGAGATTTGCATTTCACCGCCGATGAGCAGCAAAGAGCCGCTGGAATTGGCATGCAACGGAATTCCTATCCCCAGGGTGATGGCTGAAACGGCATCCCCGAACGTCGTCACCAGGTAGCCGAGCGAGAACCGCTCTTCCTGATTGAGAATGCCCATGGTGAGGAAGCCCGCTGCGAGAGAAACCTTGCGGTTGAGTGTCAGGGCGAAACGCGGGGCGATATACATAAGCTGTGAGGTGGCCCCGGGAATGATGGATACCCCCCCGGAAATCGACAGATTCGCGGTGAGGCCGTAGGCAAGGGTGGGGAAAAAGACATAATAATCGGCAAAATAGCCGCTGTGTTGTTTGAGCGGCCGGCCGGTCGGCGAGAAGAATAGCCGGGTTTGATTGGGATCGGTTTGCTGAATGCGACCGCGGGGGATATCCCTTTTCAGCGGGCGAACCATTTTTAGAATGCCGTCCGGGATGGTGATTTCCACCCCGGCGAGGGTTTTCACCACGAGGGTATCCCCCCGGATGGTCGAAAGGACACCGTTGAGGGTGGAGCCGTCGTAAAGTATGAATTCCTGTCTTGCTGCTGCCCCCGGATGTTGTTCAGGGATGGATAGCAAATAATCGGTGCCTGCCGACTGCCCTTGCCGATAGCGACGGATTCGGCGATCAAGCTGTGATCTTAACTGTGAAAGCTGCTGTAGAGAGAGCGGCAGAAGGCGGATTGCCGGTGCATTGCCGGCACGAAACAGGATATGCAATCGAAACCGGTTCGTTTCGTATTCATGCAAACGCACGGCAAAAAGGTGTTCAACCGGCCCGATGATCCGGTAGCGGGCATTTTCCCGGGCATCCACCAGATCCCCTAAAGCCGGATGCAGGGGGCGGATCGGATTCACCGCAGGCTGCGCCAATGCGGGAATTCCTTCCAGAACGAGAAACCAGCAAAACAGAATGTATTTCGCCAGACCTTTCGAGATCATTGTTCTTCTCAATTTGAGTGCCGGAAAAAAGAATTTGAAGACCGTTACTGGAATGCGGAGGTGTTGCCGCTGAATCGGTGCCTATCCCACGGAATCCGAAGATTTATACAAGCCCCGGTTTTTCCAAGTTTCGCTGCTGGTCATGGGAGTTTCTGAATTCTGAATGTGTCAACCAGCAAAATCCATCCCAAGTTAACCCATTTCGGCGCAAAAGCAATCGTTTTTTAGCGACCGGCTGCATGTTTTCCGGCTTCACGCCATGCCAGCGACCGAACAGTTTTATGAGCCATGGATGCATGGCAGCACACGCTTCCAGCTTGTGATTGCTGCGGAGTGACATAGATTACGATTCTTTGCGGCCTTCGGCCTCATCGCAAGCAAGGACACTTGCGTTACTGTAGCTCAAGCGTCCAGCTTGTGATTGTGGTAAGAATGTACTGATCTGCAAACTTACCACGAATTTTTGCGGATAGAATCCGAGTATGCATGAGTGAAACGGTTTGCCTGTTTGCACCGTTCGGATTCGGCATTGAATGTTCGTTCAGAACCGTCATTGCGAGGAGCGAAGCGACGACGCAATCTCATAAGCAACCGGAATGCGCAATTGATTTCTTCTCTCGCCGAGGCGCAGAGTCCGCAGAGATTTTTCGTTGGTTTATGATTCAGCGCACCTGAATCGCCATTATTCCCAAATTTGCGAGCGGATGTTTTTTATAAGCCACGGATGCACGCGGATCAAACGCGGATGTATTGTAGCACAAGCTTCCAGCTTGTGGCTGCGGTGAGAATGTACTAATTTGGAAACTTGCCACGAATTTTTGCGGATAGAATACGAGTATGTATGAACGGAATGGTTAGCCTGTTTACGTTGCCCGTATTCGGCATTGAATGTTCGTTCAGAACCGTCATTGCGAGGAGCCCCGCATCAGGTGTGGGGTAAACTCCGCGACGACCCAATCTCAATTGTAAATGGAACACGCTTTTGGGTTTATTCCCTCGC
>WFVT01000360.1 GCA_015491485.1 Candidatus Zhuqueibacterota bacterium
AAAAACCTGCTTCTCATCAGCGCCAATTTTCCACCGGTGAGCACCAGCGGCGTGCACCGCATGATCCGCATCGTGCGGTATTTGCACGAGATGGGCGTGCACATCACGGTGCTCACCGCCGATGAGAAAACGCTGGCCAAGAGCTTCAAGTATGACGACGGACTGCTGGAAAAGCTGCCGCCGGACATCGAAGTCATCCGCGTGCCGGCGTTTCAGGGCATCAAACGGCTGCTGGATTTGAAAAACCGGGTGCGCGCCAGCAATGGCGCCCCGCAAACCGGCACGGCCGCAAAGGCGCCGAATCGTCCGTCTCCCAATGGCAAAAGGCAAAAATCCCTGCTGCGGCGCACGTTCGATGCCATTACCCTCAATTTGAATTCGCCGGACAATTACGCCATGTGGATCGTCCCGGCCATTCGCGAGGGGCGGCGGCTCATCGCGGAGCGCGGCATTCGCAACATCCTGTCCAGCAGCCCGCCGGGCAGCGCCCATGTGGTGGCCTACTATTTGAAGAAGCAAACCGGCGTGCACTGGATCGCCGATTTCCGCGATCCCTGGGCCAAAAAAGAGTGGCGCAATCCGGAAATGACCGCCTTCAAGCGCCGCGTCAATGTGCGTTACGAGACGAAAACCCTGCGCAGCGCCGATCGCATTATCATGAACACGCCGGAGATGCTGGAGATTTACCTGCAGGCCATGCCCGAGCTGGCGCAGCGGGCGGAGGTGGTTCCCAACGGCTACGATCCTGCCGATTATCAGATGCTGCCGTCGCCGCCGTCGCGCAACGGCGGACCGTTTTGCCTGCTGCACACCGGCACGTTGTACCGCGGCCGCTCGCCGGTGCCGTTCCTGCGCGCGTGGGGCGAGGCCGTGCGCTCCGGCCGCATGCCGACATCCGCCATGCGGGTGAAGTTCATCGGCAGCGTGAGCAACTTCGCGGCCGAAATCGAGGCGCTGAGCCGGGAGTATGGGCTGGGCGACTGGATTGAGCTCGTTCCGCCGGTGCCGCACCGCCAGTGTCTGGTGGAAATGACCCGGGCCGATGCGCTGCTGTTGCTGCAGCCGGGCACACGCATTCAAATTCCGGCCAAAATTTACGAATACATCGCCGTGCGTAAGCCGATCTTTGCCATAAGCCCGCCCGGGGTGATCAGCCGCATGATGCGGGAATACAACCTCGGCTGGTGGGCCGACGCCGACGATATCGATCAAATCCGCGAGGCGCTGATTGGCATGGCGCAGTTTTTCGAAGCACCGCAAAGCCACTGGCCGATCAACGAGTCCGTGCTCGAGGCTTTCGACGGCCGCCGGCTGGTGCAGCAGATCGGGGATTTGCTGGTATGACCGGCGGGGGTGGAGGCACCACAAAGTCACAGAGAGCACAAAGCTTTTTGGATTTGGAGAATCCCTTTGCCTCTCGATTGTTCGGCGCTGCTGAGCGTCCGAGCCCGACCAAAGCGACATGGAGGGATCAGCGCATATTGCGCGGCCCTGGAAGATCGCTCGAAAAGATGGCTCGCTGCGCTTGGGATGAGAGTGACCATACTCCCGGTCGCTTGTGGGCCGGTGGGACCTGCAAAGCGCCGCTAACGCTACTTGGCGACGGGTAGTGAAAGCGGCCGGGCCGTCGGTGTTTATATCAGGGATGAAACCGTACTGCTGCGAGGAAAAAGATCATGTGGAAAAACGTCTTCAAAGTCCTGTTCAGCTTTTCCACCTGGAAATGGTTTTTCCGCTTTCTCGAGTTTTACCACAAAGTCAACGGCGACGCCATTCGGCGGCTGGGCAGCGTGGGTAAGGGGACCTGGATCGAGCCCACGGCCAAAATCACCAATCCGGAAAACGTGTTCATCGGCAAGAATTGCCACATCAATCACCTTGCCTGCCTGCAGCCGGGCAAGGCCAAAATCATCATCGGCGACAATCTGCTCATGGGGCCGGGCACGATGCTGTTCGCCTCCAACTACCAGCTCGCACCGGACAAACCCATCCGCAAGCAACCGTCGGTTTACAAGGATATCGTCATCGGCAATGATGTGTGGTTGGGCTCCAACGTGGTGGTCACCGCCGGCGTCACCATCGGTGACGGTTCGGTCATCGCGGCGGGCTCGGTGGTGACCAAAGACATCCCACCGTACACCATCGCCGGCGGCATCCCGGCCAAGCCGCTGAAAAAGCGGGAGTAAAAAATCAGCATTCTGCTGTAGGGCTTTAGCATTTGAAAACTCTCGCCGAGGCGCAGAGCTCGCAGAGATTCTTCGCTGGTTCATGATCCTGGACCGCAGGATCAACCTCATTCCAAAATTTGAAATTCCGAGGTATTCTTTTTAGCCACGGATGAACGCGGATAAAATACGGATGCTTTGTAGCACAAGCTTCCAGCTTGTGGTTGCTGGGGAGTGATATGGTGTGCGATTCTTTATAGCTTTCTGCCTGATCGCAAGCAAGAATGCTTGCACTACTGAAGCACAAACTTCCGGCTTGTAGCTGCGGCGGGAAGGCGCTAATTTGTAAATTTGCCGCGATTTCTTACGGATGAAACGCGGATGCTTTGTAGCATAAGCTTCCAGCTTGTGATTGCGGCGGCAAGGCACTGATTTGTAATCTTGCCACGAATTCTTGCGAATAAAAAATGGATGCTTTTGATTGAAATCATTGGCCAATTCTGCTGACTTAAATTTGGAATTTGATATTAAGCCATCTCCGTCATTGCGAGGAGCCCCGCATCAGGTGCGGGGTAAACTCCGCGATGACGCAATCTCAATAGAAAGAGGAATGGGCTTCTCATTTTATGCTCTCGCCGAGGCGCAGAGCTCGCAGAGTTTTTTTTCTTCATGATGCGGCTCACCTTGATCAACGTCGTTCACCAATTCGGAATGCGATGGCTTTTTTATCCGCCACGGATGGACAAGGATGAGCGCGGATGGGGGGCTTCGGCGAGCGAAATGACGGCTGAGAACGATTGATGATAGAAAAGCCTTGTTTTCGGATCAGCGGGCTAAAATAAAATCCCTGATTTCCGTTGCATATTTTAAGGCAAGATTCATGTCGCTTTCATTCACATCCATTGGAAAAGGATAGCGGACGGCCACGCCAAAGTCGGTTAAAAATAGGCAGGCGTTTTCCAGTTTTGCAAAAGCCTTGTTGTATTTCTGGCACCGCTTATTCAATAAAACAAGATCATGCGTTTTTTGAATGGCTTCACCGCAAGAGGCAAGAAATCCTTTTAGATATTTTTCGGCAGCTTGCTGACAATGATAGCAAATAATTTCAATCGGTGTTGGGACCATCGTCTTCAAATGCTCAGCAGCCGCTAAATCCATGTCCGCGAATTTGTACCATTCCTTTGCAACCGCTTCGTTATCCATATAGCTTTAATCCCTTTTCGGCTATCTCGTGCTCTAAAGTGCTCCTAATTTTAGCTCTGCTTTCAAATTCATCTTCAGAATAGACAAGGATATCAAGCGGCAATTCAATAGACCGGGCCAGAGCCTGGCGGATGGCGCGCATGACTTCGATTTTTCTCCGGCCTTTCAAATCCAGGACAACACATAGATCGATATCGCTCCCGTTGCCATCCGTTCCATTGGCGGCCGATCCAAAGATATAAATGGCTTTCGCCCTGAATTTTTGCAGCAAAATGGTTTTGATTGTTTCAAACTGTGGATTCATGGCCTTTGTTTCTGAACGCATTTTCTGCATGATTGGTTATCGTTGAGGACGCCCTCTCCGAATTCCATGGCAGCGCGCCGATCACGCAATTTCGTCAGAGCATTGGCAGTATCATTCAGGATCGCCTGTATGAAAACGGAGCGCATGTGTCAGCGCCGGTAGCTTCTTCAAAATCGAGGGCGCGCTGGTGGCATAGGTATTTTGGATTATATTAGCAAAAAAAGAAACCAATATCAAGGATTATGGTTTTCGTTCAGGCAGGAGGGCTAAACGATGATGCGCTATCCTCTACCGTTAGGCAGGCTGTCAAAAACCAATAAAATCTCTTGCAGAGGCTCCGGGCGCGCAGAGAATTTTTTCTCTTTAATAATGCGGCTCACCTTGATCAACGTCGTTCACCAATCCGGAAAATGTGTTCATCAGCAAAAACTGCCACATCAATCACCTTGCCTGCCTGCAGCCGGGCAAGGCCAAAATCATCATCGGCGACAATCTCCTGATGGGGCCGGGCACGATGCTGTTCGCCTCCAACTACCAGCTCGCACCGGACAAACCCATCCGCAAGCAACCGTCGGTTTACAAGGATATCGTCATCGGCAACGAAGTGTGGCTGGGCTCCAACGTGGTGGTCACCGCCGGCGTCACCAGCGGCGACGGTTCGGTCATCGCGACGGGCTCGGTGGTGACCAAGGACAGCCCATCGTACACCATCGCCGGC
>WFVT01000361.1 GCA_015491485.1 Candidatus Zhuqueibacterota bacterium
ACATTTTCCTGCCAGCTCGCTGTCGGCCGGAACGGTTCAAAGGTCACGCCAAGGACCTGCTCAAACCCCATCACCACGGCTTGCGCGACTTCGTCTGCGGAAATGTCGCGCTGCAGCGCTTCCCGCAATGAAATGGCGGGCAGCTGATCCCGGCCGTGCGGCTCCGTGCGGGGTCGCTGGAAATACCGGGACAGTCGGGTATGCGCCGGACCGATCAAAATGGAGCCGTGCTGCAAAATGCCTTCCGGGAACCGCCGCTGCGCACTGCCAACCAGCTTTTTTCCATAAAGATCAATTTCAAAACGAACGCTCTGAGCGAAGCAGGCGGCGTGCTTGAAATATCCCTTTTCCTGCCCGGGCTGCCGGGGGGCTGCCGTAACCGGCAAGTTCAGATGCCGCAAGCCGAAAGCCAGCGCTTCGGAAATCCACCGATACACCTGTTCCACGGATTCACGATTCCACGGATGCGACGCCGGCAGGGTGACACAGTAGGTCAATTCTTCTGCGTGCAATACGGCCCGGCCACCGGTCGGCCGCCGCACGACATCGATGCCGTCGGCGCTTATACGGTCGAAATCGAGGTCCGACACGCGCTGATGGTACCCCAGCGAAACCGCCCAGGGCTGCCAGGTATAAAGGCGCAGCGCCGGCCGAGAGAGCAATTTGACCATGGTTACGTCCACCGCCATGTGGGTAAAACCGTCGCGCGGCGGGTCTTTCAGCAGCAGCCAGCACGCACTATGGGGCTGTTGATCGGCCACGGATGATGCCTCGTTCACTGTTTCGGATGAACTCCACGATATGCCGGATTTCGGGGGTCATCTCAAACTCCGCCTCAATCGCTTCCAGCGCCTGGCTGACATTTTTGCCGCTCCGGAAAATCAGCCGGTACACGCGCTTCAACATCAGCATCAATTCGCTGGAAAAATTGCGGCGTTTGAGCCCCACGGTATTCAAACCGGTGAACTGCAACGGCTCACCGCTGGCAAGAATATACGGCGGAATATCTTTAGACACCCGGTAGCCGCCGCCCACAAAGGCGTGGCAGCCGATTCGGACGAATTGATGCACCGGCGTCATGCCGCCGATGCTCACCCAGTCTTCTATTTTGACATGGCCGGCCAGATTCACCGCATTGGCCAGAATCACGTGATCTCCGATCAGGCAATCATGCGCCACATGCACATACGCCATCAGCAAACAGTGAGCGCCGATCCGGGTGACTCCGGCTTCACGGGTGCCCCGGTTCAGGGTGGCGAATTCACGGATGGTGGTATGGGGGCCGATTTCCAGCAACGATTCTTCGCCGCCGAACTTTAAGTCCTGAGGGACCGTCCCCAGCACCGCGCCTTTGAACACCCGGCAATGGGCTCCGAGGCGCGTGCCCGATGCGATATAAGCCTGCGGCCCGATGGTCGTGCCGTCGCCGATGACGGTATTGCCCTCGATGACCGCATACGGCCCCACTTCAACGCCGTTTCCCAATTCGGCCTGTGGATCGACGATCGCCGTTGGATGAATGTTCGTCATGGATCTACTTTCTCAGTTTCGATCGACCACAGCAGCGGCCAGCTCCGCTTCACAAACCAGATCCCCGGCCACGTAGGCCTTGCCCGCCATCCGGCAAAACGCCCGACGGTACTTGATCATCTCCAGTTCAAAACGGATTTGATCGCCGGGGCGCACCGGTTTGCGAAATTTCACCTTATCGAGGCCGGTAAAATACACCAGCTTCTCTTCGGGATTTTCTTCGGTATTCAAAAGCAGAATGCCGCCCACCTGCGCCATGGCTTCCAGAATCAGGACGCCCGGCATGATGGGATGGCCCGGAAAGTGCCCCTGAAAGAAGGGCTCGTTTAGAGTGACGTTCTTGATACCCACCACCCGTTCCCGCGGGATCAGATCGATGATTTTATCCACCAGCAGAAACGGATACCGGTGCGGCAAAATTTTCAAAATCGTTTGTGCATCAAACACATATTCGCGGCTGGTCGTGTCGCCGGAATAGCGCGAGGTAATTCGCTGTTTTTCCCACTCCTTCTTCAGCATGCGCACCAACTCCACATTGGCGGCATGCCCCGAACGCGCGGCAATGATGTGCGCTTTGAGCGGCACTCCCAGCAGCGCCAGATCGCCGATCAAATCCAGCGCTTTGTGGCGCACCGGCTCGTTCTTGAACCGCAGGGGTTTGTCATTGAGTATCCCGCTGGTCCCGACCTTCACATCGCCGGAAAGCCCCAGCAGCTCTTTGAGGTGATCGATTTCGTCTTCATTCACCTGCCGATCGATGATCACGATGGCGTTATCGAGATTGCCGCCTTTGATCAGTCCCTGCTGAATCAGGGTTTCCACTTCATGCAGAAAGCAAAATGTACGTGCGGGAGCGAATTCGGTTTCAAACTCGTCCTGCAGCGAATACATGGAGGTGTATTGCGTGCCCAGAGCGGGGTTTTTGTAATCCACCATAAAGGTGATGCGGAATTCATCCGACGGGAACACGACGATATCGATGCCGCGTTTTTCATCGGAATAGGAAATCGTTTTTTCGATGACAAAATAGTCCCGTGGCGAATCCTGTTCCACGATGCCGGCCTCTTTGATGGCTTGCACAAAAGGAAGGGCGCTGCCATCCATGACCGGCGGTTCATTGGCATTGAGTTCTACAATAACGTTATCGATCATCATTCCGGCCAGAGCGGCCAGAACATGCTCCACGGTGTGGATGCGCAGCTCGCCATTTCCGATGGTCGTGCCGCGGGAAATATCCACCACATGATCGATATCGGCTTTGATTTCCGGTTTGCCGTCCAGATCGACCCGCCGGAACCAGATACCGGTATTGGCCGGCGCCGGGACAAACGTCATGGTCGAAGGATTGCCGGTGTGTAGTCCAACGCCTTGCACCGTGACTGGTTTCGCAATGGTTCGTTGCTGTTCCAACATCGTGATTGCCTCAGGTTTGTTTTATGCTTTTCGAGACGCTTCTTCATCGAATGCTTTGGCAAAATTCGGATCGCGTGCTTCGAGATATTTTTCCAGACGTCGCAGTCGCTTCAGCATGTCGGGCGCGCGGCGCAATGCCGCCTCCTCGCGTTTAGCCTGAGCGTGCGGTTTTGCCGGATACCCGGAAACAATGGTATTCGCCGGAACGGATTTCGTGACGCCTGCCTGAGCGCCGAATGTCGCTCCATCACCGACGGTGATGTGGCCCACAAAGCCCACCTGTCCGGCGATGGTGACGTTTTTGCCGATTTTCGTCGAGCCAGAGATGCCGGTTTGTGCCGCGATGACCGTATTTTCGCCGATTTCCACATTGTGCGCCACATGAATCAGGTTATCGAGTTTGGCTCCGGCGCCGATGCGGGTGTCTCCAAACGTACCGCGATCAATGGTACAATTGGCGCCGATCTCCACCCGGTCCTCCAGCACCACCCGGCCCACATGCGGAATTTTGTAATAGCGCTCGCCGTCCCGCACATAACCAAAACCATCCGAGCCGACCACGGAACCCGCCTGGATGATGACTTCGTTTCCGAGAACAACGTCGTGTTCCAGCACCACCCGATTACCGATCTGACAGCGGCGCCCGATCTCGCAGCGTTCGCCCACATAAGCCTGCGCTCCGATAATGGTACCGTCGCCGATCACGGCGCCGGCATCAATGACGGAAAATGGGCCCACGCTGACGCCCTTGCCCAGCCGGGCATCCGGATGGATATAAGCCTGCGGATGGATGCCTTGCGCGCGCGGTTCCCCGATGCCGAAGCGCTCGCGGGCGATGCGCACAAAGGCGAGATATGGATTTTCGACACGAATAATCGCCGGGCAGCGTCCCCTTGGCGAGTCTTTGCGGACCAAAACAGCGGAGGCAGGCGTTTTCTCAAGCCACTCGTCATACGCCGATTGAGCGATAAAGGCGAGATCGCCGTCGCGGGCGTGATCGATGGCGGCGACGCCACGAATCACCACATCCGGATCGCCTTCCAGCTCCCCGTGAATAAACTCAGCGAGTTCTTTGGCTGTATAGTGCTGAATGTTCCGTCCCTCCTTGAAACGTCCGGCGTAAACGCAAAGAAGGTGCTGGAGCCTCTGGATGAGAGCTGCGCAGCACCCACGAAATTTTCAACCACTCGTTATTTTTTGGGTTTTGCCTGGATTCCTTTTTCCAGCTCCTCCAGGATACGCTCGGTCAGGTCCGGCTGATCTTTGGCGGCAAACAATATATTGCCGTTGACCACATCGAAGATATAATCAAAGCCTTCGGATTCACCCACTTTTTGGATCGCTGCATTGATTTTATCGATCACCGGCTGCATCATGCGTTGTTGCTCCTGATAGAGCTGGCCGTTGGGGCCCCATTTTTCCTGCTGGAACTGCTGAAAGCGGAGCACCAGGTTTTGAATCTCCTGCGTCTTTTCGGCTTTGGTTTTTTCCGTTAATACGAGGGCCTGGGCTTCCAATTTTTCTTGAAGCTCCTGAATTTCGCGCTGCATGTTCCGCGCTTCTTCTTCCCAGGCTTTGTTTAAATCTTCCAATTTTTTCTGGACATCTTGCGCTTCTTTATAACTGTCCAGAATGCGCTTGGAATTGACATAGCCGATTTTGAGCTGAGCGCTGGAAGTGCCTGCCATCACGAACAAACCCAGGACCAGCAGACTGAAAAATCTTACCATTCGATTCACGGATGCCTCCTTTTAAATTAAAATTCAACTGACCAGTTAAGGCAGCTTCAACTCAAGAAATAAACTCCCTCCAAATCAGGATGGTATGGTTTAGAATCCTCTTCCGAACACGAAGTGCGGTTTCCACCGTCCAACCCGCCGCCCCGTTCGCCGGTCGATGTTATCAAAGCCATAGGCATAGTCGAAGCCGATCATGCCCAGCATGGGCATGAACACTCTCGCACCGATTCCGACCGAACGCCGCAGATCAAACGGATCGGTGCGTTTTAAGTCCAGCCAGGTGTTGCCGGCTTCAGCAAAGGCCAGGGCGTAAATGGTCGGATTGGGCGAAATCGGAAAGCGGATTTCCATGGTGTATTTCATCATCACCTGACCACCGAGTCCGTTGCCGTTGCTGCCCAGCGGATCGTTGTATCCGCGCAGCGGAATCGACCGTGTCAGCCCTTCGCCGCCCATGAAGAAGTGATCCAAATAGGGCACCCTCGGCTTTTTGCCGAACGGCACAATCACACCGGCTTCGAAATTGGAATGCAGGACGAAATTCAGCGCCAGCGGCGAAAACCACTGCGCCTTGAATTGATGCTTATGATAACTGACGTTGCCGCCCAATATCCCACCGGCGATCTCGGTCGATAAGGAGAAATTCGAGCCTTCGGTCGGAAACTCGGGCCGGTTCAGGCTGTTGCGGCTGATAATCTGGGTGATACTGCTCGAGGTCAGAGGCCACTGTTCGGTCACGATTCCGTTGGGGTTCAGCTCCCGAATAAAGCGGCTGAAATCGTACAGTTCGGTTTTGTCGATGCGGTAAATCCAGTCGCCGCGGAAGTAGCTATCCGGCCAGCGGAAGCGCCGCCCCACCCGGATGGAGCCGCCAATCGATTTCTGGGCATAGCCGATCCAGCGGCTGTCCCGCCGGGTATCGTAGAAATTGATCCCCAGCAGCGTCGGCGAGTCCATCAGCCACGGTTCGGTGAAACTGATCTGGAAGGAACGGTAATAGCGGCCGAAATTCCAGTCAAAGCTCAGCCGCTGACCGTTGCCCATCAGGTTGTTCATGGAGACGCCGATGCTGCCGATGACTTTATCCCGCTCGCTCCAACCGGCAGACATGTTGGCGGTATCGGTGGATTTTTCCTCCACTTCGAAAATCACATCCACATTTTCATCATCCACCGGTTCCACCTTGGGATTCACATTGGCAAAATAATTCAACACCCACACCTGACGGGCGCTGCGCATGAGCAGATCACGGCTGAAAGTCTGCCCGGGCAGGATGTACAGCTCCCGCCGGATGACCTTCTCTTTGGTGCGCGTATTGCCCACGATGCTGATTTTGCGAATTTTGACCGCCGTGCCTTCATTAATCATAAAGCGGATATTGACGGTATCCTGCCCCACCGGGATTTCGCGCGGGGTGATTCCGGCGTAAATATACCCCGCATCGTAATACAGGCTTCCGAGGTTTTCGGAAACCGCCTTCTGCAGTTTTTCGGCGTTGTACACATCCCCTTCTTTGAACCCGAGCACCGAACGGAGCTGTTCCTCGGTGTAGATTTCATTACCCTCGAATTCGATCTTCCCGATATAATAGCGGCGTCCTTCATCCACCCAGATGTCAATGAACATATCTTTCTTTTCGGGCCCGTAGTAGAGCGAATCACGCACAATCTCAACATCCCGGAAGCCCTGAGACCGGTAAAAATCGATCACATTCTTTTTCGCCGTCGCATATTTTTCGGGATCGAAATCGGCTCCACGCCACCAGGTATCTTCTTTAATTTCCTTCATCTTCTTTTTCAGCTTGCCATCACTGAACGCTTTATTGCCGTGGAACCGGATCTTTTTGACCTGAACTTTGTTGCCTTCTTTGATTTTAAATTTAACAATCACCCGGTTGGGATTGTCTTTCACCGGCACGACCTCGGTGGTGATGTCGGCGAGGAGGTACCCTTTGTCGCGGTAAATGGCCAGCATCTGCCGGCGTGCCTTGGAAATTTTTGCCGGACTGACCATCTGACCGCGGAAGAAATCAAGCTCTTTTTTGAGATCTTTTTCCTTGACTTTCTTATTGCCGGTGATCTGAATTTCAGACAGGTGTGGATACTCTTCTACTTTAATCGTCAAATATAAGTTGTTGCCGATTTGCCGATCCAGAAGCACCTGGATGTCGGCAAACATACCGAGGTCCCAGAGCTGCTTGATGGCGGTCTGGATGTCGTCGGCGGTAATATACGTGCCGACCACCAGGCCGGAGGTCAGCTTCACAAGGTTTTCATCGACGGTTTTGTTGCCCTCAACCGACAGCCCCAAAAGCTTGATGCGCTTTCCACCCTGTTGGGCAAAAGCGCCGGAGGCAACCACCGCGAAAAATGCAACAACCGTGACTACGCGAATCCATCTATTCATAACTTGCATCACACCTGCTTAAATTCAAAATTGCATCCAAATTACAAAATTTAAACTACAATGTAAAGCAAAAAGTTCGGCGCACATTCGTGCCGTCCGGCCTCATTTGCCGCTCATTTATCCCGGCGGCGCGGTGCATTTTAGGCCCTCTTTCGGGATGGGCCGCACAATACCGACCGGTATCAAAAACGCGGCCGGCACGGCCGGTCTCCACCTGAAAATGCCGTCACAACCTCGTTGTGTTACACGATGAATGCCATCGCCCCGCATCCGGAAGAAAACCGCCTTTTTACATCGGCGGCTCAACGTGTGTCATTCGGGAAATTATTTTAAAGGAAAGGAATGCCGGATCCAGATTTTTTTATCTTCTCTCTGATCGGCAAAAGCATTGTTGATGTCGTATTCCATCTGCAACAACAATCCCGGATGAAATCGGTACTCGAGGCCGAATGTATGGCGTAATCCCAGATTGGGATCCTGATATTTAAAGTTGGGCGGCCAGGCTTCCAATTGCCCCGTGTATAAAAAGAACAGCCGGTTTGATAGGTATTTACCCACCGTCAATCGGGTGCTCCTGAGCAGCGCCCATTTGGTTTCAATCGATTGCGCCAGGTTCATTTCCAGAAAATTACGCGTGAACCGCGAATTCAGACGCACGATATCCAGACCCAGCGAGCGTTCCAGGGTACGTTCCACCGGACGCAGCAACGGCCGAAACAGCAGATTATCGGTACTGATGCCGATCATGTCGGTGGCTTTTGCCTTCACGTTATCCAGCGAATAACCCAAGGTGGCCAGCATGTTTAGCTGTGAGTTGTTGTAAATCGGGATATCCGACTCCAGCTTAAAATAACTGAATTCCCACCGCCCCTGATCCCGCTCTTCGCCGGTCACCGGATCGCGGGCGTAAATTTTCAAATACACATTTTGCGGAAAGTTGGTGGAGTCGGTTACGGTGGTCCAGGCACGGCCGTAAACCACCGGCTGCAGTTCACTCCGATCCCAGATGGCGCCGAATTTATCGACGCGGAAATTGAGATCCAGATATTCAATATTTCCACGCGTGGATTCAATCACGCCCTCGATTCGGAAACTGCTGGTATCGGGCCCGCTCGGGCGCGGCCGCCGCTGACTCACCATGAACTGCAAAGTGCCGTCGGCAAGACTGTCATCGAGTGCACCATTGGCCAGTTCCTGCGCCGACTTCAAACTGTCCGCCAGGCTCTTCCGCGCTGTGCGTGTGGTATCCAGGAAAATGCCGGTAAAGTGCAGCCGGCTCACTTCATCATCAATCGCAATATTGATGTAGATGTTATCAATGCCGGATGGAATTTGTTTCACATAGCGGTTATCCTTCCCGGCGATGACCACGACATCCCAGTCGATATTAAACAGAATGTTGGCAATGAGCGGATCGACCTCATCCTCGCTCTCCTCAAACGGGAAGGTAACGTTCACATTGTTCAGCACCACCTCGCCGCGAAATACGGGATGGGCCCAGGGGCCCGCCACAAGAAAGCCGGGCTCATTTTCCCGCCCCCGAATCCAAAACCGTCCGATTTCCCCTTTCTCCATCAAAGCCGGAATGTGCAGGGGCAGTCCATTTCGCGTGGAGTTGATCACCAGAGTCCCCAGACTCATCCATTGATGAGCAATCCGCAAAGGAACCCCCAGATGGCCGGCCTGTACCGGTGTCTCTCGCACATTGTAAATGCGCAATTTCGCATCGCCGATCTGTCCTTCCAGCCTTTTAATTTGAATGAAATCACCATCGGCAACCGCTTCACCGGTGATATTGCGAATTTCTTTCGCCACCCGGGTTAAACGCACGCGGCCGTTGAGAATTTTTGCATGCATATCGTAGATGCGCACTTTTGTGTAAGGTCCTTTCAGCCGCATGCGCAGCTCACCGATGCTTTGCGTTTCCAGGATCACCGTGGCAAAATCCGGCAGGGTTGCCAGAAAATTGCCGTAGCCGTTCAGCGTGACATTCATCGAATCGACTTTGCTGAACGGAAACCAGCCTTCACCGTTCAGCACATATTGCCCCTGCTTGATGTAAGCAACGTTTTTTGCATAAAAGCCTTTTGGCGTGAGATACGATCCCGAGGGCGCCCCTTTGAGGCTTTCCTGATCGCCAAAATTAAAAGTCAGATCATCAAACGAAAACCAGACGATTTTTCCATTCTGGATATGAATTTTACCATAAAGATCCAACGGCCAGCCGCTCCCATGCAAACTAACGTCGATATCGGCATCGCCTGTGAGGACATCGTTTTGGCCGGTGATGGCGTGAATGATCGTATTGGCATCCACATTCTTTCCGCTGATGAAAAAGGCGGATTCGTTCCGTGCCAGATCACTGTAACCGTATGCCTGAAGGTACGGACGCCCTTCGTATTGCAACGCCAGTTTTTCTACAGTAAACCGGCGGTCATGCAAAGCGCCCGACAGTTCTCCCGTAAATACGCCGTCTCCATTGAGCATGCCGTTGAGAAACCATGCCTCAATCTGCCCCTCGGGCTGCTCCAGAGTCCCCTCGATGTTAATGCGTCCGAATAGCCGCCCATCAAACCGTTCCCGATTGAGCCTCTTCGCGCCGAAAAGCTGCACCACATCTACATTACTCCAGCGCACCTGCCCATGCAATCTTTTACTGCTGTCCAAACGGGCTTCCAGGGTCGCATGTAACCACTGATCTTTATCGCCGGCATCCAGCTTAAACAAGGAATCGCTGAGCGCTCCGCGAAAAGCCACCGTCAATGGATCGGCTTGCTGCGGATGGAGAGCCAACGTACCATCCAGCTGGAGTTTCTCATCTCCATTTAACCGAAGCTCAAATTGAGTTTCAAACACCTGGCGCTGCGACTGGATGGAATATGCGTCCAGATCAAACCGCAACCGGTCGGCGTCCCCGCGCACCCGGCCATCAAATCGGAACCAGCGGCTGAGACTCTGGATGACGGGCACGGGCCAGAGATACGCAATCTGATCGATGTTTTGCACCCGGAACTGAAATGTGGGACGATCAAGGAAGTGCAAAATCTGCCCTTGGAATTGGAAATCGCCTTCAGCGCTGCGCGCTTCCACCAAAAGATCGTAATTGACCGCTTCAAATTGCCCGAGGAGGTTGACGCGCTGCTGATTTAGACTTTCCAGAGTCAGATCGAAGTTGCCATCGATGACCGGTCGTTGCGGCGAGCCGCTCAGGGTCACCATGATTGCACCGGTGGAGCTGGGCACGCGAAGCGTCTCCAATACCGGCAGGGCATCGGAGAATTCTCCATTGGCCAGCAATGTGATGTTCAATTCGCGATTATCGGCGTCAATGGGGATGTGGCCCCACCCTTGCAACTGACTCTTTTTGTAATCTGCGCTGATTTTATCAAATGTCAGGGTATCGTTTTGAAAACTCACGAAAGCATGTAAATTGTTCAGCGCAAAGCGTCCGAGGCTGAGCCGTTTTGCCGTCAATGTCCCTTTGAAGACCGGATTTTTAAGAGATTGTGTAATTTGAATTTTCGCCCGGGCGAATCCATCAATCTGAATCGGTGAACGTTTCGAAACGGTGTTCAAAAAGTTGCCCATATCGAGGCTATCCGCCGAAACGGTGAGCTGCAATTCAGGCCGTGTGAAATTGAGAATCCGGCCGATCAGCTCCACTTTTGAACCGTTGACGATTCCATAGCTGCCCGATTGCACCTCTAAATCGCGGTCGTTGATTTGAATCTGCAATTCGGCATCGCGGAATTTCAAACCGGATTTCACCACTTTGCCGGCGGCGCGGTGAACGGCAATGTTGCCGGAGAGCTGCGGCTGTTCGAGTTTTGGATAGGGCACAAAACGCACCATGCCTTCTAAGTAGCCATCCTGCAGCTCGAGGTAGGGCGGATGGAAAAAGGGGATACTCTCAACCAGATTGTATCGACGGATATGCAAAACGAGGGAATCCAACGAGGATTTCAACAGATCGAAATCCCCGCGCACAATCACATTATACGCCTCGGAACGAAACAGGCGTGCCGCCAATTTGGCAACCGCTTTGCCATCGGGAGATGTCTGCACCCAGCCATTGGCCTGACGGAAAACCGTTAAGGAGGAGTCGGCCTCGCCGGTATCCAGAATCAGGCGGGCGTCGTTGATCGTAACCTTCTTGATCGTCGAAAATTCCAACAGCTTCTGCCGAAATTCCCGAGAATGGGTGAAGGCCATGTTTAATGAGTCTCCGGTTCCCCCGGGGCGGTAGCGGACATGGAGGGTCGGTTTGCGGATAATCACATCCTCGATCACCTTGATCGGCGCCACGCCAAATTTGAGCAGGTTGCCCAGATTCAGTTTAAGCCGCACATCCCGTATGTTGAAGCGGACGGTGCTGTCAGCGGTGACATAGGCAAGCCGGTGGAGGTAGATGGAACCCAGTCCAAGCTGCACCCGCTCCACCTGCAAAGCGGGGCCAAACGTTTCACGAATATTGGCCTCGATACGACGTTCCAGCTTGCGGGCAATTTTCCAGAGGGGCACTACGTAATACATCGTTCCCGCTGCTATGAGAAGCAGCACCAGAAAGCCCCACAGGATGTTGCGTTTTTTTATCATACTTTATGTATCGACGCCTTTTTCAGGTAATCTCAATA
This sequence comes from Candidatus Zhuqueibacterota bacterium, assembly GCA_015491485.1. Taxonomy (GTDB): domain Bacteria; phylum Zhuqueibacterota; class Zhuqueibacteria; order Zhuqueibacterales; family Geothermadaptataceae; genus Hydrothermovivens. Next base: position 11,723 of record WFVT01000361.1, read on the forward strand.
AAATCAATCAACTGCTCAGCACCCACACTTTTACCGTCGCCGGTTTATCGTTTCGCCGGACTCCCCCGTCCGCTTGTATCACAACTTTACTAATGCCCGGAACGCCACCGAGTTCCGAGGAAACCGCGGAGGAAAACAGGGTTTTTCAGTTTTACCGCATGCGACAGGACATCGCGAAAGGAAATGACGGAGTTTTCGTGTGATCCAGAATTGACAATTGGTTGTTATCCGGAGGCCTGTTCCGCTTTGAGCTGTTCGCTGACGCGTCCAAACCGGCGTTCGCGTTTTTGAAAACAGCGCACCGCTTCCAGAAACTCCACGCTTCGAAATTCCGGCCAGAAAATTTGTGTTACGTAGATTTCGGTATAGGCCAGTTGCCAAAGCAAAAAGTTGCTCACGCGCAGCTCGCCGCTGGTACGAATCAGCAGGTCGGGATCGGGGATCTCAGCGGTATAAAGATGAGCCGAAATGAGTTCTTCATCGACCTCTTCGGGACGAAGCCGGCCTTTGTACGCCTTTGCCACGATAGCACGTACCGCATCGGTTATTTCCCGGCGGCTGCTGTAACTCAATGCGAGGTTTAGAGTTAAACCGGTGTTTTTGCGCAATCGGCGAATAGCCTGAAGCATTCCCTGTCTGGGCAAAAATGGTAAATCATCCAGACGGCCGATGGTCATGAGCTTCACATTATTTTTATCCAGCTCATCCACTTCGGCACGAATGGTGTCGAGCAACAGGTGCATCAACGCCGTTACTTCGCCTTTCGGCCGATGCCAATTTTCTGTAGAGAACGTATAGAGGGTCAGGTACTTGATGCCAATTTCACCCGCAACCCGGACCACCTCGCGCACCGAGTTGATGCCTTCTTTGTGGCCTTCTACCCGTGGCAATCCACGTTGCTTGGCCCAACGGCCGTTACCATCCATAATGATGGCAACATGCTGCGGAATATTGCCAACAGAAAGGATTTCTTGCTTGAGTTGTTCTTCGCGTTGTTTTCTCGTCGTATCCATCATATTTTTTTAGTTTAGCTTTAAAAAATACCGTAAAATGCACTGAAAGTCAAGCGAAACTTCTGAGGCAATCGACACCTGCAAGTCCTCAAATCGTTTGTCCCGGGCTTTGCTGGAAGGTGCCCCAAAAACGGAGGGTTTATATCATCTATCCGGTTTTGGATGCTGGGCATCAACCCACGGTTTCCATCTTATCAGCCCAAAAACAGCGTGTTTTTTTCTCGTCACGTCTGATAAACTTCCTTAACAAACCTTGACTTTTACCGCCACTTTCCTTTTATTTACAGCCACATCTCGAAGCATAACCGCGTCCGATTCCGATCCTGTCTTGAATTCGATTGATCCTCTTTTCCTTTTCGAAATTCATTGATGTGGTATCCATAAATCCCCGCTCTGTTCCATTTTCAATGGAGGTATTACCATGCGTCAATTTAAAACCCGCAGTCTGGATTTTATCGAGATTCTGCCGCCGTCGTCCAGTGCATTAAAAGAAAATTTAGCGCAATTGCTGCATGAATCGCCCACTCTGGCGGCAGTCATCACAGATTATGACAAGCGCACCGGCACTTTTAAAATGGTCATCCAGGGGCGCTTGCCGGAAAAGCAGCATATTCAACAGCACGCAGCCTGAAACTGCCCGCGAGGATTTCCAGCACGGCCGTTTCAGGTTTTATTCAATATGCAGAACAGTACCATCACAAGGATAAACACAATGCTCACGATCATTCATGGACGGCTAAAAAACCTGAATTTTAAAAAAGCACGGCATGTGTTAAAACGGCTGCATACGAATTCCAACTTGAAACGATTGCGAGCATTCAAGTACCGTTGGGTATTTCGCTGCCAGCGGAACGAACCGGTTTATTCAAGCCCGCCCCGGGACTGCAAGCCATCGTCATAGTAGATTCGCCGATCTGCCGGATTCTTTGCAGGGACTGATCCCAATCTCAGTACCGCCGTTCCGCACAGCAGATTGCTTATCTCACTGGGGCTGCCCGAAAAACCATCACCATTCTTTCCCAACCTTTTTCATCCATTCAAAATATTGCCGCTGAGTGTGTTTGAAAATTGTATCGGAAAATGGTTGAGCATCGGGCAGTCTCGGTTTTCAGCAATCGAACGTTCTCAAAACCTTTCCTGTATATCTGTTTTTGAAAAGGATGATGACCCTGGTTAGCCACACCATCAAGCAGAGATAAATTCCAGCGAAATCATCGGGGCCTTTGAGCCCTCACTAACGACCATCCATGCTTCATCCTCATACAGCCGTGGCTGATGAAAAACATCAATGCATCCGTGATTGGGAAATGGTAGTGACTGTGGTCCACCACATTAATGAAAAGCTCTCTGAACGTGCGACATGTCTGCGAGAGATATAAAAGTCCCCTCCATCGGAGAGGATTTAGGGGTGAGTCAGAGCACAGCCTGATCGGTGCGAAAGCTGGTTGCCTGTAAGCTGTGAATTGGCCAAAGGAAACGGTTGCTCGGGCTTTGGCTGAATCGGGTTTTGACCCACCCCCAACCCCTCCCAGGAGGGGAGCTTTGCAGGCCGGATTGGAAATGTGAATGGCTTAAATTCAGCATGTCTGATCCGATTGGAGATTGCGTCGTCGCTTCGCTCCTTGCAAGGACGGAATAAGTAGCCGCATTCTAACCGCAATAATTCGTGACAAATTCACTAATCAGTGCGTTCTTACTGCAATCACAAGCTGGAAGCTTGTGCTACTG
>WFVT01000362.1 GCA_015491485.1 Candidatus Zhuqueibacterota bacterium
CCCCCGGCTTTGGGCTCATTCAGACAGGCGTAGTTGCCGGTGACGCCGATATGCAGAAATGAGCCGCTGATGCGGCCGATGGTTTTGGGATTAGTCGCATCCGAAATATCCATAATCACAAAACCGCTATCACCGGCAGCCACATACAGCCGATTCGGACAGTTGATCTGCATGTCATCGATCGCATTGCCAATCTTGATCCGCGCCACTTCGGTTGTATTTTGAGGATCGCTTTTATCCAACACCACGATTTCTCCGTTATCGGTGGCGACGAACAAATAATGGCCGCATTCTTCGATATGATAGGCAAATCCTCCGGCCAACTGATGAGCGAGTTCATAAGAATTGCCCAAATCCGTTATATCCTGCACGGTTACTCCGGCGGCGCTGTTCAGGCCAAAGGCGCCGATGCGGCGGCCAGCCTGCACCCAGACCTCCGCTGCGCCATAAAATCCATTTTCCTTACCCACATTGCCGAACGTTGTGGTCAAAACAACCGGCTGTTCGAAATTGGAGGTCCAATCGACTTGCTGCACTTCCTGGGGACCAACGCCAAAGACATTCAACGGCGGATTCACGGGATCAGGGAGGATGATATTCGTGGGCTCTTCCGTGTCGAAACTTCCGCCCACTACAAAATCGATTCTTCCAGTGATGCCCGACCCGGCATGATAGAATTGGGCGCCATTCCGGCCAAATCCACCAACTCTTGTGCGATCACTACATGGGGTTTTGTCGAGTACAAGGCGGTCAATGCCCGTTTGGGGGATATGAGTAAATTTCGGCTTGGACCAGTCGGACGGATCGTAGCCTTCTATCATCCATCGTGAAGAGACCAGCACCGTTGTTTGGTTATCGCATCGGTAGGCCTTGATATCGGTTGCCCATCGTGAGATCGTGCCGACCGGCTGAATGTTTTGCGGATCGGCCACATTCAGGATGGTGACTCGATCGCTGAGGCCAACATAAGCTCGGTCGCCGGTGGCAAAAAAGGAACCGACGGCGGCAGGTGCCTTATAGCTGCCCAGCTCATTGGGAGCCGTCGGATCCGTGATATCGAAAATTTTCATCCCCGACCAGGTGCCGACATACAGACGGTTGGTAGGGGGATGGAGAGCGGCGGTAAAGGCAAACGGAGCCGCGGCAAGCCCCAGATATAAAAGCGTTGTGAGACCGGATGCATCGAAAATATGAACTCCCGCGGTGGTGACCATAAGAAGAAAGTTCATGTAAGCCAGCGCCCGGAGTGGAGTAAACGAAAACTCGTGTTGCGCAAGCTGTGGCAAGGGAGCCATTTGGGTACCCCGTTTGCCCAAAGCCTTCAAATCGTAAATCTGCAATGTTTTGCCGCCGATCACATACAGCCAATCGCCTTCGACCGTAAGATCTTGAATGGTAAACGGCACGCGCTGCATCCCCAATTTCACCGGTTCGCTGTCGGAAATATCATAAAAAACCAGTGCAGCGCCCGCACCAAGAATGAGTCGATTGCCGTAAAAGGCCATCCCGTGCGGCGGGCCTTCAGGTTTGGCGGCAACCACCGTCAGGGCATCACTCCGTGCCGGATTGGATTTTCCAAGCAGCCGCGGCTCAAAACCGGCTTGCGGTTGGCCTTCCAACGATTCCGGTTCGGCAAGAATCATTTCCAGCATGTTCAGAAACGGTGGCCGCTTCAGAAAAAATTCATACGGTTGGCCGGCTTCTTGCAATCGGCCTGAACGGAGCGCCTTTAGCACGCGATACCTGGCCTGTTCATCGGACAGCAGGTCCTGCACCCACGGCACAACCTGTGATTCTGCAGCCGGATTTGACGGATTCAGCGAGGGGAGGTGAGAGGAAGCGGGGTTGCGGAACGCCTGGATTTGAGGGGGATTCAACAAGCCGCCCCAAAAGATCATCAGGGCGAGGGAAAGCCACGCACATGGATCATACACTCGTCGCATAACGGGGCCCTTTCATTTTGGTGACACAATGGCTGTATTTTCTTAGCGCGATGTACCTTCATTTTTCGCCCCGTCCGAATGCTGAAATCTGAAAAACAATAGCATGTAAGAATTGGGAATAAAAGAAGATAGACCTGGATGCCCCGATTTGCAAGCAGAAAATGATTAAATTTATGCCACAGATTTAAGAGCAAGACGTTAAGGGGTTATCCCTGTATGCTCCTGTAGCGGGTTAACTCAAATCAAGGGCTTTGAGAGAAATAATGAATCGGGTTCCACGAGGATGATTATCCAGGACATCGATTTTGCCTCCCATGGCCGTTACAACGCTATACACTAAACTCAGTCCCAATCCGAATCCACGAGCCTCATACTGATCACTGGCACGGCCCCGGTAAAATCGTTCGAAAATCATGGTTTTTTCTTCATCGGAAATGCCCACGCCGAAATCTTCCACCTCAAGATGCACCATCGAGTGATCTTTATAGGCTCGCACCAGGACAGGAGCATGGCTGTCGGAATATTTGATAGCATTATCAATCAGGTTCTGAACCACCAGCGAAAAATAGTCCCGGTTGCCCCGTACATGCAAATTTTTTTCAATTTCATAAGTGATTCGGTGGTCTCGGAATAACTTTCTTATATCTTCATTGATGACGGTGGCTATATTAAACACACGCCGTTGATCCTCACAACTGTGCTGAACACGTGCCATGACCAACAACGTTTTGACAATGTGAATCATACGCTGAGTTTGTTCATGCATCACCTCCAGAACCGGCCTTTGTTTGTCGTTTTTGTCACTCTGTTTTAAAATCAACTCGAGTTCGGTATTAAGCACGGTAAGCGGCGACATGAGCTGATGAGACGCATTATCCGTAAAATCGGAAATTTGTTTGATCTGCCGCTCCAGACGGTCAAACAGTTGATTTAAAGTATCGCGAAGACGGCCCAGTTCATCATTGGGGTCCGCTTCATAAGCCAACCGTTCGCTTAAATTGGTGGCGGAAATTTTGTTGGCCAGATCAATGATTTTGTTGATGGGTTGATAGCTCTTTTTCGCCAAAAACACGCTGATGGCGATAATCAACAGCAGAGTGAATGGGAAGGTGAGTACATTAAACAAAATCAATTTTTTGGAAATGGCTTTTGCGCCGGCTTTGGGAGTAGCCAACTGGAGATAGCCGAAGAACTCATGATCCGAATTGTACAGCTTTTGATATCCCACCCGTAACACTTCTCCATCGAGCATGAGATTTTCGAAGCGTACCTCTTCCTCCTGCGGTCCTGAACGAATGGGGATCGGCGAAAAATGCTGCAGATTTTGGCTTTGAACCAGAACCCGGCCTTTTTTATCATAAATTTGTAAATAAAACGCACTTTCAGAAACGGTAATCAGATCGGGCTCCTGGAATTCACGGATGTGGGTGATGACTACAGAATCATGCTGAACGTGAAACGTGGATAGGAAATGATCGATTTCGTGTTTGATTTGTTTATCGAGGCGGATTTCAAGTTGGTGATCGAGAATGAGAATGGAGAAAATGTTAAAGAGTAAATACAGACCCACCATGACAGCTATGGTCCAGCCTGCGTTGCCGTGCAAGCAGGTATCCAGGATGAGCTTTGGTTCTCATTCTCTTGCCGAGGCGCTGAGCGCAGGACACGGCGCGGGGCGGATTTCACCACAGAGGCAAAGTTTACGACCCCGGCACTTCGAAAACGCCGGGGACCTTTGTGCCGCATTACTCGATGATATCGCGGATTTGGACTTGCTGGTGCCCGCGGGCAATCCCGGATCAACTTGTGTTCTTAATCTCTCGCCGAGATACAGAGCACGCAGAGCGTTTTCGTTGGTTTATGATACAGCGCACCAGAAATGCCATTATTCCCAATTCTGCGAGGGGATGCTTTTTCAGCCACGGATACACGCGGATGAAACACGGATGCATTGTAGCACAAGCTTCCAGCTTGTGGATCCGGGGAGAAGGCACTGATTTGTAAATTTGCCATTTTCGCGGGCACTGGCAAAAAAAGGGATCATAAGCCAACACCGGCCTTGTAAGGAGCCCCGCATCAGGTGCGGGGTAAACTC
>WFVT01000363.1 GCA_015491485.1 Candidatus Zhuqueibacterota bacterium
CATTCGTGGCTTATGGCGGCCAGTCCTGCCCGATGATCGTGCATCTCACCGAGCCGATCGAATCGTACAGCGTGCTGCCGTACGGCGTCAGCGATGACCCGGCCTCGCCGCATTCTATCGATCAGATGGGGCTTTTCAGCATGCGCCGCATGAAACCGACGTGGTTCAACCGCGATGAGCTGTTCCAGCACATTACCAGTACCAAAGAATTAACTTACAAACCGTAACGAACACGGAAAGTGAAGGTCAGTCATGGAAGTCGATCTCTTTGTGCGGCATCCCCAAAATCCGTTGATCACCGCCCGGGATATCCCATATCAGGTCAATACCGTTTTCAATGCCGGCGTGGTGGACATGGGATCCGAGGTGTTGCTGCTCCTGCGGGTGGAAAGCACCTCCGGCCGTTCGCATATAACTCTGGCACGCAGTCCGGACGGCATCCGTCAGTGGCAGATTGATTCACAAGCTTTTATGCATCCCGGCGATGGGCACCCTTATGAAGAATATGGCATTGAAGATTGCCGGGTGACGGCGGTGGAAGGCATCGACGGCTGGTTGCTGGCTTATACCGCTTATTCACCTCACGGCCCGGCTATCGGTCTCGCGCAAACAAAGGATTTCTCGCACATTCAGCGGTTAGGCCTTGCCTATCCGCCCAACAATAAGGACGCTGCCTTGTTCCCGAAGCGGTTCAACGGCTTGTATGCCATGTTACACCGTCCTTCCGCTGCGGGCGGGAGCATCTGGATCGGCTATTCCCCGGATTTGCATTTCTGGGGAAAGTCTGAAGCGGTTTTACCCCCGCGCGGCGGTCCTTGGTGGGACGGCAGCCGCGTCGGCGCCGGTCTGCCGCCCATCGAGACCGAGGAAGGTTGGTTAATGATTTATCACGGGGTGAAAGAAATGCCCAGCGGACCGATTTACCGGGTTGGCGCGGCTTTGTTGGACCTGGAGGAGCCGCACAAGCTGATCGCCAAAACCCGGCGGTGGGTGTTATCGCCGCAGGAGCCGTACGAACGTACCGGCGACGTTCCGAATGTGATTTTTCCCTGCGGCGGTTTTGTTCGCGGCGATCAACTGTGGATGTATTACGGCGCCGCCGATTCCAGCATTTGTCTGGCCACAGCAAGCATTCCGGAGTTGCTGGAAAAAATTCGGCGGGAGTCGGAAGAGGAATGACGGGACAATCGTGGTTTACCGGGCATACGGCTCATAAGGAGGAGTGCCGGCGGTTTTGCAGGGGCTGATGCCCGGAAACGGCTTTCTCGGGGGGACTGACCTCGATATCTCTCCATGAAATTTTATTAACAATCAGCAAATTCCTGCCTTCGTTTCTAAAGATTATAAAAAAACGGACGATCATATCTGAATCTCACACTCATTTCGTTCAGGCTCATCTCGGTAGCGGAAAACCGTACGGAACACCTGGCTCCGGCTTCCATCAAAAACGACAGAATCATCCATGTTTTATTCAAACCGATAATCTGTAATCGGAACGTATGTCCTCTCAGCATCAACAACCATCGCCGGGTGAAGTCCAACCACAACCATGAGAGGGGTTCATTATGCTACACATGGTTCATCATCGACTCGAAACACGGCTTGTCATAGCCCTGTCTCTGTTGTTGCTCGGTCTGCCGCCCATGGTAAAACCGGCTCATTCCCAATCCCTTCTTCAAAAACAAAAAGCGCCTTCCAGAGCGGAAGAATCTGTACTCGTTAAAATCGACCGGGCGCATGCCGCGGGCCGCATTTCGTTGGATGAGTGGGCGTTATATACAGCCTATGCCCTGTTTGAGCCGGCAAGGTTGCCTGACGCGTTTCATGGCAAAGGCCCCAAAGGGTGTGGAACGCCCCTGCGTAACCGGTTTTTCCAAATATGGCATCAATTAAGCGCTGATACCCGCCGGCAACTAACGGATTATGGATTTTTGCCCAATGGCGCCCTGGCCCGGCCGAAAGGTCTGGATTCTACCCGGACGACTGCCCCTTTCAAAATCCATTACTCGGTCGCTGCTGGCGATACCAATGCGGTGGATTCCACCGATGCCAACAAAAACGGCACGCCGGATTATATTGAAATGGTCATGAGATTATTGGAAGAGGTTTACACGACCCAGATCGATACCATGGGATATTTCGCGCCGCCGCCGGACACCCTGGAAAACGGCAAGGCTTATTACGATGTGTATATTTACAAACTGGACGAAGGCGTTTATGGTTATGTCCAGTCGGAAAAGGTGGTCGGGGACAATCCGAATTCAGGCAATCTGAAAGAAAAAAATGCAGCATATAGTTACATGGCCCTGCGCAACAACTACACCGGATTTGACGGAGATGCGGAACGCAATCTGAAAGTCACCATCGCGCACGAGTTTTACCATGCGCTTCAGAACGGATATGATGTCTATGAAAAAGCCTGGCTCAGTGAAGCCACGGCAACGTGGGTTGAGGATGAACTTTACGACGATATCAATGACAATTATCAATACCTGCCCGACTGGTTTAAACGGCCGTGGATCGCCCTGGATGCCACTCCGACAGAGGCGGATCCCGATGAAAATCACTGGTACGGAAGCTGGATTTTTTTCCGATTTCTCTCCGAACGGGTGAACGACGCGGCGATTGTGCGTAAGGTGTGGGAGCACAGTGTGTCATACAATAGCAAAACCGGTGATTTCAGTTTCAACGCCATACGTGATGCGATCCGGGATTATAATAAAACGTTTTTTGAAATGTTTACCGACTTTCATGTGGCGAACCTGTTAAAAACATTACCGCCGTATCAATATGAGGAAGGGGATCAATATCCGGATATTTACCGCAGCCAGGTGTTTGAACCGCAGTTTCAAACCGAAACCTACAACATGCGCTATTCGGCGGATTTTTATGAGGTGTGGCTCCCCTTCGAGAGCGACCCGGATGATGAAATCGAAATCAAAGCCAAAATCCTCGATAGCCTTGCCACCTTCACCTTACAGGTGGTTGAGGTCACCAACAAACAAGTCAAAGTGACCAAAATCAATCCGAGACAACAGCCCTCCCACACGGTACAGGACCCCGGACGTTTGGATAAGCTGTATGTGATCATGGTCAATATGGATGCCAAAGGAAAGAACAACCGGTACCGGCTGGAAATTCGGCGGAAAGTCAAGCTCACTCGCCTGGTGTTCGGCTATTTCATTGACAAGAACAAGCATTATTTGGTCACGAGAGTCAGTGATACTTTGCGGATTATCAGTGCCAATAGGACGAGCAGGTTTACAAAGATTAATGATTTCAAGCTCTCTCCCACCGAAAAGCTCATTGCCATGAAAACGAATAACAATGGTGATGAATTAATAAGAATCTTATATAATTGGAAATGGGTGCAGATCGTACCGGACAGCAATCTGGAACTTTCCAATATCTCGCAGTTCCAAGAAATCGCCGGCGTTGACGGCAATCAGGTATGGCTTGCCGGACCGACAATATACCGGGCATTCCCTGTCAATGACCAACGGTTCCGCCTCGTCGTCGTGAGCGATTCGGGATTCGGCTCTCTCTCTTACCGGCGTGATGAAGAAAAATTAAAGGTCTCCTCGGGCATGGCCGTGTGGATGGATGCCTATTTCCGATATGCCAATGACGGCAGCTATATCTTTCATTCCGATTTCTGGCAATATTCCAGCCAGGGGGTCCGCAAAGTAAAACGGCTGCAAACCAGTATCGCCGGTCAAATCATTTATGAATGGGATTTCAGAGACAGCCTGCTGGTAATGTACAGCAGCGACGTGCAGGATCAGAATCTGAGCTACGTCAGCTTTATGAATTTCCGAACCGGCCAGCAGGATACAATGAATGTTTCCGGCTCGGGTTTGGTGAAAGCGTTTGGCCAGACCTTTGCCTGGACCGAGGGGCGTTCGGTTTTTTACTGGGACGGTCGTCAAGTGATTCAGCTTTATCAGGAGACCCCCATGGAAGCCCTGGTGGGGGCGTATCATTCCTGGCTGGATCTGGATTCCAGCGGCGTCGCCTGGATGGCGCTGGAAAGTTTCAACAACGCTTTGATCCCCACATTTTACTTTTATAAATTTGAAGACCGAAGAATCTATTCCGCCCAGCTGGATGAAATCAATATGTATCGCGACCCCACTGCGACGCATCGTGGCGATCGCGCCATTCTGAGAGATGGCACCATTTATTTTACCGCGATGGAAGTCGGAGCTGCCACCCAATGGCCGTCGGTTTATGCGCTGCAACTGCGCGATCTGTTGCCGACCGGATTGACCCAGAACCCCCGGAGACCGCCGCAGACGTTTGAATTGAAGCCCAATTATCCCAACCCTTTCCGGGATCGCACCGTTTTGCGTTTCGTGTTGCCGCAAACCAGTCCTGTGGAAATTACGGTCTATGACATTCTCGGAAGACAGGTCTATTCGGCCGTGCGCGAGAAAATGCCCGCCGGAGAGCACCGGTTTGCAATCAAAACCGCCAATTGGGGCAGCGGCGTCTATTTCTATCGCGTGAAAGTAGGAACGGTGATTCGGTCCGGGAAAATGATTTTGGTGCGGTAGCCTTTCAGCCGGGGCGCGCTGTCTCAAAACGGCGCCGCCCCGGTAGAACGGTTCCATAAAGCGAGGAAGGCATCGGCCGAAAACGAGCAATGCCGCCGGTCCGCGTCCGCGACTGGCCTGTCACCCGAGGGAGGCGCGGACGGCCAAACCATCCAGATGACAGGTATCTCCCCAGCACTGAAGCGACCAGGTCTGGTCATCGTGAACGAACACAAAGAGACCGGCGTTGGGGCGTTGTAAGTTGAGGTGTAAGGTCAATGGGATTTGCAGTGCGTAATATAGCATGAGATAGACAATTCCCCCGTGCGTTACCACCCCGACTTGCTGTCCCGGATACCGCGAAACCATTTCCTGCATGAACGGAATCACCCGGTCCATCACCTGCTGCCGGCTTTCGCCGCCCGGAATGACATAATGGGGATCGTCCCGGATAATCGACTCTGCCACCTCCGGGTGTTTCTTTTTCGCTTCTTCCCAGGTTTTGCCCTGCAAAACTCCCAGATGGCGTTCCCGCAAGCGATGATCGTATTGCACGGTCAGGCCGGTTTCCGAA
>WFVT01000364.1 GCA_015491485.1 Candidatus Zhuqueibacterota bacterium
TCCGGTGGATTGGCTGCATCATCCCATCTTTCTAAATTTAGACGATCGCTCTGGGCTATGGTAAAATTCATCCGGGCTAAAGCCCGCTTGGGCAGTATTGGCAAGATGGCCCCGACTTGAAAGCCGGGGCTATTTAATTGAAAGCCACGACTACTCAACCGTCATAGCCTACCGGGCAAGCGCCGATCGATATCACCAAACCGCTTTCCAAAACGGTCTGCAATAGCCCCGGGCTTCAGCTCGGGGGCGTGTTTCATCATCTCTTTACCACAACATCACTTTTTCCGGCCGGCGGCGCGCTTTTGCAACTCTTCCCCCACCGCGTTCAACGACACACCCCGGTGTTCCAGCAACACCAGCAGATTATAAATCAAATCAGCCACTTCTTCCGAAAGCCGGCTGTCGTTTTCATTGACCGCCGCCAGCGCCACTTCCACTCCTTCTTCCCCCAACTTTTTGGCGATTTTCGAAATACCGGCATTGAACAATTGCGTGGTGTAACTGCCTTCCGGCCGCTCGCGGTTTCGCTGGCGCATTAACACCTGTAAATCACGGATCATGCGGAAAAGCACGGCCGGATATTCGGGGGCTGATTCCGGCGCGGCATCATCAAAACAACTGAAAGCGCCGGTATGACACGCCGGTCCCTCAGGCTGCACCTGAATCAGCAGCGTGTCACCGTCGCAATCATACTCGATTTGCTCGATGCGCTGCCGATTGCCGCTGGTAGCGCCCTTCTCCCATAATTCCTGCCGACTCCGACTGTAAAACCAACAGTGGCCGGTTTCCAGGCTTTTTTGCAGACTCTCGCGGTTCATGTACGCCAGCATCAACACCCGACCGGTGGCGGCATCCTGCAAAACGGCCGGCACCAATCCGTTGGCGTCGAATTTAACCTTCTCGAGCAAATCAGGATACTGTTCGAACAGGGATGCCATGGTGTTTCATTGCCTCTTTCAAATCCCGAATTCGCAACTGTCGAAAGTGAAACAACGACGCGGCCAGTACCGCATCCACTCCCGCCTCCCGAACGGCGTCGATGAAATGGCTTATTTTGCCCGCCCCACCGGACGCGATGACCGGGATGTTGACTTTTTGAGTGATCGCTTTCAGGAGCGGCAGATCAAAGCCATCCTGCGTGCCGTCGCGATCCATGGATGTAACCAGCAGTTCGCCGGCGCCGCGGCGCTCGGCTTCCACAGCCCATTCAACCGCATCCAAATCGGTTGCCCGGCGACCGCCGTGCGTAAATACCCGCCAGTGGTCGTGATCCCATTTTGCGTCGATGGCCACCACGACGCACTGGCTGCCAAATGCACGGGCGCCTTCAGAAATCAGCTCCGGATGGGCCACCGCCGCCGAGTTGATGGAAATCTTATCCGCACCGGCGCGCAAAATCTCGCGCATGTCCTCCACCGAGCGTACACCGCCCCCAACGGTGAACGGCACATGAATCGCCGTCGCAACCTTTTTCACCATTTCGATCAAAATCGCACGGCGATCGGATGTGGCAGTGATGTCCAAAAACACCAGTTCGTCGGCGCCTTCCTCGTCGTAGTATTGCGCCTGCTCCACCGGATCACCGGCATCCACAAGATTGACAAAATGAGTTCCTTTGACGACCCTGCCGGCATCGACATCCAGACAGGGAATAATCCGCTTCGCCAACATGATTTATCCAAACCGTTCTATAGCATCTTTCAGTTGAAATTGCTTTTCATACAGTGCCCGACCCAAAATTGCGCCGTCGATGCGCTCCGCCGGCAGTTGCTGCAATCGTTCCAGATCACTCAAGCTCTGCAACCCTCCGGAGGCGATCAATCGCATCGGCACGGCCTGCGCAAGCTCATTCAGCCCGTTAATATCCAGACCGGTGAGCATGCCGTCACGGGCAATATCGGTGTAAATTCCATACCGAACTCCCAACTCTGCCATCGATCGGGCAAATTCAATGGTGGTCAAATCATGGGTTTTCACCCATCCCTCCGTCGCCACCTGCCCTTGATGAGCGTCCAGCGCCACGGCAATGCGCTCCGTCCCCAAACGGTTAAGCGCTTCTTCCACCACGGCAGGCTGCTTCACCGCCACCGTTCCCAGAACCAGCCGGTACACACCGATTTCCAACAGCGCTTCCATATCCGCAATTCGGCGGATCCCACCGCCGTTCTGGATGCGCACCTGTGGGAAAGTTCGCACCATTTCGGCGATTATCGCCCGGTTATCCGTGTCGTCGCCGAACGCCCGGTTCAAATCCACCACATGCAACCAGGTGGCTCCCTGCTCCACAAACCAGTGTGCGGCATCCAGGGGATTCTCGAAATACACTTTCTCCTTTTTACGGTCACCACGCTGCAAGCGAACGCAGCGGCCATGATGCAAGTCGATTGCCGGATAGAGGTTCATAGTTCGATGAAATTTTTCAAAATTCGCATACCCACGCGGTGGCTTTTTTCCGGGTGGAATTGCACCGCAAACAATTGATCCTGTTCGATGACCGCCACAAACCGCTGACCATATTCGCAGGTGGCAGCCTCAAAAGAGTGCCCTGAAGCAGGGACAAAATACGAATGCGCAAAATACACATAATCGCCGGATTGCACCCCCGCCAGCATGCGCCGTTTCGGGCGCGGTTCGATTTGATTCCAACCCATGTGCGGCACCTTGAGGTCGCCGCGGAAGCGCCGGACTTCGCCATTCAAAAGGCCCAGTCCCGCCTCTCCCGGCGCCTCCTCACTTTGCTCGAACAAAAGCTGCATACCGAGACAGATGCCCAGTATGGGCGTGCCGGCCTGCGCCTGTTCGCGCAAAAAGGTGTCGAATCCGGTTCGGCGCAGATGTTGCATGGCGTCGCCAAATGCGCCGACGCCGGGAATGAGAATTTTGCCACCCGAGAATTGTTCTGGATCGGTGAGCACCTGAGCCCGGGCGCCCAGGGCATCCAGCGCTTTGAGCACGCTGAATAAATTACCGCCGTTGTAATCGATCACTGAAATCACAGCGTCCCTTTCGTGGATGGAATGCCTTTTTGTCGTGGATCTTGCTCGATCGCCCTGCGGATAGCCTGGCCGAGGGATTTGAACACCACTTCGATCATGTGGTGAACGTGGCGGCCGCGCAGAATGTCGCAGTGCACAGTCACCCGGGCATTGCTGGCAAACGCATACAGAAAATCTTCAGTCAATTCCGCGGGAAACTCGCCGGCGTATTTATCATTCAGTTCATGCATGAACACCAGATAGCTTCGGCCACAGAAATCGATCACGGTGCGCGCCAGCGCCTCATCCAGCGGCACATAAGCCACGCCGTAGCGGCGGATACCGGCTTTATCGCCGAGTGCCTGCTCGAAAGCCTGCCCCAAACAGATGCCGACATCCTCGACCGTGTGATGAAAATCCACATGCAAATCCCCGCTGGCCTTCACGTCGAGATCGATGAGGGCGTGCTTGGCCAGCAGGGTGAGCATGTGGTCGAAGAACCCGATGCCGGTTTCAATGTCACCTTTTCCTTCGCCATCCAGCACCAGTTTGAGTTTGATGTCGGTTTCGCCGGTTTTGCGGTGAATGTTTGCTTCTCTCAGGGCGGAGGATTTGTCTGCTTTTTGCTTCATGCCGTTTCCCACTGTTCGAGTCGTTTCAGCAACTGTTGATTCTCGGTTTGCGTCCCGATCGATATGCGTAAACACTGCTCCAGCATCGGATAACCGGTGACGTCGCGCACCAGAATGCCGTCTTCCAGTAAAAACTGAAACAGCCGTTTCGGCTCATCGGTGCGGATGAGCACGAAATTGGCATCGGATGGGAACGCCCGGATGCGCTGCATCCGTACCAGCGCCTGGAGCAATTCTTCGCGCAGACGCACGATCTCTCGAATACGCTTTTGCAGCACATCGAGATGATCGAGACAGACATCCGCAGCCGTTTCCGCCATCAAATTAACGCTGTACGGCACCCGCGCCTTTTTCACCTGTTCGCACAAAACCGGCGCGGCCAGCAAATAGCCGATGCGCAGGCCCGCCAGGGCGAAGGCTTTGGAAAATGTACGCAGCAGCACGACATTCTCAAATCGTTCCAGTAAGGGCCTGGCGTCCTGTTCGCTGAATTCGCGATAGGCTTCATCCAGCACCAGCAATCCATCGAATTCTGCCGCCAGAGCTTCGATCTCCGTCAGCGAAAACCGGTTGCCGGTTGGATTATTGGGGCTGCACAACACCAACATTTTCACTCGCGGGTCGGCAATCGCCCGGCGCAAATCGTCCACGGGCAGCGCAAAGGTATCCGCCTGCAACCGGCATACCGCCACTTCAGCACCGAGCATCCGTGCAAATTGGGCATACAGCGAAAACGTGGGTTCGGTGACCACCATCCGGTCGCCGGGGGCCAGGGCCACCCAGAACAGCGCCTGAATCAGTGAATTGGAGCCGTTGCCCACCACGACCTGTTCAGCCGGGACTCCGGCATATTCAGCGATACGCGCGGTCAGATGCTGCATCTGAAAATCGGGGTAGCGAGACCAATCGCGGGCGCTCAGCCGCCGCAGGATTTCATCCCGCAGTGATTCCGGCACGCCGAACGGATTCTCATTCTGATCCAGCTTAATGGTGAAATCGTGTTTTGCCAGATGGTAACCGGAAATCGCCATGACTTCCGGCTTGACGATGGTGTTCCAATCAATCTTTTTCATAACGGATCGCAACCGATAAAGCGTGATTCAATAAAGCCTCGTGTTCGGCCAGTTGCACGGCCAGCGGGCCTTCGTTCTCAATCGCCTCCCGGGAATACGTCACCACATGCTGCCGCCGTAGAAAATCATACACACTCAACGCTGATGAAAAACGGGCGCTGCCCAGGGTAGGTAGGGTATGATTGGGACCGGCGATATAATCTCCCAGCGCCGTCGGCGTGTAATGACCGACAAAAACAGCACCAGCATGCCGGATGCGATGCAGCACGGCTCGCGGCTCTTTGAGCATCAATTGCAGATGCTCCGGGGCAAAGGCATTCACGGCAGCGGCCGCTAAAATGTCGTTCTGCGCATAGACGAAAACGGTATTGCGCTGACAGCTTTGTTGCAAAATTTCGCTGCGCGGCAATCGCGGTAAAATTTCCGAGCAGCGCTGCCGGACCGCTTCCAGAGACTCCCGGTGCGTGGAAACCAGCAGCGTGCGAGTATTGGGATCGTGCTCCATTTGCGCAAACACATCCTGCGCCACCCAATCCACCGGAGCCGTTTCATCCATCCAGATGGCAAGCTCGGTCGGGCCGGCAAGCATATCGATACCGACGCGGCCGAACACCTGCCGTTTTGCCTCAGCCACATAAGCATTGCCCGGGCCAACAATTTTATCTACCGCCGGGATGGTCTCGGTGCCGTACGCCAGTGCAGCCACGGCCTGCGCACCGCCGATACGGAAAATGCGATCCACTCCGGCGATGTTGGCCGCCGCCAGCAACGATGGATCGATCCGGCCGGTTTCGCGATCCGGCGGCGACACCATGATGATTTCACGCACCCCGGCGATCCGCGCCGGAATGACCGTCATTAAAACCGTGGATGGATATTTCGCCCGGCCGCCGGGAATATACACCCCCACCCGCTCAATGGGCAACAGCCGGTCTTCCAAAAGCACGCCGGGGCGTTCAATGTGAAAATCCGACGGCATCTGACTGGAATGAAACGTTTCAATATGTTCCGCCGCACTGTACAGCGCCTGAATCAGGGCTTCCGGCAGAGTTTTCGCGGCATCTTTTCGCTCCTGAGCGCTGATTTCCATGGTATCGGGCGTCATGCGAACGCCGTCGAATTTTTCCGTCATTTCGATGCAGGCCGCATCGCCGCGGTCGCGCACGGCTTGCACAATTGCCTGCACATCGGCTTCAAGCTGCCGGTTTTTTTCCACATCCACCGCAAAAATCGTCTGCAGTGAATTCAGGTCTTCCGTTTGCAGTAATTCAAAAAACGTCATTCCACTCCCAACAATCGATCCACAAAATTCAATTTTAGTTTATGACTTGCTTTGTTGACGATCAGTCGCGCCGACGAGGCAAACAGCTCTTCATGCACCACGAGACCGTTTTGCTTCAGGGTGGTGCCGGTCTCGACGATATCCACAATGACATCCGCCAGCCCGGCGGTGACGCTCAGCTCCACCGACCCCCGCAGGGCAATGATATCCGCCTGGATTCCCCTGTTCTGGAAATGTTCGCGGGCGATCCGCGGGTATTTTGTCCCCACGCGCACCAGTGAGCGGAACCGAAAAGCCTGGTAATCGTCTTCCGGCTTTCCAGCGACCACCATTTTACACTGGCCAAAATCCAGCGCCCGCGGCTGAAAGACATCCGCTTCGCTTTCGCGTAGCACGTCGTACCCAACAATGCCGGCATCGGCGATGCCGTATTCCACGTAGATGGGCACATCGTCCGGTTTGACCAGCAGGACGGTGAGCTCACCTTCCCGCGCCGGTACCATCAATTTGCGACTCTGCGACAGGTTTTCGGTGAAGGTGAACCCCGCCCGCGCCAGCCAATCCAGCGCCGGAGGCATGAGCTTGCCCTTGGCCAGCGCCATGATAAATGCATCGAGGTTGTCGTTTCTTGCAGTCACACTCAACTCCGGTTTCCGTTTCGTCTTGCCTCCACCAAAAAATCCACATCGAATGAAAATCCGACCGCAGGCATGGAACGGCCGAACCGGCCGACCAGCTCATCATACCGGCCTCCGCTCCCCACTTCCTGTCCGATACCGGCTGCAAACGCTTTAATCATGATACCGGTATAATAGCCCATCCCTTCCACCTCGCTCAGATCAATGAAAACGGAGTCGGCGGCGGGATGGCGCGAAATATTCTGCCACAAACGCTGTAGATGCTCGATCGCCCGGTGAGCGGCTCCGTCCCGGGTTACAGCTCGCGCCCGGGACAGGATGTCTGCATCCCCGTGCAGCGATGGGATTTGCGCCAGCGTCTCAATCAAATCGGGTGCCAGCCCGACCTGGCTTCCGAACAGCTTCAATCCGGCGACGTCTTTCCGCTCTACCAAATATTTGATGGTTTTCCTCGCCTCCGCTGACAGCTCGGGGGCGCTGTTGAGGATGCCGTGAAAAAATCCGATATGGCCCAAAGAAATCCGCACGCTGGCCAACGACAGTGCTTTGAAAGCATCGAGGAGCGTGCAAATGGCCCGGGTATCGGCTTCCAGACTGTCGTCGCCAAGAATTTCGAAACCCACCTGCCATTTCTCCCGACTCCGACCGGCATGTTGGGCTTCGGCGCGGAACACCTTGCCGGAATAAAACACACGGATGGGAGTTGCCAGCCCTTGAAGCCGGGTGGCGGCGATTCGGGCGATCTGCGCGGTAAAATCATGCCGTAACGCCAGGAACTGCCCATTGCGGTCAATGAAACGGTACATTTTTTCAGGCAGTCCATTTTCCAGCTCTTCTTCCCGTCCGGCGGTAAGAAACACATCGCCGTACTCAAAGGTCGGCGTGATGATTTCCTGAAAACCTTTTTCCTCCAGAAGCGCGGTCAGCACCCGTTCTACCTGTCTCCGTCTTCGTGCTTCTTCAAACAAAAAATCTTTTACCCCTGGAGGAAGATGCCGTATTCTGTTCATTTTTCAAATCACTTTAATTGAATTCGTCAATTTTTCTTTGAAAACCGATTTTCTCATTTCGCCCCTTCCGCAGTCCCACCGGCCACAAAAATCTTGTGCCTTTTTTTGAACCTGAAAATCAGCAAAAATTTTGTATGAATTCCCCCGCCGTCCTTTCCCAAAAGCGTTTTACCGGCACCGGCATTTTATTCAATGGCAACAATCCGCATTTTTTCGGGAATCGCGTTGTAATATCGATCCACCATATCGGCAAGAGATACGTTTACCAGCTCACCAATCCGCAACCGGTCGCCGCCGACCTCTCCGATCACACGCATGGCCACATTAAACTCATTACAGATTTCCGTCAAGCGCGGCAGGTGGGCGCCTTTCAGAGACAACACAATTTGAGACTGACTTTCGCCAAACAGGCAAAAATCAGCGCGGAAATACCCGGTTAATTCCACACGGGCGCCGATGGGCTGCTCGCGATTCATGATGCAGCTTTCCGCCAGCGCCACGGCTATGCCGCCGTCGGAAACGTCATGCGCCGATTGCACCAGTCCCTCGCGAATGGCTTGTAAACAGGCGGTCTGCACCTGCAACTCTCGCTGCAAATCCAGTTGCGGGCAATCGCCGGAGATTTTTTTATGAATCACGGCCAGATATTCGCTGCCTCCCACCTCCTCGAGATTTCGGCCCAAAAGCACGATCAAATCCCCTTCTTCTTTGAACCAGGCCGTGGTGGCATGTTCAATATCTTCAAGAATACCGAGCATGCCGATGGTGGGCGTCGGATTGATCGCGCCGTCCGGATTTTCATTGTAAAAACTCACATTACCACCCGTCACCGGGGTGCCGAGATAACTGCATGCTTCTCGCATGCCGGCAATGGCTTCTTTGAATTGCCAGTAGATTTCCGGATTATAAGGATTGCCGAAATTCAAACAGTTGGTGACCGCCACGGGCTTGCCGCCGGCGCACACCACATTGCGCGCCGATTCCGCCACGGCAATGGCGGTTCCGCGCCGCGGATTCAAATACACATACCGGCTGTTGCAGTCGGTTTTCATCGCCAATCCTTTTTTCGTGCCTTTGATGCGGATCACTGCGGCATCGGCGCCGGGCGCCACCACCGTGTTGGTACGCACGGTATGAT
>WFVT01000365.1 GCA_015491485.1 Candidatus Zhuqueibacterota bacterium
TGCCAACAGCGCTGCTGTTTGGGGGCTCAAGTTCACTCGACTTTTTGATGTCGTTTCGATCGGAACTATCCGTGTATCAGTCAGGGGGGATCCGAAGCGATCCCAAAAATCGTTGCATCCCGGCGGTGAAAATGACGGTGATTCAGGTGTGTCGGCGCATCAGTCCACAACACTTCTCCGCGCACGCCGCGCCGCTGCGAGGATATTACATCAAAAATGTTTTTTCGACAGCAACAAGCTGAAGGCTTGTGTTACATAATTACAAGCTGGAAGTTTGTGCTACAAAGCATCCGTGACTGATAAAAATCACTGCACCTCGAATTGATGAATGCTGGTAATTCAGATAAACCTCGCGAAAAACGCAGCGCACTCCGCTTCGCTGCGAGAGATAAAAATTCAGGGATAGGTGAGAGCCCGGCCGGAGCGGCGTGAAGAATGATCGATGACAACCTGTGGATTTGCCTGAAAACATTGCTGCTCTGCCTTTCGCAGAAGCAGATTTTGACTCACCCCCGACCCCTCCCAGGAAGGGAGCTTTGCAGGCCGGATGGAAAGGAAAGGCTTCAATTTAACGGGTCTGATCCGAATGGATAGACGGTTCGCCGCTCCGGATGACGGGAGCTATTGATTTTTACGGACTTCCATCTGCAGAAGCCATACGACAATAATTGGGAAAGCCACGGTCAGGACGAGGAGTCCAATAAGGGAAAACGGCTCCGGCAGGTAGGTGAGTAATGGGATTGCCAACAAGGCTGCTGCAGCAAGTGCTATGATGTACACTCCTATCGGCATTTTCTTACCCCTGCTTTTAAGTTCCCCATAATCTCCCCGAGAATTCACTTCATTTTACCATCACCGGTCATTTTTGCGTAGATTTATCCAGCAAAGTTTTGTAAAATTGATCATCGAGAGTAGAGATACTGTCTCATTTCATGCAACAACGGTGACTATTGGGGGAACAGCCGCTCCAGGCGGCACAGTACGCGCTTGTTTATCGGATGTTGTTAGCGGACCGTCGGATCAGGTCAAAAGAAAACCTATCGCCGCTTCAGTTTGAATAGGCCAGGATGTTGCTGTTCGGCTGAAGCAAAGGCTCAACGAAATGATATGCGGAGGTAGTTATGGCATCACGGGACCCGGAAAAGCGGGTGGAGCGCTTGCTGAAAGCGTCTCCTCGCCGGGAGCGCAGTCAGGAGGAAAAGGAGCGTGTGCCTCCCGGACAGTATATCGTTCGGAAAATGCCGGTGCTGACTTATGGAGAAACACCGGTGATCGAATTGAGCCGCTGGCGGCTCAAAGTGTGGGGATTGGTGGAAAATCCTTTCGAGCTTACCTGGGAAGAATTTCGATCTCTGCCTCGCAAGAAAATCAAAACCGACATTCATTGCGTTACTCGGTGGTCGATCCTGGATACCGAGTGGGAAGGCGTGCCGTTTTCGGTCATTGTCGAAAAAGCCCGGCCCCTGCCCGAGGCGAAAGCGGTCATGGAGCATGCATACGGCGGGTACACCACCAATATGCTATTGGAAGAGCTGCTGGATGATGACGTTCTGCTGGCGGATACGTTCAACGGAGAGCCGCTCCCCATCGAACATGGTGGGCCGATGCGGCTGGTGGTGCCGAAATTGTACTTCTGGAAAAGCGCGAAATGGTTGAACGGACTTGAATTTATCGATAAAAACATCCCGGGATTTTGGGAACGATATGGCTACCACATGCATGGTGATCCCTGGCGGGAGGAGCGGTTCGGAATGGGCTGAGAAAACCCCGATTTCGTCCCCATGTGCAGATCCCTGTTTTATTGTGCAAGGTGATACCGGCGGCGCCCGCCGAAATCGGGGGCGGGGGCTGTCTGCGATTCATTTTTAGTGAAAGGAGCAATGCATGCAGCATTGGCGATTGACGGTGTTGTTGTTGATAGCATGGGGGCAAACGGTTGCTCACGCCGGGGTTGAGCGAATTGAAATTGAGAATCGCAAACCGGTTCTGAACGGCAAGGTTTTTGGCCGGTCCGGAGCTTATGAAATGCTGAGCGGCCGGATTTATTTTTCCTTTGATCCGGCCAATCCCATGAATCAGCGGATTGTGGATTTGCACCTGGCGCCGCGCAATGCCGACGGCAAAGTTGAGGCATGGGCGAATTTTGTGGTACTGAAGCCGGTCGAGCCTGCCAAAAGCAGCGGAGTTGCCCTGGTGGAGGTCAGCAATCGCGGCGGCAAATTCTCGATGCGCTATTTTAACCGGGCCTCCCGAAGAAGCCTGGATGCCGATGCGCCCGAATCGTTTGGCGACGGTCTGCTGATGCGGCAGGGAGTGACGGTGATCTGGGTGGGCTGGCAATTTGATGTACCGAAGCGCGAAGGGGCGCTACGGCTCCACGTCCCCCGGGCGCGGCATGTGGACGGCAGTCCCATCTATGGGTTGGTGCGCAGCGATTGGACGATCGACCGCCCGCAACGCTCGTTGTTGCTGAGCCACCGCAATCATATTCCCTACCCGGTCGCCGATCCCCGCGATCCTGTCAATACGCTGACGGTGCGGGACGGCCGGGATGCGCCGCGCCGTATCATTCCCCGTGACCGGTGGCGGTTTGCCCGGGAAGAAGACGGCCGACTGGTTCCCGATTCTACGCACATTTACCTCGAAGGCGGATTCCAGGCCGGCAAAATATACGAGTTGGTTTATCGCTCGAAAAATCCTGCGGTTGTCGGATTGGGACTGGCGGCCATTCGTGATATCATCAGTTATGCCAAGTATGATAGCGCCTGTCCGTTTCCGGTGAAATACGGGATCGCCGCGGGTGTATCGCAAACCGGCCGGTTTTTACGCCATTTTCTTTACCAGGGATTCAATACCGATGAGCAGGGACGCCAGGCCTATGACGGCCTGATGATCATCACCGCCGGCGCGGGACGGGGCAGCTTCAACCATCGCTTTGCCCAGCCCTCCCGCGATGCGCACCGCTATTCGGCGTTTTTCTATCCAACCGACATTTTCCCATTTACCAGCCGAACTCAATTTGATTCCCTGTCGTGGCGATCGGATGGACTGATGGCGCACCAGCACCGGGAGGAGCATTGGCCGAAAACGTTTTTCATCAACACCGGCTATGAATACTGGGGAAGAGCGGCATCCTTGATCCATACTTCGGTGGATGGTGCTCAGGATGTCGAGCCGTTGCCGCGGGAGCGGATTTATCACCTTGCCAGCGGTCAGCACTTTGTGGGCCGTTTTCCGCCACGTGCCAAAATCGCCGACCCCAACGTCTATCGCGGCAATCCATTGGATTTCAGCGTGAATTACCGCGCCCTGCTGGTCCGGCTGATCGAGTGGGTGAAGGACGAGAAAACGCCGCCCCCGAGCCGCTATCCTCGGATCACGGATGGAACCCTGGTCCCCATTGAACAGGTCCGGTTTCCGAAGATTCCGGGCGTGGTTTTCCCGAAGGTGGTGCATGTAGCCTATCGTGTGGATTACGGGCCGCGGTGGTTTGAAGGGATCATTGTAAAACAGCCGCCACGTCTCGGGCCGCCGTACCCGTCACAGGTGTCACAGGTTGATTCGCTCGGCAACGAAGTCGCAGGAATCCGTAACGTGGAGCTTCGGGTGCCGCTGGCAACCTACACGCCGTGGAATCTCCGGCTGGGTTATCTCGCCGCCACTCACGAGCTGACCGATTTCCTCGGGACCTTTATTCCTCTTCCCCGTACCCGAGCGGAAAAACAACGCTGGCGGGATCCGCGACCGAGTCTCGATGCGTTGTACCGATCCAAAATGGATTACCTTCAAAAAATCCATGAAGCGGCGCAGGAGCTGGTCAATGAAGGCTTTTTATTGCCCGAGGATGTGGAAGCCGTGGCGGACCGGTTGGCCCACGTCTGGGATTGGATGCATCAGCAGAACTGGCCCTGATGCGTTTTCATGCGGTTGGGAGAAGGGATTTCATGCAGCGCTGTTTTGCAGGAA
>WFVT01000366.1 GCA_015491485.1 Candidatus Zhuqueibacterota bacterium
GCTTTGCAGTTCGATATCGACAAACCGCTGAAAAAACGCGCGAAAATCTATTATGAAGTGGCGCACCGGATTTTGGAGGAAACGCGGACGGGGGGAGATTAGCGATCGGGGACGGTTTGCGGACAACCTCGCTTTTTGCAATTGCAACCTTCATTAAAATGTAGATAGCAAGCTCAATCGCTGTCTTCTTCAAAGCACCGCCCGCTAAAGGCTTTGTTGTATCTTACATGACCACCTCTTCAGAAGGAAGACGATCAGCGTTTTCCACCCTCGTCACCAATTGCCCGCAGCCGGCGTCGATATCCACACCTTTGCTCCACCGGATGGTGACCGGTGCCCGCAGAGGCAGTAGTTCCTGGTAGAACCGCTGCACAGCTTCTTGCGGCGGCGGTTCGAAACCGCGCACGGTGGGATTGTACGGGATCAAGTTGACCTTGCAGCGAATGCCGGTAAGCATGCGCCGTAAACGCCGCGCGTCGTCCAGGGTGTCGTTGATGCCGTGCAGCAGCACATATTCGAAGGTCAGCCGTTCCCGGCTACGCCGTGTGTACTCCCGAGCAAACTGCAGCAGCGCTGCGATCGGCCATTTTTTGTTGATGGGAATGATGCGCGTACGCACCTCATCGGTGGTGGCGTTCAGCGAAATCGCCAGCCGGAATTTCCGTCCTTCTTGCAAAAATCGTTGCATGGCAGGCAACACACCGCTGGTGGACACCACGATGTGCCGCCGGGCCAGGTTCGGTCCCTTATCATGCACCAGAATGTCCAACGCCTGCATCAGGTTGTCGTAATTCAGCAGCGGTTCGCCCATGCCCATCACCACGAGGTTGGTGATGGGCTGGCCGGCGTGGCGCTGCGCCAGGATTACCTGATCGACAATTTCCCCCGGCGTGAGATTGCGCTTCAACCCCATGAGGCCGGTCGCGCAGAACTTGCAGTCGATGGGACAGCCGACCTGGGTGGAAATGCACAGCGTACGGCGGTCATCCTCGAACATCAGCACGGCTTCCACGCGGGCGCCATCGTGCAGGCGGAACAACAGCTTTTGCGTGTCGCCGCTTTTGGATGCCTGCACCGCCTCGATTTCGGCGGCGTGCAATTCGGCCATTTCGTTCAACCGCTGGCGGAAGGCACGGCTGATATCGCTCATTTCGTCGAACGACGCCGCCTGATGCTTGTACATCCACAAAAACAACTGATCCGCCCGGAAGCGCGGCTCGCCCTGCTCCTTGACAAAAGCCTCGAGCTGTTCGAGGCTGTATCCTTTGAGTACGATTTTGTTCATGATCATTGGTTTCTGGATGATTTTTCTTTTTTTCAGGGGACTCATAATCCCAAAGTCCATCGCTCCTGCTTTCTGCCGCCGCCGTTCGGTGGCCCTCCGAAGCTGGAATGAAAAAATTCGTGTTTGGTGAAATGATGATTCAACATTCTCTATTCGATTGAGCGCGCCGTTTTCAGATCAAACCAAGGTTCAATATATCTCCTACACGTGCCTTTTTCAAGCAAATTCGTTGACTTTCAAAAGCGAGTTCATTAATTTGTTTTTTCGAAATTTCGACGCAGGCTAACCCTGGCAGGGCTCTGAGCCCTGCCAGGGTTCTCGTTCTAAAAGATAAAGCGGAGCCTTAGCCCCATCGATCGAACTACTCAACTGCCTTCAGGAGGATTTATGGAATCCACGGCGCAGGATCTGGCAGCCGTCGAAAAGCTGCAAACCGCCTACAAACGCATATTGAATGAAGTCGGCAAGGTTATCATCGGCCAGGAAGAGATCATCCATCAGTTGCTGGTCTCGATGCTGAGCCGCGGCCATTGCCTGCTGGTTGGCGTGCCCGGTCTGGCCAAAACCCTGCTCATCAGCACGCTTGCGCGAGTACTGAAGCTGAAATTCAGCCGCATTCAGTTCACCCCCGACCTCATGCCGTCGGACATCACCGGCACGGAGATTATCGAAGAGGACCGGGCTTCGGGCACCAAGGCGTTCAAATTCGTCAAGGGGCCGATTTTTGCGAACATCGTCCTCGCGGACGAGATCAACCGCACGCCGCCGAAAACACAGGCCGCGTTGCTGCAGGCCATGCAGGAGCATGAAGTCACCGCCGCCGGAACCACATACAAACTGGAAGAACCGTTTTTTGTGTTGGCCACGCAAAATCCCATTGAGCAGGAGGGCACCTACCCCCTGCCCGAGGCCCAGCTCGATCGCTTCATGTTCCACCTGTGGGTGGATTACCCCAGTTTCGAAGAAGAAAAACTAATCGTCAAATCCACCACCGGCGCGGCTCAGGCCGAGCTGGAGCAGATCCTGGGACCGGACGAAATCATTCATTTGCAGGACCTGGTGCGGCGCATCCCGGTAGCGGATAACGTGGTGGAATATGCCGTAAAACTGGTGCGCAACACCCGGCCCAATTACGACCACTCACCGCAATTCGTGAAAGACTGGACCAACTGGGGCGCCGGGCCGCGCGCCTCGCAGTATCTGATTCTCGGCGCCAAAACGCGCGCCATTCTGGAAGGCCGGCTCACCCCCAACATCGACGATGTGCGCGCCGTGGCGATTCCGGTGCTGCGCCACCGCATCGTCACCAACTTCAATGCGGAGGCGGACGGCATCCAGGCCGTGGATATCATTGAACGGCTGTTGCAGCAGGATTTGACCTGATGACCAATGCAAGAAAGCTTTATCGCCAGTATCTCGATCCGCACGTCATTTCGCGCCTTTCCTCGCTCGATTTGCGCGCCCGCATGGTGGTCGAGGGCTTCATGGCCGGATTGCACAAGAGTCCGTATCACGGCTTCAGTGTGGAGTTTTCCGAGCATCGCCAGTACATGCCGGGCGACGATTTCAAATACATCGACTGGAAGGTGTACGGCAAAACCGACCGGTTTTATGTTAAGCAGTTTGAAGAGGAGACCAACCTGAAAGCCTACCTGCTGCTGGACGGCTCGGCTTCCATGGGATTCAAGAGCGGCGAGGTGAGCAAGTTTCAGTACGCCCAATACCTTGCCGCCGCGCTGACCTACCTGATGCTCCGCCAGCGCGATGCGGTGGGACTGGTGACATTTGCCGAGAAAATCCGCCGGCTGTTGCCGGCGCGATCGGTGTCCACCTATCTACCGCGCATCCTTTCCGAGCTGGATCGCACCGAAACGGCTGGCACCACGCGCATCGCACCGATGCTGCATGAAATCGCCGAGCGCATCAAGCGCCGCAGCCTGATCATCCTGTTTTCCGATCTGTTCGATGAGGACATCGACGCCGTGATCCAGGGACTGAAACATTTCCGTCACCGGAAGCACGAGATGCTGGTGTTTCATATTCTCGATCCGGCGGAGGTGGATTTCGATTTCAAAGAGGATGCGGTGTTTCAGGACATGGAAACCGGCGCCAGACTGAGCACGAATCCGATCCACATCCAGCGCGAATACCGAAAGCTGATGCAGGACTTTGTCACGCGCCTGCGACGGGCCTGCCGGGAAAATTTGATCGATTATGTGCCTTTTTCCACCCGGCAGCCGTTCGATCTGGCGCTGAGCCAGTATTTACGCAAGCGCAAAAAACTTGGCGGGTGAGCCGCCAGCCGCCCCGAAAGTCATCAAAATTTATTTTTTCCCTTTCGCCTGAACGATCACGAAGACCACGAAACTCACGTAGAACAACGATCGATGGATTTTGAGGGTTTGTAAAATCAACATCGAGCCACGGATGAACAGGGCTTTTCACGGATTTCGGGAATCCGGCGTGGATCTTTGGGGTTCAAAATATCCCTAAATTCAACCGAAGCATGATCTCTTCATCACCATCCGTGACGATCAGCGTGATCCGTGTCATCCGTGTTCAATTCGGATTAGCAGCTCCTCAGTCGCTCAGAAGGCGTCCGGTACAAGATCGGAAACGACCAAATATTACCGTTTCCCTTCGTGGTTGAAACATTACCCGAATGGATTTGCGCCGTTGTCATGGCAAATCAAAAGATCGCTCGCGACCACTGCCGTTCATTCACCGAAAAACCATGTATCGAAAATCCATCGTCATGCTGGCCGTGACGGCCGGCTTTGCATTACTGGCCTGCCGTCCGGCCAACGAACGCGCCCAATTGGTAAAAACCGCACAAACCCTTGTCGAGGATCCCATGAACCCCATGGCTGATTTCATAAAGCGCCAACTGGCGCAGGGCAAAAAGCCCAACCGGCTTATCCATGAGAAGAGCCCCTATTTGCTGCAACACGCTTTCAATCCGGTGGACTGGTACCCCTGGGGCGAGGAGGCGTTCGAGCGCGCCCGCAAAGAGAACAAGCCCATTTTCCTTTCCATAGGCTATTCCACCTGCCACTGGTGCCACGTGATGGAACACGAGTCATTCGAGAATCCGGACATCGCCGCGATCATGAATCAATATTTCATCAACATCAAGGTGGACCGCGAGGAACGGTCCGACGTGGATCAGGTGTACATGCGCGCGGTGCAGGCGCTCACCGGCAGCGGCGGTTGGCCCATGTCGGTGTTTCTCACCCCGGATCGCAAACCGTTCTTCGGCGGGACCTACTTCCCACCCGAATCGCGCTACGGTCGCGTGGGCTTCCGCGATCTGCTGCTGCGCATCCACGAGGTGTGGGAAAAGGAGCGCGATAAAGTGCTGAGCACCGCCGAACAGCTCACCGATGCGCTGCAGCGAAGCCTGACGGCTACGCCACCGGACACGGCCGCCCTTCATGCTCAGGTTCTGGACCGCGTTTATGAGGAATATCACCGCGGCTACGATGCCGAGTACGGCGGCTTTTTCAATGCACCGAAATTTCCCCGGCCGTCGGATTTGAATTTCCTGTTTCATTACTATCGCCGCACCGGGCAGGACGAAGCCCGTGAAATGGCGCTGTTCACCCTCCGGCAGATGGCCCGCGGCGGCATGTATGATCACCTCGGCGGCGGCTTTCATCGCTATTCGGTGGACCGGTACTGGCGCGTGCCGCATTTTGAAAAAATGCTGTACGATCAGGCCCAGCTCGTCGGCAGCTACCTCGATGCGTATCAGCTCACCGGCGAGCCGTTTTATGCCCGCATTGCGAGAGAAACCCTCGGTTATGTGCTGCGCGACATGACCTCGCCCGGGGGCGCATTCTATTCCGCCGAGGATGCCGACAGCGCGCCCGATCCACAGCATCCGGATCAGAAACTCGAAGGCGCGTTTTACATGTGGACACGTGAGGAGCTCGACACCATCCTGGGTCCAAAGGATGCGGAGATTTTCGCGTTTGCATTCGGGGTGGAGCCCGGCGGCAACACCATCAGCGATCCGCACGGAGAGTTCGGCAACCGCAATGTGCTGTACGCGGCCCGCACGCCCGAGGAAGTGGCGCAGCGCTTCGGGCTGACACTGGATACAGCCCGGGCGAAATTATCTGAATTGAAAGCCAAATTGTTCGCCGAGCGCGAAAAGCGGCCGCGGCCGGCGCTGGATGACAAAATCATCACGGCATGGAACGGGCTGATGATCTCGGCGCTGGCCCGCGCCGGAGCCGTTCTAAACGAACTTGTGTATTCGGAAGCCGCTGCAAAAGCGGCGGCGTTCATCAAAGCGCATCTGTGGGACCGCAAAACAAACCGGCTGTTCCGGCGCTACCGCGATGGCGAGGCACGCTATCCGGGCCACCTGGATGACTACGCGTTTTTCATCCATGGTTTGCTAGATCTATACGAAGCCACGGCCGAGCATGCGCACCTGCAGGACGCGCTGACGCTGGCCGATATCATGGTTCAGGAATTCCACGACAGCGCGAGCGGCAGCTTTTTCGATACCGCACGGGAGGCGGAAGGGTTGCTGTTTCGCAGCCGGAATTTTTACGACGGCGCCGAGCCGGCGGGCAACTCCATGGCCATTTTTGCGCTGCTGCGTCTGGGCCGGATGCTCGATCGTACGGATTTCGTGAGTCTGGCCGAGCGCGCGCTGAAAAGCGCCATGCCGATGCTGGAGCAGTCGCCGGCGGCCTATCCGCAGCTCGCGGCGGTGCTGGACTTCGCGCTTTCGCCGCCGGCGCAAATTGTGATCGCCGGGCCGCCGGATGCGCCCGAAACCCGCGCCCTGCTGCGTGAAGTGCACCGCCGGTATTTACCCAACAAGGTGCTGCTGTATGCCGATGGCGGCCGCGGACAAAATTGGCTGGCCGAGCGGCTGGCGTTCATCCAGTCGGTGCAGCCGCTGGATGGCCGGCCGGCAGCGTATGTGTGTGAGAATTTCACCTGCGACCTGCCGGTGGCCGAGCCATCGCAACTGGCGCATCGACTTGAAACTCCGTGATGCGTGTCACGTTGGTGAAAATTGGTTGAAGCAACAGCGAAACACAACCGGGAGAAAGGGGCATGCGACGCAATCTGCGATGGCCAACCGGGATGCTGGTTGTTGCCTATTTATTGTTCCCTCTGGCAGGGCGGACACAAACCAGGCCGCCCATGGACGTGGCAAAATTTGGCCTATTTCGGCTGAATTACCCAGCTTTCGGGAGCAAATTCAATCTCGGCAACCTGTCGCCACACCTCAATTTTACCCTGGATGGAGACCTGGTTTTCGCCCGGGATTTGATGTTGTTTGTGGACGTGACGCTGCGTTATTTGTTCCCAGCGCAGCAGCGCGCGCGGCCGTATATTGGCGCCGGGGCAGGCATCCGGCTCGGCAACGGCGGTTCAGTACCGGCGCATCTGGCCGGAGGGGTGCAGCTTTATTTCGACACCCTGCCAATCCTGCTGGAAGCCAAATGGCATCTTGAAAACCCGGAGGCATTGAGTGTTTGGTTCGGTGTGCAGTTTTGACAGGAATTTTCTTTGAATGTCATCCGCCGTTGGATACCCATGCCAGGTGTTCATGATTTTATGAGCCTGGGATGCATGCGAATATATTGTTGCACAAGCTTCCAGCTTATGTATCCGGGGAGAAGGCACTGATTTGTAAACTTGCCATTTTCGCGGGCACTGGCAAAAATGTGATCATAAGCCTGTCCGGTCATTGCCAGGAGCGAAGCGACGACGCAATCTCATAAGCAAACGGAATGCACAGTTGATTTATGCTCTCGCAGAGGCGCAAAGCACGCAGAGCGTTTTCGTTGGTTTATGATACAGCGCACCCGAATCGCTATTATTTCCAAATCTGCGAGCGGATGCTTTTTCAGCCACGGATACACGCGGATGAAACACGGATGCATTGTAGCACAAGCTTCCAGCTTATGTATCCGGGGAGAAAGCACTGATTTGTAAACTTGCCATTTTCGCGGGCACTGGCAAAAAATGTGATCATAAGCC
>WFVT01000367.1 GCA_015491485.1 Candidatus Zhuqueibacterota bacterium
GCTTATATGAAGGCTGTTGATCCTGAGGTGCCGGATCATTAAACAGCGAAAAATCTCTGCGCACCCTGTGCCTTGGCGAGAGAAAAAAGTCCCCTCCATCGGATGGGATTTAGGGGTGGGTAGAGAACGGCCTAAGCGGCGCGAAAGATAATTCAGGTCAGGTGAGCATTTGCCAATCAGCGCCTTCCTGCCGAGGTCACAAACTGGAAGCTTGTGGTATAACAGTGGCGCAAGCAACCTTGTTTGCGGAGGCCGTGATACCAGCGAAAAAAACAGAAAACACAAGCTGGAAGCTTGTGCTACAAGGCATCCGTGGCTGATAAAAAATCATCGAATCCCGGATTTAGAGATTCAGCAATTCCGGTGTGCCGTAGCATCAATTCACAAAAACCCTCTGCACGCTCTGCGCCTCGGCGAGAGAAAAAAAGTCCCCTCTACTGAAGGTGATTTAGGGGTGGGTATAGAACGGCCGGAACAGCGCGGAAGATGAGCGATTGCAGGTTAAGGATTTGCCGGAAGATAATGTTGCTCTGCTTTTTGCAGAAGCCGGTTTTGACCTACTAACAACCAATCCCGGAAGAGGAGTTTTGCAGGCCGCACAGGAATGACTTGAATTCACCGTGTCTGCACCGATCAGAGAAACTGTTCGTAAGTCCGCTCTTCGTCATGATGGAGTCCACTCGGAAGCCGTTCCTGAATCCGATAAAAGCCAAACCTGCCGGACAAACCAATTTTCCCAAAACCGCACGCCCCAGCCGCTTTCCCCCAAAAATCTC
Source organism: Candidatus Zhuqueibacterota bacterium (assembly GCA_015491485.1). Lineage (GTDB taxonomy): Bacteria > Zhuqueibacterota > Zhuqueibacteria > Zhuqueibacterales > Geothermadaptataceae > Hydrothermovivens. The sequence continues at coordinate 777 of WFVT01000367.1, forward strand.
TGCGTCCTCGGCGAATTCTGCGGTTTGCCCCTGGATTGAGAGCCCGCATCAGCCATCATCGTTTTGTAAAGCCTCCGCGTTACCGCCGATGCTAAAAAATCATCGGTACTCGCCAAAAGCGTGAACAACCAAAGTCAATGATCAAATACAGGGACAGGGCTTGTATTTTTAATGAAATTCTCGTAACTTGATAATTTCTGAAACATTCCTGCTGCATTGAGAGAGCAGGTGTCATCCGAAAACAGGTATCGTTTGAACCCAATACGTCCATCCATGCACCTTTACCGAAAAGAACTCCGGCCGATGCTGCAACTGGCCATCCCGGTAGTGATCTCTGAAGTCGGCTGGGTGCTGATGAGCCTGGTGGACACCATCATGGTGGGGCGGGTCAGCCCCGAAGCCATCGGCGCGGTGAGCATCGGCAGCAGCATTTTCATCGTGATCCCCATCGTCGGCATCGGTTTCTTGCTGGGGCTGGATTACCTCATCGCTCACGCCTTCGGCGGCGGCGACATGCAGGAATGCCACCGCTGGCTGCTGCACGGCCTGTATCTCAGCTTCATGATGACGCCGCCGCTCACGTTCATCCTGTGGCTGCTTATCTGGCTGTTGCCGCGCTTCGACTTGCACCCCGATGTGCTGCCGCTGGCTATCGACTACCTGGAGGTGGTGAGCTGGAGCATCCTGCCGTTGCTGCTTTATGCCACCCTGCGGCGCTACATGCAGGCCATCAACCTGGTCAAGCCCATCATGGTTACCCTGATCACGGCCAATGGGGTGAACGCGTTTGCCAACTGGGTATTCGTGTTCGGCCATCTGGGCTTTCCGGCCATGGGCTCCACCGGCGCTGCGTATGCCACCCTCGGCTCCAAAATTTTCCTGTTCTTCGGCCTGGCCTTTGCCGTGGTACGGCATGAACTGAGTTACCGCACCGGGCTGTTCCACACCCGGCTCAAACTGGAATTTCACCGCATCCGCAAGCTGATGCATCTGGGCTATCCGGCCTCGGCGCAGCTTCTACTCGAGGTCGGCGTGTTTTCCGCCGCCACCGTGCTGGCCGGCCGCCTCACCGCCACCTCGCTGGCCTCGCATCAAATTGTGCTGAAAATCGCCAGCCTGACGTTCATGGTGCCGCTGGGTATTTCATCGGCCGGGGCGGTGCGGGTCGGACAGGCGCTCGGTGCCCAAAATCCGCATGGCGCAATGCGTTCCGGATGGATCGCCCTGGCGCTGGCCACGGCTTTCATGAGCACCGCCGCGGTGATCTTCATTTCATTTCCACAAAGCCTGATCCGCATTTTTACCGATAACGCCGACGTGCTTCAATTGGGTGTTTCTTTGTTGTATATTGCCGCTATTTTTCAGATTTTTGATGGTATCCAGGTGGTGGCCACCGGCATTCTGCGCGGCACCGGCGACACCCGCACCCCGATGATCAGCAATCTCATCGGCCACTGGTTTCTGGGCCTGCCCGTGGGCGCCACTCTGGCCTTCAAATTCGGATACGACGTGTTCGGATTGTGGGTGGGCCTGTGCATCGGTCTGGTGGCCGTGGCCATCGTGCTGCTAATGACCTGGATCCGGCGCGTCCGGCGCATGATCGCCTGAGGCGTGTTGCGGCATGCTGGTTCGCCCCAAAAAAATGATCGCTTCATTTGCATAGGATTTTCTCATGTCCGTATGTCGTGGGATCGAAATAAATCTTTTGCATCGCTCGAAATGAAACCAGGAGATGCAATCATGAGCACTGCCAATGTATCCCGCCGCGATTTCATCAAACAAATTTCAACAGGCTCGGCCGGTTTGCTCATGTTGGAGCCGTTTTTGCGTATCCGTGAAACTTTCACCTCGGCGCTGGCTGCCGTACCGTCTCAGCCGCAGACAGCAGAAGATTTTATTCAGCTTCGCCGGTACTACAGCCTCGCCGACGATGTGATTTATTTCAATCACGGTTCCATCGGCACCATCCCAAAGCCCGTCCAGAAGGCGCATGAGCAGTATCTGCGCGTATGCGAGAGCAATCCGTGGCTGTACATGTGGGGCGGCGAATGGGAAGAACCGCGCGAAGAGGTGCGCCGCAAGGCCGCGGCCGTACTCCACTGCCAGCCGGACGAAGTGGCCATCACTCACAACACCACTGAGGCGTTCAATTTGCTGGCGCAGGGCCTACCGCTCGGTCCCGGGGACGAGGTGCTGTTCAGCAGCATCAATCATCCCGGCGCAAGCATTTGCTGGTTTCATCATGCCAGGAAGCACGGCTACACCGTGCGCCGGTTCGATTTTCCCATGGCACGCGCAGCGAAATTGACCGAAGACGAGCTGCTCGATCTGTACGACCGGCAGATTTCGTCCAAAACGCGCGTGCTGGTGTTCCCGTATCTGGACAATATGATCGGCGTGCGGCATCCGGTGCACAAATTGGCCAAACTGGCCAAAGCAAAAGGAGTGCGCTATGTTGCAGTGGATGGCGCACAGGCCGTGGGCATGCTGCCGGTATCTCTGAAGCCGTCCGCGGTGGATGTATTTGCCACCAGTCCGCACAAATGGCTGCAGGCACCCAAGGGAATTGGGCTGCTTTTTGTGCGCAAATCCATCCAGTCCGAAATTCACCCCATGTGGGTGACCTGGGGACAAGAGCGCTGGAAGGGCACGGCGCGAATTTTCGAGGATTACGGGACGCGCAACATGCCAGAGTTGCTCGCCCTCGGTGATGCCATCGCGTTCAACATGCGCATTGCGGCGGAGAAACGTGAAGCGCGGCTGCGGCATCTGTGGCAATTTTTCCGGCAGCGCGTGCTGGCGCATCCAAAGTTAGAGTGGCGTTCGCCGCAGCACTGGCCCATAAGCGCGTCCCTGTATGCCGTGGAAGTGAAGGGGCAGAAAAGCACCGACGTGGCCAGATTGCTGTTCGAAAAAGAAGGCTTTGTGATGCGGCCGTTCGCCACCAGCGAGCTCAACACCCTGCGCATCACCCCGAATGTGTTCTGCGCCGAGGAAGAAATGGAGCGGTTTTTCGCCGCTATCGATCGTTATTTTTAAATCATTCTCAGGCGGAGTGCCATGGCTTCACCCTGCCAGGGCTTCAGTCCCTGGCAGGGTTAAAAAATGCCCCGATCTCGGCTTATGGATTTTGCGAAGAAAGCGGGCAGGCTTAACTCTGGCAGGGATTGGCCCCCTGCCAGAGTGGATTACCCTGCCAGGGCTTCAGTCCCTGGCAGGGTTAAAAAATGCCC
>WFVT01000368.1 GCA_015491485.1 Candidatus Zhuqueibacterota bacterium
AGGCGCCTCTGCGAGAAAAAAAAGAGCGAACACGGATCATACGGATGACGCCGATGACCACGGATATGACAAGCTGGAAGCTTGTGCTACAATTCATCCGTGTTCCATCCGCGTGAATCCGTGGCTTGCAAAAACCATCACGCCTCAAACTATGGAATGGCAGTGATCCAGGTGAGCCTTAGCCTAAATCAACGAAAACACTCTGCGCACTCTGCGCCTCGGCGAGAGCATAAAATCAAACGCACATTTCGTTTGCTCATGGGACGGCGTCGTCGCTCCGCTCCTCGCAATGTCGCATCCGGTAAAAAATAGCGGACATTTAGTTTATTTTGCCCTATCCCCTCTCCGAAATCCTCCCTCAAAACGCCGAAACCAAACCGAAGGAGAGTCGCGCCTTTTTGTGTTTGAGATCGTGTGTAAACTCCATGACCAGGCGGAGGTTTCGCGCTGCGAGATGACTCAGGCTCAGCGTCAGCGTCTGGTAATCCAGCTCATCAAAATCGGAATCGATCCAATTGTACAGGCTGGTCAGCAGCCATCGAGAACGATCTCCCTTTGGCATCAGGATGGCTTCGACAAATCCGCCTTTCATAATATTTTTTCCGACCGCGCTGTTGGGGAGATCGGCTTCGTCTTTCCGGTACAGATACTGACCATTGACCTCCAGTTTCGGCAGCGACAGGGTAAAGTCCGGCCCGATCATGCTGATTCTGGCGATCCCCTCCTGAATGGCCTGCTTCCCGCGATAGACAAATCCTCCCAACCGCAGGGCGCCCAGACTCTGCGATGCCCGGAACGCCACGTTTTTATAATTATCGTTGTCAAACAGCCGGTTCTGAGCCTCACCAATGCCGTTGCCATTGATCACCTCGGCGAAAATATCCAGTCCGAAATCGAATCCGTAGCTTGCCATCACGCCACGGTCATAGGTTAGATTAGCACTGGCCCATCGACTGCCGGTTTTGTACATCATGTAGTCCTCAAGCGTCAGCCGAAGTTCGCGTTTGAACAGCGGGTCACTCACCTGAAATTGCCCCGCGATGATATCGAAACGGCTGCCACCAATATTGTTGAAATGCACATATGCATCCTCGATGCCGGATACTTCTCCCCGCTCATCGATATAAAAATAAAAATAATACGATACATGCCGGGAGATCGGACCGCCGCTGAGCAGTTTGATGCCATACGGAAACTGAAAATCGCTTTTGGCGGTTTCGCGGTCGGCAAGCTGCGCCCAGATATCGAACCGGATGGCGATGGGTAATTCCCGCTGCAGCAGCAACTCATCATCGCCGGTGCGCACATAAGCGCGCGTGGGTTCCTGATCCTTTGGCAGCATAAAGCCGTTGGCCGCAAATTCCTCGCCATAATCCTTCAATTTGGGCACGGCCACGTGGCAGGTCGAACAGGAAAACCGGTATTTGCGCGCGAACGCCGGAATGGCCGAGGCCTCATCCACTAAAAGGCTCGCACTCAATACCATCAAAACAGCATAAATCCAGCCTTTTTTTACCATCGTATCACCTCATGGTCTCAAATGAATTTCGGTTCAGGATTTTCAACTCAATCCAGCACCTCGAACCAGGTCTCGGTGCGATTGATGAGCTGTGCTTTCATCTCTTCTTCCGGTACTCCCAGATATTCGCCCACCGATTTCACCAACCGGCGGTACCACATCTCCACCACGATTTTGACCTTTCCCGGCGGGATGTCATCCGGGATGGTCCAGGTGTAGGTTTCGATTTTCGTCTCGCGCGGCCCGATGCGGTAATCCACTCCCAGCGAGGCGGTGTTCCACTGCGCGATGGTCATGCGGCCTTTGGGATCGAAATACGGCAGTCGGAAAATGCGGTCGCCTTCATACGGCAACGCATCCCGTTCCAATCCCTTGAAATCGGGGATGCCCAGGATGTCCCCGATATCCTGATAGGCCAGCGCCGTTTTGGATGAAATCGTGTATTCTTCGCCTTCGAACCCCTTTTTATCCACCGGAAGATGGTACTTATTGCCCTCGCTATCGTAGGCAAAGACGGTCATCCAGAGCTGGCGCTCCTCGGCGCTGCCGCTGGGAATTTTGTGGCCGACTTTATGATTGAACGCCTGCACGGTGATGCGAATATCCTCACCGGGCTCGGCTTCGCGCCGGTCCGGATGAGCCCGCAACTCCACCGATCCCAGGAGTTTGCTCGGCGAATGCGCGCCATGAAATAGATGTTGCCGCACATCTTTCTGAGGTTCGGCCATTTTGGCGCTGCGGCCCGGAGCGGCGGGCATGTGGCAATCCTGACAGCGGACGCCCTCTTTGGCATACGGCCCCTCTTTCCATTCCAGTTGCGTGGCTTTCACCCACACACCGAACGGACTTTTTTCGTTATGGCAGGTGCCGCAAAATTCGGTGGTGCGGATGAAATCGCTCATTTTGGTGTCATGATGCGGCGATTTGAGTCCGGGACGGTTGCCGTATTTTACCCGGCCGGGTTTGATGGTGTAATTGTAATTAAATGGCACCTCGCCTTTGAAACCGGTGATGGTGTGGCACACATCGCATGAAACGCTTTCGTTGGCGCGGGAATTGGCCGATGGCGGTGGCGGCGGCACATCGCCGGCGATGAACGCCGTGGGAGCATGGCAGCCATTGCAGCCCGCCTTCACGCCTGCCACTTTGGGCTCTTTTTCGGCATGCGGCACCGCGAGTTTGAAGTATTCGATTTCATCCCACGGATGCGTGTAGGCCTGCGACATCATCGACTGCTGCCACTGCATGTAGATATCCACGTGGCAGGTGCCGCAGGCTTCCGGCTTCTCGAAATCCGAATATTTGCCCGTGCCCAACAACTC
>WFVT01000369.1 GCA_015491485.1 Candidatus Zhuqueibacterota bacterium
CCTTTGGCGCTGTGCAGGGTCATCAAGCTGACAGCATTTCCCCGATCGTCCCATGTATCGATGTCCGTAATCAGGGAAACATGTTCCAGAAAGCCTTCCAATGTCGGCTGGTCCACACTTCGGGCATATTCGGAAACCGCATTTAACAGCTCGCGAACATTCTCCATCCGCGCAATCGAGTCCGGTGTGTTTTCGGCTTTGAAATTCTGCAAAATACCGGTTTCTTCAATCATGGAATTGGCCAGCTCGGTGATCGATATTTGATCTTTGAGCGAAATATATTTGATAATAAACCGGTAAAATGCTTTAATGCTCTGCCGGACTTGCGGTCCCAGTTTTTCAATCTCATCCGCATATTGCATTGCTTCCAGAAACGTTAGCCGGTGCTCCAAAGCATACGTTTGAATTTTCCGCACGGTAGCCTCACCAATGCCGCGCAGAGGATAATTGATAATCCGCCGTAAACTGATAGAGTCCTGCGGATTCGCCACAACTTTGAGATAAGCGAGCACATCTTTGATTTCTTTGCGTTCGTAAAATCGAATGCCTCCCACAATGATATAAGGAATCCCGTGGCGGCGGAACGCGTCTTCGAGCACCCGGCTTTGGGCGTTGGTGCGATACAGGACGACAAAATCGCGCAGGAAACGTTTATGGTTTAATATTTCTTCATTGATTTTTTGAACAATCACCTCCGCCTCTTCCCTCTCCGAACCGGCTTCGATGACGTTGACTTTCTCGCCGGCTTCTTTCTGGGTCCAGAGTCTTTTTTCATGCCTCCCCTCGTTTTTGACAATGACCGAATGGGCGGCGTCAAGGATATTCTGTGTGGAGCGGTAGTTTTGTTCAAGCCGATAAATCTGACAATCAGGATAATCGCGGTTAAAATCCAGTATGTTGCGCAAATCCGCGCCGCGCCAGCGGTAAATCGACTGGTCGTCATCGCCGACGACAAACAGGTTGCGGTGCTTCTGGGCCAGAAGCCGGAGAAAGTGATATTGTGCCCGGTTCGTATCCTGATACTCATCCACCAAAATATAGCGGAATTTTTCCTGATAGTATTCGAGGATGTTCGGGAATTCCAGAAAGAGCTGAACGGGCAGCAGCAGTAAATCGTCAAAATCCACCGCGTTATTCTTGCGAAGCAGTTGAACATAGCGAACATATACATCGGCGCTGAGTTTCATCCGCTCATTTTCCACCATGAGCTTGAATTGATCCGGCAAAACAAAAGCGTTTTTAGCCTGACTGATGTAGCGGGCCGCAACCGCTGGCGGGAGAAAGTCACTGTTGATGTTCAACTCTTCGAGGATGAGCTTGATACATTGCAGGCTGTCGTCGGTATCGTAAATATTGAAGCTGGTTTGCATGCCGAGGTGAGCCGCTTCACGGCGCAGCAAGCGCGCCCCCAGGCTGTGAAACGTACCGATCCAACAATGCTGCAGATGCGCATATCCCAGGCGCTGCAGCCGTTCTTTCATTTCACCTGCAGCTTTATTGGTGAAAGTCACAGCCATAATTTCGTCGGCAGTAGCTTTCCCGGTTGCGATCAAGTACGCGATTCGCTGAATCAGCACCCGGGTTTTGCCGCTTCCGGCACCGGCAAGCACGAGCACCGGCCCGTCTCCGCTGAGAACGGCACGCCGCTGTTCCGGATTCAAGCCCTCAACTAAGTGGTTGATATTGGATGATTCCACTTATTGCCCCCTATTGGCTTGCTTCTTTTTTTGTTTCGCTACCTGCCTGCGAATTCGGTCAAACGCCCGTTTTGCGCGCAGATGCTGCGCATAGGTGGTGCTAAAAATATGAGACCCATCGCCCCGGGCGACGAAATACAAATAAGGTACATCCGCAGGATATAATGCCGCAATGATGGATTCCCTGCCGGGATTGTTTATCGGTCCCGGGGGCAAGCCGCGGTATTTATAGGTGTTGTAAGGAGAATCGATTTGCAAATCCCGCTTCAGCAGCCGGCGGGGACCGTCCGGGATAATATACTGAATGGTGGGATCGGCCTGCAACAACATTCCCCGTTTCAGCCGGTTGTGATAAACGGCAGAAATAGTCGCGCGCTCGCTATCGATAACGGCTTCTCCTTCGATGATCGATGCAAGGGTGACTACCTCATGCAAAGAAAACCCCAATTCCTGCGCTCTTTCTTCAGCGGAATCCGGAAGTTGAGCAAAAAATTGCCGTACCATGATCCGTGTCACTTCCTCCGGGGATATCCCCCAATAAAATCGATAAGTGTCAGGAAAAAGATAGCCCTCCAGTGCAGGCGCCGGTACACCGAGCTGCCGTGCCCAACTGCTATCAAAAACGGTCCGCATGAATGCGCTGGAATCGATATTGACTTTTCGGGCTAAAATGGACGCGATTTTCCGAGCGGTTACGCCCTCGGGAATCGTTACCGATTCTTCGTACGGCCGGCCCTGATACAATATGCGAAGAATTTCGATATTGGATGCATTGGCAGGAATCAGATATTTGCCGGCTTTAAGTTTCTTTTCATAGCCCAAAATTTTAGCCGCTAAGCGGAACGTTTGCGGCTGCTGCAAAAGTCCTTCTTCGCGGAGAAGCGCTGCGATGCGGATGATCCCCGCTCCCCGTGGAATAATCACGGTTTTTGCTGCAGCGCCCGCCTGCGGCTTCCAAAATAGAACGTAAACCGCAAAGGCAGCCGTCGATAGCGCCAAAAAAAGAATTCCGATCAACCACCAGCGTCGCAATGCTTACTCCTGCAATTTCGATGTGCGATTTTTCAGCCAGGCAGCCAGTGCCGGATCCTCCGGAACGGCTCGGTTCAATCGAATAAAATAAACACTCCAGTGCTTTTTTTCCAAATCAAAAATCGCCATGCCCAGAAATTCCCCATTGTCACCGGGATTGACGACATACCGCCCGGCCACTTGTCTGAAACCGTCTGTTTCGGGATCAAATTGGCGGTGCCAGTGTCCCCGGATGATCAAGCTATTTTCCGGGAGCAGTTTCAGAATATTCGGAGATAAATCGTTGAGTTGATGAAATACGGCAATCAACAGCTCGGGATTCTGCCCGGCTGGCCGGACGGCTGCTTGAATGGCGCGGATGAAGGATTCATGATGCCAGGCAACGGGGCCGTTAACGCGTCGTTGAATAAGGGCTGGCTCCAGAAAGGATACGATTCGGACATTCCACCCGCTCCGGTGTAAAATCATCTGCTTATGACTGTGGGGGACCGACGGAAAATCGGTCAAGACCAATGGGAGTTGAAGTTCTTCAAACAACGGCGATAAGTACGGTTTGCTGTGCGGTAATTCATATTCGCCAATCGCCAAAGCATCGAACGATATCTTTTGCAGGGCATGTAACACCAGCCGGTCCTGGTTGATGTTTCGGTAAGATGTCAGCCAGTCACCGCTATCCAGAAGGATTGCCGACGGATAGATTCGGCGCAGACTGTCAACCGCGGTCGCTAACCGTAGCAAGCCGCCGGCTGGATCTTCGCCACAGCCGCAGTCGGTGATCTGACCGCTGTTATTGCCGGTAAATAATATCACCAGCGAATCTGCAGGGGCCGCCGCCTGTAATGGCAACCAGGGCAAGAGCGCGCAAAGGTAATACCATTTTATGGATTTAATCCACATTGGCTTCCCCTGCCGCCCTTTTCCAGTGAAGATAGTCGGCAATAATTTCGGCATGATCAAAGGCAATCGGTTGGGGCAGTTGCGTTGTGGCAAAGAATTGCGCTTTTGAAGCGTCATCGCCGGCTTGCAATCGTCCGGTTGCCCTGGCTACAAAAACGGTGGAAATGGTGTGAAAACGTTCATCGCGATCAGGTCTTGAATAGACGCCGAGCAAATGAGTTAATTCCACATCCAGACCGGTTTCTTCTTTGGCTTCCCGAATGGCTGCCTCCTCCACACTTTCCCCGTAATCCACAAATCCGCCGGGAAGCGCCCAGCCTTTCGGTGGATTTTTGCGCTCGATCAAGACGATTTCCGGCACCTGCGATCGGGCGCCACCGCGTTCGATAATGATGTCCACCGTCGGCAGTGGATTTTTGAAAGTCTCCCACTGAAAACCGCAATTGGGGCACTGAATGATTTGCTTACTCATACGGCATTCAAGATGTAAAGGATGTCATAAAAGGCGTGCGTATAAACGGTGACCGCCAGCCCGCGATAAACGAAGATCATTCCCAATAACCACCCGGCGACCAGCCGAAAAATAAATGAATCCCAGGTAACCGCCACAAAGGCAGGATAGTGAAAAATCGCAAAAATGGCTGCTGAGATCGCCGAAGCCGTGACAGCATGAAAAAACGGTCTTGTCAGCCAGACCTTTCGAAAAATCAATAAAATGGATCCCAGCAAAATTAAACGAAACACAATTTCTTCATATATGCCAGCGGCAATCCCAAGCAGAATTTCATGCAGTAACTCAGAACCGGTGGCGTCCGCCGAGAGCTGCAATGCCAGCAAAAATTGGGTAATATAGCGCGCGCAAAGGCCGAAAAAGGTGGCATAAAATAAACTTTCGATGATAATTCCGCCCCAGTATGCCGGCCGGGGAAACTGGAATTGGCGTTTTCGAATACTGATAAATACGACAATAAGCGTTAACGCGGCATACACCAGCGCCAACTGCCAGAGAAAAACCAAGCCGGTTTGTGCGAAGGCGTCTTTGATTAATTTCTCAGCGGCATTCCGGACATTGCCTGCACCAACCTGGATAATCAATAATTCATAAATAAAAACAAGAGGAGCAATTGCAATGAGACTAAAAGCTAAACTACGGGTTTGTTCGAAATACGATTTCACTCGCAATGCAATCGGCTAAAAAGTTCACGGATTTGGATGAACGCCTGGTTAAGCCGGGCTATAACATCCAATCGGGGGATGGTCACTTTCTTGAGTACGCCCGGAAGCCGGGAATCGCTGTATATGAAAAGGGATCGTATAGCAACTTTGGACTGAAAGATAGAGCTCCGCAAACGGTTACAAATTCAGCAAAAGTGAGCTTAATATATCCAAATGCGGTGCCTTTGTCAATAACCATTTCATGAAAGAATCAACCCTAAAATTGGATACAATCTTGAGGTAACCCCTTGTACAAACACGATTTTTCACTTGCTTCTTTGAGAGTTTTTGGTAAATTTTAAGGCACATTCGGCCGGTTGTCTATTACCAAAACGTGTGACAATCCGATACAACAAGACTGCACAAGGCTATCGATCTAAAGAAGGGAGACCCATGTTAGCTGAAATTCAATTTATTCCAGTTGGCACCGGTGAAGAGACCAAAGAATTGATCGCCAAAACGGTTGATTTGATCGAAAAGAGTGAATTGGATTATCAATTGACATCCATGGGCACCATTGTGGAAGGCGAATGGGATGAAATCATGGCTTTGGTCCGAAAGTGTCATGAAAAATTGTTTGAAGACGCTGGTCGCGTCGTGACCAACATCGTTATTGATGACCGCAAAGACGCTAAAAACCGTCTGAAGGGCAATGTGCTGGATATTGAATACGCGCTCGGACGGGATTTGAAGACCGGTGGTCTAACATAAATTTGAATGTTGTTACGTGCAGCCTCTATTCTTACCTTGAGAATCCCCGGATATCGTATGTGATTTAATTGAGCAGCATGCCGATTATCGTCTTCATGGACATCTCGAATCCATCTTTATTTCAAAATCAATGAAAGCATCGTTGCGATACGGTTTGCCAGAACGGCTGACCGTATCGTAACGTTCAGAAAGCTCCATTCCAGGACGTCTGACACAAATAGAACCCATGCGAGCCAAAAGTGCATTTCTATCATTGTTCGCAATGGGCTGCAAAGGTATTCACGAACTCATGGAGGTGCACCATGAAGACAATCGGTGAATTGATTCAAGGCCGTGAGCTGTATTCCGTATCTCCCGATGCCACGGTACTGGAAGCCACACGGCTCATGTCGGAAAAAGGCATTGGAGCGGTTTTGATCGTGGAAGACGGAAAATTGCGGGGGATTTTCTCAGAGCGCGATTTGATGACCCGGGTGATAGCGCCGAATCTCAATCCGGCTGATGTCAAAGTCCGCGATGTGATGACTGAAAATTTAGTCGTGGCAAGCCCCGGGGATACCTATCAGGATTGCCTCCAAAAAATGAAACAGGCTCGTATCCGCCATCTGCCGATCGTGGATGGAAACCGGGTGATTGGGATGCTGTCCGTTCGCGACTTAATCAATTACGAATTGGAAAGCAAAGATTTCGAAATTCAGCAGTTGAATCATTTTATTCACTATGTGCCGCCGAAAGTGACCGCCTGAGCATGCCAAACGCGAGACTAAAAAAATAGATTGCGCTTGGGGAACAGGCCGAATATGCCGCCCGTGTGCAGAAAAATAATTTTCTGGTCCTTTTGAAAATAGCCTTTGGCGATGAGGTCTTTGAGTCCGTACATGGCTTTGCCGGTGTAAACCGGATCCAGGATAAGGCCTTCCAATTCAGCGACTTGCTTAATGGTTTTAATCTCCTCCAGGCGACTCAGGCCGTATCCTTTGCCCACGTAACCATCCACAATATGGATGGATTCCGAGAGCAGTTGCGCGGGCAGCGAGAACCGTTGCCGGGCTTCTTGGAGAATACTGCGGATTCGGTTCTGAAAATAGGCGGCATCATCACAAATGTTTATGCCGATGATGTTGATCGGAACCTGGAACAACATTTTGCCGATGAGCAATCCCGCCTGAGTGCCTCCTGATCCGACGGCCAAAACAATGGCATCAAATGTCTGTTTGCTCTTTTTTATTTGATCGGCCAGCTCCTTCATGGCGAATGCATAGCCCATCGCTCCAAGCGCATTGGAACCGCCTTCCGGAATCACATAGGCCTTTATCCCCTCTTTTTCATACTGTGCAGCGATCTCCTGCATTCGATCATCCACGCGCTCGTATTCTTCGGCAGAGACAAATGTGATTTCCGCCCCAACCATGCGGTCTAAGAAAAGATTGCCATCCAGTGATTTTCCGCCGTTGTTACGCAATACCAGGTGCGTTCGCATGCCCAATTGCCGGGCAGCAATGGCGGTGGTGCGTGCATGATTGGATTGTGCACCGCCGCAGGTGATAATGACTTCTGCGTTGTGTTGCCGGGCTTCCGCCAGAAGAAATTCGATCTTGCGAATTTTATTGCCCGTCAAAGTCACTCCGGTGAGGTCATCGCGTTTTATATAAATTTCGGGCCCATCCAGCGCCTCACTCAACCGGGTGGCAGGTGTGAGCGGAGTTGGATAAAGGCCGAGTTGCACGCGATCGGGAAATTGAAAATCCATGGTTAAACACTCCTGTGAGCTTGAAGCCTGTGATAACGGCTGATTCGAGGTCTAAATTAATTCATGGCGGTTTTCATAAATCTTTTCAATGGCGCGCACCACGTCTTGCATATCGTTTTCCGTGCCCAACAGCAGACGTTGCGGCAGCCAAACCGCTTCCTCTTTGCAGGCTTTTTCTGTATTCGGCAGAAATATATCCTGATAGGCGGCCTTATCTTTCAGCAGCTTGGTAAACGGTCCGTAAGACTGATTTTGAAATACCGGTTGTTTATAAAGCGGCAAAGAATATCCACCGCTGCACGGGATGCCTTCCGCCTGCAACGCTGAAACAAAATCTTCTTTGCTCAACATATCAAAGGCTTCGGCCTGATACCGAAAAATATAAATATGGCCTGCATGTCGGGTAATGCGCGCATCCGGAGTCAGCGGCTGTACACCGTTGAGATGTTGCAGCGCCCTGTCCAACAATTCCATATTGCGTTGGCGTTGTTGCAACTGCTCGTCATACCGCGATAACTGACTACTGAGCACCGCAGCCTGAAATTCCGTCATTCGGTAATTGTTTCCGAGATGGTAGTGAGCGTACCAGATCCCTCCTTCCACCCGACCGCAATTCATGTAACTCGCCGCCATCCGGGCCAATTCTTCATCGTTGGTCAGAATGATGCCGCCTTCACCCGAAGAAATATTTTTGGATGACTGAAAACTAAAGCACCCGAAATCGCCAAAAGTGCCAACGCCCTGTCCGCGCCACTGCGCTCCCCAACCCTGGGCGGCATCTTCAATGATATGAAGACCGTGATCGCGTGCGAATTGTTCAACTTCATCCATATTGGCCGGACGGCCGGCAAAATGCACCGGCATAATGGCGCGGGTGTTGGGCGTAATGGCTTGCTCCAATGAAGATGTCGAAATATTGTAGGTTTCAAGATCGATATCGACAAATACTGGAATAGCAGCGTTTACCAGCACCGCGGTGGCCGTGGCTACAAAGGTATAAGCCGGAATCAGCACTTCATCAAACGCCTCGATTCCCACCGCCCGCAGCGAGACCTCCAGCGCCGTGGAGCCGCTGGTGACCGCGATACCAAATTCGGCACCCTGATATTTTGCAAATGCGTTTTCGAAATGGTTCACCTCTTTTCCGTTCAAACTGCCCCATTTGCCGCTTTCCAGGACGCGATTCAGGGCGTCCCGCTCAGCATCGTTCCAGATCGGCCATTCCGGATACGGCCGTTTACGAACCGGATCTCCGCCTTTGATTGCCAGTTTCACGTTTGTCATCCTTTCAACATGGTTTCAAGCGCATTTATCAACCGGTTTATCTCTTTCTCGGAATTGTAAATATGCAAGGAAACGCGAATGGCGTTAATCTGGTGCTCGCTCACATTGCGCACCCGAATCCGATATTGTTGCATAAGCTGTCGGGACACATCCCGGTAATCGCGACCGATCAGCCGAAAGGTGACGATACCCGCTGATTGCTCTTTTGTAAGCGGCGTCAAAAGTTCCACACCGTGCAATGACTGGAGCGATGATTTGAGAACACCACTTAAATGTTGAATGCGGCGAAAATACGTGCGTTGCCCCAAACTTTGAATAAAATCGATGGCGGCCCCCAGCCCCCAGACCTTTGCCGCATCCCGGGTGCCATATTCGTTGACGATCGCATCCCGGCGAAATTCCAACGCCAAATCGTCCAAACTGTACCGTTGGTCAGAATAAGCCCCCACAAAACTTGGCTGAAAATCAGGTCGTGCGCTTTTGGAAATGTAAACAATACCGGTTTCTTTGGGACCGAGAAGCCATTTATGGCCGCTTGCCGTGTAAAAATCGCAGCCGATGTCGGTTAGCTGTACCGGAATTTGCCCTATTGCCTGAGCGCCGTCAATGACGCTGATAATGCGGCGTGCTTTGGCCCAGGCGCAAATCTCACGGGCTTGAAAAACCGTGCCCAGCGTACAGGTGACATGGCTGAACATCAGGACGCGGGTTTTGGGCGTGACCGCCCGCTTAAGATTGGCCATGAAGATTTCCGGATCGTTATCCGGCTCGAACAATCGAATTTGGAGACCTTTTTCGCTTGCCAGAGCCAGCCAGGGCATGGCCCCTCCGGGATGTTCATGGGTGGTGGTGACAATTTCATCGCCGCGTTGTAATGGGATTCCGCGCGCAATGAAATTCATCCCTTCGGTTGCATTGCGGGTAAAGGCGATCTCTTCCGGGTCGGCTCCCAGAAAATGCGCTACTTTCCGGCGCACCGGTTCATGATAATGATGCCCGGTTTCTCCAATCGATTCCAGCTTTTGCCGCAAGGCATCCATGGCCTCAAGAACGGGATACGGTGTGGGCCCGAGACCGCCGGCATTGAAATAGATGCGGTCCTCGCTGAGGGGAAAGAGTTTGCGAACCATTGACCAGAAACGGGCATCCTGTCGGGAGGTTTGGGCGGAGTAAGCCGGCAGGGAGGCGCCGGTTCCGCGGGAGCGCCAGCCGCTCAGAAACAAAAACGAGCCGAGTGCCTGTCGAAAAAATGTCCTCCGATTCAATCCCATGGTAAACAAAGGGTAATGATTCAAAAACCGCTATCCAATCAACTTGCACCGGATCATTGCCAGATAATCACAGCAATAGAGAAAATCAAGTAAAGGGAATGACCGTATCATGCCTGCCGCTTTTGGTGTTGTTCGGCAAACACTTTCAAAGTTTTCTGATTCATGGGCGGTGTAGCGCCTCGGTGAGTGCACACATAAGCCGCGGCAAGATTGGCGAATGCAACCATTTGTTCCGGACCTTGCCGACGCAAATAGGCATGCAGCATGGCTGCGGTAAACGCGTCTCCGGCGCCGGTGCTGTCCACCGGTTTTACAGGCACGCCTTCGTCCATGTAAATTTTATCGGGGTAGATCAGTGCGGCGCCCTTTTCACCGCGGGTGACAGCGACAAATTCAATCGGAAATTGCTGCATCAGCATGCGGCAAAATGCGATATCCGGATCGCCTTCTTTGTGAAAGACTTTTTTCAGAAGATCCATTTCCTCTTCATTCACTTTTAAAATCCGGGTGTATTCCAAAGAATTTCGTACGATCTCAGAAAAATCGCCGTGGACCTGGCGCGCATTGAGGTCGAAAACACAAACACCCCGGGCTTTTTGAATAAATTTTTGGATGGTTTCGCGCGATACCGGATTGCGCTGTGCCAAACTTCCGAATACCACGGCATCGGCCTCTTCTGCAAGTTTACTTAACGCCGGGGTGAATTGAAGATAATCAAAGGCCACATCGTCGGTGCAGTAAAAATGCGGTTCGCCACTCACGCTGAGCGAAATGTGGACACTTCCGGTGCCTTTTTTGCGATCAATTTGCAAATAATCCGTTACGACCTTTTTCTTTTTCAGCACCCGGATAAGCTCCTCCCCCATCCCGTCGTTGCCGATGCGCGACACTATGATTCCCTGATCCCCAAGCTGAGTGGCATGAATGGCAACGTTGGTCGGTGCTCCGCCTAAATATCGGTCTTCCCGGTAAATATCCCAGAGAATTTCTCCGATGCCGACCACCGTGAATCGGGTTGTTTCGTGAGCCATAGCCATGCTTTGTTAATAAATGATTTTGAAAGGAACCGGCGTAAACGACAAAATAAAGATCACAAATACGAAGATTGCAAGATATTTTCGTACGGGATCCAACGGAGTGAATGGATCCAGCGTCGGAGGATGGCGGAATCCCATCCACATGATCAAAATAATCAGCAGTAACCAGCCAATATAAAAGAAAATGCAAATCACGGCAAAGGCGCCTAAGATGGCCGGATAGATATACTGACTTTTTTCACCGAACAGGGCATACAGTACGTGGCCGCCGTCCAGTTGCCCGATCGGCAGTAAATTCAGAGCGGTCACGAACAGGCCTACCCAGCCCGCATAAGCCAGAGGATGCAGCACCACATCCTGGTCCTGCGATAGCGGCCCGATCACCCATTGGGTCAGGCCTTTAAACAAAAGGGAATCTCCCAGATAAAACATGCCTTCGCTCAATTCCCGCGTCGGGATGATTTCGGACATCTGTAAGCCAAAATAGATCGCCAACAAGGTCGGGATCAAACCGGCGATGGGCCCTCCTGCGCCGACATCAAACAAAACCCGCCGGTTGGGAATTCGGCCTTCCATCCGGATGACGGCACCCATGGTTCCAAATGGATTGATGTACGGCGGAAATGGGATAAAGAATGGCAGTGTGGCACGGATGCCGTATTTTCGGCACATAACGTAATGGCCCATTTCATGGGCCAAAAGAATACTCATTATCCCGATGCTATACCACAGGCCGGAACTGATTTTATTGCCGTGATAATAGCCGGTCCAGAATGTGGTAAGAAACGTTAAAATAAATAAAATCAAATTGACATGCGGTTTATGTCCGCTCAAAATCCGATCGATCCACCGGCGCCGGGGTGGTTCGTACATGTTGAATTGGCGGTAATATTCTTCTATTCGGCGAATTTCCGGTTCTTCCATGATGATCTCAGCCTGTCTGAGTTATGCGTGCAGCATGGGTTTTACGGTTAACGGAACCGACGGACCGATAAATTTATGGTTTCAGCTTTAATATTACCGGCAACTGTAGCCGCGATGCGAACGTTTGCGCGGCATTTCCGTGGTTCACAGCTATTTCAAGATAATCAAAGCTGCCCCAAATTGCAAGCGGCGCGTTTGACGGTACGGCGGCGTAGTTATTCACCAGCGGCAACTGCAAATCCTCGCCAAACTGCACGTATGCCGGTTCTCGCTCACCGAGCCGCTCTCGGGCAATATTGGTCACCAGATTGCCGAACCGGTCTTGATAAATGATCCGTCCTTGAATGGCATCGCCCAGATCTTCCGCTTCGGGCTGTTCCAACGGTTGGATATGCTCTTTGGGCTGAAACAGCGTTTGAAAGGGGACACCATTTGCGAGATGCGCCGCCAGCGGAGCAAATATATCGCGGCCGTGAAAGGTTTGTGATACCGAGGGCAGCCAATATTTAGGATTGTGGGCGGCATAAAACCGTACGCCAGGGCGGTTTTGGAGAAAACTCAGCAAGCCGTTGTCGGGAGCGATATAAAAGCAGCGTTCATCCGTGGCCAAAAGGATATCACGCCGGGTACCTACCCCGGGATCCACGACCGCGACAAATATGGCGCCCTGGGGAAAATAACGAGAATGGGCGCGCAGCAAAAATGAAGCGGCTTCCACGTTTTGCGGCGGGACCCCATGCGTCAAATCAATAATCCGGATGTCGGGGCAAATGGAATGAATCACGCCATGCATGGCCCCGACATAACCATCCTGAAGGCCGAAATCGGTCAAAAGCGAAATCAGTTTCCTGGGTTTCATTGCACCTTTCTGGCTATACACGAAATTTCCACGTTCGCCCCTTTGGGGAGCGCAGCCACTTGAACTGCCGCCCGTGCGGGTTTGGAATCGCCAAAATACTCGCCATACACTTGATTCACCGCCTGATAATGCCGGATGTCGCTCAAATAGACCGTGGCGCGGACCACATTGCGGTAGTCCATTCCGGCTGCGCGCAAAACCGCGCCAAGGTTCTCCAGCACCTGGCGGGTTTCGGCTTCAATCGAGTCCTGTACCAGCTTTCCGGTTTTGGGATCGAGAGCAATTTGTCCGGAGCAATACAGCGTTTCGCCAACCAGCACCGCCTGGCTGTATGGCCCGATGGCTTTGGGCGCCTCGTCAGTCTGGATGATGATTTTTTGCGGCCGACTCTCCGGCTGCTGTTGGCAACCGGTGGTGGTTATGGCAAGCAAAATCACCAGCCCCAAAAGCGTTTTCATGGTCTCTCCTCCTCTATGCAAATGGATTAGCAAACCGGTGCCGATGCATGCGGCACGTCTCCCGCCTCATACAATTCATGCTCGGTAAAGGAACGGCACAGCCGATCCAGAACCGGCTTTTCCCGGTCCATGGGTTTTCCATGCTCCCGCAAATACTGGTTGAGGGTTTTGGCGAGTAAAGCGACCCGGTTGAATGTTTCATAATCCAAATGGGCCGGTTTGATGGGAAGCGCGGAGTTGTTGGTCATCAATGGATCAAAGTCGGACGGCAGATATCCGGCAACCAGCGCGCGCTGATAATCCACGGTGCCGGGAATGGGAGAAAAAGCCGCGAGGCGAATCCCCACGCGCTGTGCGTGTACAAACGCCATGGTGCGCAGCACTTCAATCAGCGGCTGCCCCGGCAGGGCCATCATCACGTAAGCGTCAATATCGTGAACGGAAAATCCTGCCGCGTGAAAAGCCTGTGCAGCGCGCACAAAACTCTCGGCGGTGACTTTTTTGCTCATGTCCTTTTTTTGGCGTTCGTCGTCCACACTTTCCAGGCTGAGCCGGATACTGCGAAATCCGGTGGCATACATTTCCTTTGCCAGTTCCGGATCGATTAGTTTGCATTGAAGTCCGTTGGGCGTGTGCAGTCGTAATGTCAGCCCGGCGCGACGGATGCCCTGCATAATCGGCACAAGATGGCGCTGCAAATTCGTCAACAGCGCATCGTCGTAAAAGGCAATGTCCTGAATGTTAAATCGCCGTGCCAGCCAGATGAATTCTTCGATCACGCTTTGTGGCTCTCTCATGCGGAATCGGCCGGAAATCGCAAAAGATGCACAAAAGCTGCACCGCAATGGACAGCCCCTGGAGGTCATGATCACGGCATATGGCAGTCGGGAATAAAGATGCCACGCCGGAAACGGGTAATCATCGACCCCGTTCAGCTTCAGCGGTTGCAAATCCAATCCGGCTACGGTGTTGACCCGTTCGACGATACGGGGTTCGGCTTCTCCCACGACCACCTCGTCAGCGCCGGAATGCGTTGCCGCATGCTCCGGCATTAATGTAGCGTAGATTCCGCCAAGCAAAACCGGCACATCTGGATAAAGGGTTCGGACTTCGCGGATGGCGGTCTGGACTCCCGGATACCAGTACGTCATGCCAGAGGTAACCAGTACGCCATCCGGACGCCCTAAACGCCGGAGTTCATCCCGAAAAATGTTTAACGGTAAACCGTACCGCGCGAAGTATCGGGGAATCTTCGCAAACACTTCCGGTTTGGCGATGATTTCTCGCACATATTTTCCGGTTCCATAGCGCCGGTCTTTTATTTTATGCTGCAAGCCGCTTGCCGCCAACGCAGGATGATGGCGATCCATGCAGTCCAGCAGCACCACACGGGCGCCCACTTTTTCCAGCACCGAGGCGAGATAAAGCAATCCCAGAGGCTTACTCCAAAAATCATAAGCCGCAAAATCGGTAATCCAGGGATTGATGAGCAGCAACTTGGGTCGTCGTTTCATGGTTGCAGACAAAACAGGAGTTATCGGTTTTACCCCAACAAGCAAGCCGATCCTGCAATGATGGCTGTGAGAGCAGGGTCAATTCATGGCAAGGACGATGAGATAGATATCATCGCGCTGTGCGCCATGCGCGTAATTTTTCACGCCTTTCATCACCATGTCAGCAATTTCCTCGGCATTGAGAAAAATAACCGGCTGAAACAGCGTTTTTAATCCGGCAATGCCAAGCGGCTGCTTCTGCTTGTTTTCCACTTCGATGATGCCGTCGGTATAGAGAATGAGTTTATCGCCCGGCCGGATGACGGTCGCATCCTGTCGAAATTGTTTTTGGCCGGTTTTCTGAAACCCGATGATGGGATTCTGGGATTCAAGCAGCTCAATTTGATTGGTGTTTCTGCGCCACAACAGCGGTGCAGGATGGGCACTGCCGGAATAGCGAAATGCACCGGTTTTTAAATTGATAACAGCACTGAACATGGTGAGAAACATGCCCGTGCCCTTGAATGAGTCGGTAATGAAATCATTCAGATGGTATAGAATGGATGCCGGTTCGAGCTGCTCACGAACCAGACGGCGAATTTCCATACAGATGCGGTTGACCAAAAGTGCTGCGGTGATGCCGTGGCCGGTCACGTCAACAATGGTCATGTAGATTTCGTTATCGTCATAATAAATATCCGAAAAGTCCCCTCCCACTCCGATCATCGGAGAGTAACGAACGGCAATCTGAAACTGTTCGGCATCAATGGATGAGGGCACCAGGCTTTGTTGAACCTGTTCGGCCAGCTTCAAATCCCGTTGAATCATTTCTTGATGAGCCATTAATTCGCGCTTTTGCCGCTCAATTTCGAGGCGAAGATCGCGGCGTTCCAGAGCCTGGCCGACTTTCATCCGAAATTCCTGGAGATCAATGGGCTTGGTCAAATATTCAAAAGCGCCAAGCTGCATGGCTTGCACCGCCGATGTAATGGAACCGTATCCGGTGAGAATCAGCACCTCGGTCAGCGGATTTTTTTCCTTGGCGGCTTTCAGCACATCAATGCCGGATTTTTTATCCATGTGCAAATCGGTCACCACCAATTCATAGTGGTTTTGCGCGATTTTCTCGCAGGCCTGAGTGCCACTGGTCGCCACATCCACCCGGTGCTTGTCTTTCTTCAATAGTTCTTCCAGCAAAATCAGAATCGAGCGTTCATCGTCTGCGATTAAAATGTCTGCCATAATGGATCCAGTCTTTCCTGCAATCAATAAAAACGGTATTCGAATAATTTCATGTTTTATGGGCTGAATTGAAGGTCAATGTATGTGCATGGCTACAAGGGTGATGTCATCCGCCTGCGGCGCATGGCCGGAAAACCGGATGACGGCTTCAGCAAGGTGCTGAACCAAATCGGCTGCCTGGAGCTCACGGTTCTCGAGCACGATCCGTTCAATCCGCTTTTCTGTGAATTCTTGATCATCGGAGTTCATGGCTTCGCTGACGCCATCGGTATAAAGGATCAGCCAATCGTGTTTGTGCAATGGTACCGTCGCTTCTTCATAGTGAACATTTGGCATCATGCCCAGCAGCAAACCGCCGGTTTCAAGATAATGACGTTTTTGGGATGAATGAATCAAAATGGGCGGATTGTGCCCTGCATTCACGTAGGTGAGATTTCGGCTCCGGACGTCAACCACTGCAATGAAGAACGTAATAAATTTATCAATCGCCGTGTTATTGTAAATGATGTTATTGATTTTTGCCACCATTTTGTGAAGCGGCATGTCCGCATGAATCAGCGCGTGTAGGCTGGCCTGCAAATTAGCCATCAGCAGCGAAGCCGGCACCCCTTTGCCC